>CAZWQX010000005.1:0-53437 GCA_964635965.1 uncultured Cryomorphaceae bacterium
TCCCAGTTGATTTGATTGATCTCATCGGGCGACTTGTACGAGTTCTCCACTCCATTTTTCGTTCGCAAGAATTCCACTCCTGCATGCAAGAAAGGAACACCTTGTGAGGTAAGTACTACAAAATTGCTCAATAGATGCATTTGCCTGATCTCCTCTTCTGAAGCTTCGGGATTGGCAATTTTGAGCTTGTCATATAGGGTGTGATTATCGTGGCAAGAAACGTAAACCATGCATTGATGAGGCTCTGCCGCCCAAGCCGTATCAGTGTTGTTAACTTTCTCATAATCGATCTGCGGGTGATCAATTCCTCCGACAATTCCAAACTTCACACTTTCCTTCAGACCTGAGTTTCCGCTAACGAACCCCTTTGATTCATGACTGCTCCAGTGTCCCTTTAGCCCATCTCGAATCTCGTCACTAAAGGCTGCAATGCCCGGAATTTCATACGTACTGGCTTTCAGGGCTCGATCCTTAGATGGAAGTGGAGAGTCTCCTGCAGTCCAGCCTTCACCATAAAGCAGCACATTCGGATTTATCGCCCTCAGTTCCTCTTCAATTTCACGCATGGTTTTGATATCGTGAATCGCCATTAAGTCGAATCGGAATCCATCCACATGGTATTCTTCCATCCAATACTTGAGTGACTCCACCATAAACTTTCTCATCATTGGCTGATCGGAGGCTACCTCATTACCACAGCCGCTGGCATCACTTAAGGTCGAATCATTCCATTGGCGGTAGTAATAACCTGGAACCAATTCTTCAAATGATAGTCCTTCTGTTCGCGAAGTATGGTTGTAAACAACATCCATCACCACGCCAATGCCCGCCTTGTGAAGCGACTGAACCATGGCCTTAAACTCTCTGATTCTTACCGATCCATCTGCAGGATTGGTTGAATAACTGCCTTCAGGGACATTATAGTTTTGAGGATCGTAACCCCAGTTATATTGCGGTTCATCAAGTTGAGTCTCATCTACCGTAAAAAAGTCAAACGAGGGTAAAAGATGTACATGGGTCACTCCCATATCTTTCAAGTGATCTACTCCAGTGGCTTTACCTTTTGAGTTGGTTGTTCCTGTTTCCGTAAAAGCCAGAAACTTCCCTTTGTTTTCCATTCCGGAACTTTCAGAAATGGAGAAGTCCCTTACATGAACTTCGTATACAAGAAAGTCATTAGGCTGCATGTCTTCATACTTGGGAGCCTTGTCACCTTCCCAACCTTGAGGTTGAGCTTCTGCAGGATTTACAAACTGGGCTCTTCTGCCATTGCGACCGACTGCTTTAGCATAAACTCCTGGTACCTCGTCCCTAATTGAATTGTCGATTGACGCTCTTAGTGTGTAATACTTACCCTTGTAATCGGCGGACACATTTTTCACCCAAACACCATTTTCCTCCCTTTCCATTGCAAACTCCTCAATGGGTTCTGAATCGAGATCGAAGTCGTAAATGAGCAATACAACCTCATCTGCTTTCGGAGACCATGTCTTCACCGTCATGCCCTCATCATTAAATGACAAGCCCAAATCAGAACCTGAATAGACTGGATATTCTGCCTCTTCTTTCATGCTACTTCCATCCTCAGTTGAACATGCGGTAAACAAAAGGATGATTGGTAAAAATAATAACGAAACAAACCGAGTAGATAGAAAATTAACTTGCATGGTATTGAATTGGTTTACAAAGAGTGAAAAATAAAGATGAATTTTGAATTGATGAACAATCAGATATGAATCTATCAAGTAAATGAGAGCTAAAGGAGGTCCCCTTAAAGTTCCGGTTTTGGTAAATTGAAATCGGAATATCAGGTAGGTAAGATCTCTAATTTCATGTTCAAAACATGTTAATTGAATCCTTATAGTGCTGCTTTACCGAATA
Source organism: uncultured Cryomorphaceae bacterium (assembly GCA_964635965.1). GTDB lineage: Bacteria > Bacteroidota > Bacteroidia > Flavobacteriales_D > Cryomorphaceae > JAKVAV01. The sequence goes on from CAZWQX010000005.1 coordinate 1,882, forward strand.
TTACATTTTTCAACAATTCACCATCAGGTGTTAATTTCTTTCAAATCATCGAACACCAATAGGGCTGCCATATGGCGAAATTGCGAGATAAACTCAAACAGCCTAACTAAAAAATTACGTTATGAGAAAATTTGTCTTTTTAGCAGTTGCTGCCATTTTCGTTGGATTTGCAGCAAAGGCACAAACCCCTGTTACCGCTATCAATTCCGAAGTATTTAAACAACAAGGTGGCGAAAGAACAGTAGAAGTAATGTTTCATCCGTTCAACTCAGAGGGTGCTGTGTTCTCTACCATGGGAATACGTCTTCGTCAATTTAATAGCGCAAATACGGCTATTAGAGGTCAGGTCGATCTGGGTTATAAGTCCGATTCGGATCTAGAGCTTGTCCAAGTACCGGTCAACGGGGTGGATCAAGATGTAGAACTGAGAAGCGTAGACAACTGGTTCAACATTGGTCTTCAAGGAGGATATGAATGGCACCACGAAGGTACTAACAGACTTAGCCCCTATTGTGGTTTAATTGGAATGGTAGATTTAGCCAGACAAACCAGTAAAATTGAAAATCCATTGTTTGACAACACCACAGATTTGGCCGAAACAACAGTAAGAAATGGACAATTGACTTTCGGTGTTGGAGGCGTCTTGGGAGCAGACTACTATTTTTCAGACGGGATTTATATTGGGACTGAACTCAATTACATCATCAGCTTCAAAAATGATTTTGATACGGTTACTGAGTCTGATCAGGATGGTGTGGATGATATTACTGATCCTAATGGTGGAGAATTTTGTTCTGAATTCGGAACTGTTGGTGCGATTAGGGTAGGATTCCAGTTCTGATCAAAAGAATTTAGTTTAAATGCTGAAAAGCCCGCACATCCGTTGTGGGCTTTTTTATTACCAAAGGGACAATTGACCTTTGGGAGGTCTCTTAAATATAGATAGGTTCGTCGAAGGCATCTCCCTATCAGATAAATACCTCAACTTAGCAATGGTCATTTGTCTTTTGACCATCTCAGCGTAATTTCCCTCTCCCCTCATTCTTGTCCCAAAGCGACTATCCTTTAAACTGCCCCCATGTGCGTGGGCGATTTGATTTAAAACCTTGTTCGCCCGATCAGGAAATTCCGTTTTCACCCAATCCTGAAAAATTTCACTTATCTGACCATTCAATCTGACCATGGTGTATCCAACCTTTAAGGCGCCCCTCCTGGCAACTTCCTTCACTAAAGGAAAAATCTCATGGCTGTTTAACCCGGGAATTATCGGAGCCATCATTACACCCACAGGTACTCCCGCTTCAGTGAATCTTTCAATAGTCCGTAGTCTCTGCTTCACCGTTGCCGTGCGAGGCTCCATTTTACGGCGTAGCTTCTCATCCAAAGTGGTAATGCTGAGTATGACTTTGACCAGTCCATCGCTGGCTAAGTCACTCAGAATATCCATATCTCTCTGCACCAAAGAGTTTTTGGTTATGATTCCAACCGGGTGGTTGTACTCCCGGAAAACTTCTAAAAGAGATCGGGTGATTTTCAATTTTCGCTCGATTGGCTGGTAGCAATCCGTATTTCCGGAAAGGGCAATTGAACGAGGCTCCCACTTCGGAGAATCCAATTTTTTACGGAGAAGGTCAGCCGCATTCTTCTTTACCATGATCTTTCTCTCGAAATCTATACCAGCGGAGTATCCCCAATACTCATGAGAATTTCTTGCATAACAATAGGCACAACCGTGCTCACATCCCTGATAAGGATTTAGCGAATAATCCATCCCCACATCGGGGCTGGTAACCTTATTGACGATGGTTTTAGGAAATACCTCAACGTATTCAGTCCTGCCCGCCTCTTGATTTGGCAAGTCTATCCCTTCTTCATGAACACGGACGTATTCGTTGGCCAGAAAACGATTATGTGGGTTCAAAGCCGAACCTCTTTCCCGATATTTTCCCATATAATTAGATTACTAATTTAATTAGTATTTTAAATTAATTCGATTTACAACTTAAAAATTCGGCGATTTCCTATTTTTCCAATCCATGCTACGTCGCAATCTTTTATTCCTTTTTTATCTGGTTCTGCTCTCATCTCTTCATGCCCAAGAGAATGAGACCATCCTGGAAATCAAAAAAGCGCTGACAGAAATAGACTCAGATGAGAATCGGGTGAGTGCATACAACGATCTGGCGTGGGAATACCATTCGAGCGATTACGACAGTGCTGCTCATTATGTTGAGTTGGCTATGTCACTCGCCAATAAGATGGATTCGCCCTATTGGAAGGCCGTTTCGATGGAGATGAAGGCCATTCTGTTCGAAATAAGCGGGAGTCTTGATGAAGCCATCAAACTCTACCTGAAGGTCATTCCACTCAGGGAATCGATTGATGGAAAAGGATTAGAAAACACCTACAATAATCTGGCGATCATTTTCAGGGCCCAGGGCAATTACCAAAAGGCACTCGACTATTTCCAGTTAAGCAAGGACATTGAAGTAAAAAAAGAAAACAAAAAGGGGATTGCGGGGAGCTTGATAAATCTTGCGATCACTTACAAAAGAATGGGGTTAAAAGACTCGGTTCCAAAACTTCTCACAGAAGCTGTTGAACTTACTGAATCGATGCAAGACCAAGACTTAAAGCTTCACGCCCTCTTAAATTTAGGAAGCTGGTTTCAAGAAGAAGAGCGCCGTGATCTCGCATTTTATTATTTCAAAAAGGCCCTTCCTCTTGCTGAAGAACTCGACGATCTGGCTTCCGCTTGTGTAGTGAAGACGGGAATGGCACAAATTCTTACCCACCAAAAACAATATGGTGAAGCGGAAAAAATTTTCTTCGAAGTACTAGAAACCGCTAAACAGATCAATTTCTCTAGGTACGTCATGCAGATCCACGAGGGACTTTCAGAACTGTATGAAAAGATGGGGCAATCAGAAAAGTCCTTAACTCACCTTAAAGAGTATGCTCGAATTAGAGAAGACATGGTAAATGAAGATATGCTTCGGGTTACCAACGAACTTGAGCAAAAGTATCAGAACGCGGCGAAAGAAAGAGAGATCACTGAATTACAACTAACGGCTGCTGAGCAAAACCTCGCCGCTGAAAGAAGCAGCAACCAGCGCAAGCTACTGTTTTTATTCGCTACACTTCTGGTGCTTGTCCTTGGCTTCGTTACCTATGGATTTTATAATCAGAGAAAGGTATCCTCTATTCTTCGATACAAGAATAAAACCATCGCCGAGGCCCTCTCAGATAGAGAAGTACTACTCAAGGAAATTCACCATCGCGTGAAGAATAATCTGCAGGTAGTTAGCTCACTGTTGAGTATTCAGGGGAGAGAAATTGAAGACGAAAAAGCAAAAGATGCCATCAGTGAAAGCAAAAACAGAGTGCATTCTATGGCACTTATTCATCAATTCCTCTACAGTGAAAACAACCTGGCTGGAATAGACATGAAAGAGTATATTCCCAAGCTCAGTGAGAAGCTCTTTCAAGCCTACAAATTGGATCATGACCTGGTAGAATTGAAGGTCTCCGTTGAACCGATCACGCTCGATATCGACACCGCCATACCATTGGGAATAATTATTAATGAACTCATTACCAATTCACTGAAATACGCTTTCGAACCAGGAGATGAAGGGCAGATTCACGTTGAATTTACCGAAAAAGAAGGTCATCTTGAATTACGGGTCGAAGACGATGGTAAGGGCCTTCCCGATGATAAGAGGAATGACATATCTTTCGGAATGAAACTGATAAAAGCATTTCAGGCAAAGCTCAATGCGACCATCGATATATCGGGGTCTGATGGTTGTAAGGTTGTTTGTCTCATTGGAAAGTATAAGCGAATATGGCCGAAAAGTATCGCATCTTAATTGTAGAAGATGAGCCCTTGATTGCCGAAGATCTTGCGGGATTCTTAATCGACTATGGATTCGAACTAGCGGGAATTGCTCATGATTATGAGTCGGCCATTTCCTTGCTTTCAAGTGAAACCATTCACGCAGCCGTTCTAGACGTGAATTTGGAAGACGATAAGGACGGAATTGATGTAGCGGAGTACATCAGAGGACACTTCGATCTTCCATTTATATTCCTGACCAGTTACTCGGCTAAATCGATAATAGATAGAGCAAAAGAAACCAATCCCGATGGCTATCTTCTAAAACCGTTTGAAGGGAATGATGTGATGGCTTCTCTAGAAATAGCGATCCATAATCACCTGAGTAAAAAACCGACGGAATTAGCTATCGAAAAAGTTAATCAATCAGTCCCTGTGGCACTCAGCCAGAGAGAATACGACCTACTTCTTCACCTAAGGCAAGGTAAAACCAACAAAGAAATTGCCGATTCAATGAGTGTTTCAGTCAACACAGTTAAAACACACTTGCTTCACTTATTCGAAAAGTTGGACGTTTCAAACCGCACCCAGGCTATTTTTCGAATACTCGAATTCGTTTCTTAAAAATCACCCAAATGGGTGAAAACGATCCGGATTTATTGGTCGATGTTTGATTTACCAATCATGACAACCAGTAATTCCGATGAAAAAAATCAAAAGTTTATTAGCAGCAGGACTGTTTGTGATATCTTCTGCTGCGTTCGCCCAACCGGCAAACGACGACTGTTCCGCAGCCACAGTATTGACTCTAGGCACAGAATGTATTCCTGATGATCTTACAGGCGTAGGATCAACAACCGAATTACCTTCCGCCTCTCACGACCCTTCTTGTGGCGCCTTCCAAGGAGGAGATGTATGGTTCAAATTTACTGTTCCCAGCTCTGGAACTTTTCGGATTGACATTTCCGGCAGTGGGATGCGATGGGTATTACTCGATGGTGTTTGTGGTAGCTTCACGGAAATTCGGTGCACAGATGGAGCCAAAAACTTTGATCTTCAAGGTTTAATCGGACAAGACCTTTACATCCAGGTGTTCCGTTTCAACAGTTCGTCAAGTAATCCTTTTACGATTTGTGTTTGGGAAATTGAGACTCCTGAGAATGATAATTGTGCCGACGCAACAGATCTTACCGTTGGTGAAGAATGTTCCCCTCAAGACTTCTCATGCGAGCTTTCGACTGGCGAAGATGCGGCCAATTCATTTGATCCTTCATGCGGAGCCTATCGAGGAGGCGATGTTTGGTTCAAGTTTCAAGCTCCTCCATCAGGAAATTTTAGAGTAGAAATATCAGGTGGAGGAATCTACTGGACCCTACTTGACGGTGCATGTGGAGCTTTCACCCAGCTGTTTTGCGACAATAGAAACGAGAATTTTGAAGACCCTGCTCTTGCGAATAGCGAACTTTATATTCAAGTATATCGATTCAATAGTGAACAGGGGAATCCTTTTACAATATGCATCACCGAGATAGAATCTCCTACCAATGACAATTGTCAAAACCCACAGTCATTGACGGTGGGGACAGAATGCAACTACCAAAGCTTCTCCAACGAATTATCCACTGAACAAGATGCGGCAGATTCATTCGATCCGTCTTGCGGGGCTTACCGAGGGGGTGATGTTTGGTTTACCTTTACTGTGCCTGCTTCTGGTAATTTTAGAATCGATGTAAATGGTGGAGGAATCCAATGGAGCCTCCTTCAAGGAAACTGCGGAGCATTTACTGAACTAAGATGTACCGATAACGCAAGAAATTTCTCTGATCCAAGTCTTGCAGGTCAAACGCTGTATCTCCAAGTATTCCGCTTCAACAGTGACCAAGGGAATCCGTTTGACATATGCATCTGGGAAATTGATCCCCCATCAAACGACAACTGTGCCAATCCTATCAACATACCTGTTGGAGAAGAATGTACCGTTGAGAGCTACTCGAATGAGTTCTCAACAGCTGAAGACGTGGCCAATTCCTTTGATCCATCATGTGGAGCATACAGGGGCGGTGATGTATGGTTTACCTTCACGGTTCCCTCTTCAGGAAACTTCAGAATTGATGTTGACGGCGGAGGAATCCAATGGGCTTTACTTCAAGGAAGTTGTGGTGACTTCACTCAATTGAGATGTACCGATAACGCAAGGAATTTTTCTGATCCGGAATTGGCAGGCGAAACGTTATACCTTCAGATTTACCGATTCAATAGCGATCAGGGAAATCCTTTTGATATATGTATCTGGGAAATTGAACCACCTTCAAATAACAACTGCGCAAATCCAATTTTTCTAGCCGTTGGAGATTCTTGTGAGAGTTTTACCTTTTCAAGTGAATTTGCAACTGCGGAAGATATTTCAGTTGCAGATGATCCATCATGCGGAGCCTATCGAGGTGGGGATGTTTGGTTCAGATTTCTCGCCCCCGACAATGGCTCTTTTACCATCGAAAAAACAAATACAGGTGCTTACATGAGCATCCTCACAGGCTCTTGCGGAAATTTCACAGAACAGCTTTGCGAAAACGACGTCCTCATAGATGTGAACGAACCTGCTCTTGGAGGGCAACTCATTACCTTGCGTTTGCACCGCTTCAACAGCGATCAAGGAAATGAATTTGACATTTGCATCTCTGCCGATGACATTGCACCAAATGACAATTGCGCTGACGCAATTCCGCTTGTCGCTGGTCAAAGCTGTGATTTCGAACTATTTCACAACCGCAATGCAACTCAAGAAAACGGACTTGTTACGGGTCCGGGATGTGGTAATTATCAGTCAAACGATATCTGGTTCACCACAGAGGTTCCTCCTTCGGGAAGGCTTCGAATTGACTTTAGCTACCTGGGAACAGGACCTTTTGCTACGGCTCTTTACTCGGGAACGTGTGGAGATTTCTCCCAAATAGGGTGTTTTCCCAACCCTAATGAAGTCATCGTTGAACTTGCAGAATTCATCGGAGAAACCATCTATCTGAGGGTATATCGATCCGGGAGCGCCATAGGAACCAATGTGGGAATTTGTTTAGCAGAGGTAGACTGTAATGGAGACGACGGAGGGACTGCTTTTATTGACAATTGCGAGACATGTGTTGGTGGAAATACCGGACTAGAAGAGTGTGTGCCTGACTGTAACGGAGATTTTGGCGGCGTAGCATTTATAGATAATTGCGGTGACTGTGTGGGAGGAAACACCGGATTGGAAGAATGCCTTCCCGATTGTAACGGCGATTTTGAAGGGACAGCTTTCTTTGACAACTGCGGCATCTGTGTTGGTGGAAATACGGGGTTAGAGGCTTGCCTTCCTGACTGCAATGGGGATTTCGGCGGTTCGGCATTCACAGATCTTTGTGACCAATGCGTGGGTGGAAATACAAACCTGGAGCCATGTTGTCCCGATCCTTTCCCGGCTATTGATGAGGAAAGTCTCTCCGTTTCTTTATCAGACAACAATGCAACGCTAAGTTGGGAGGCAATATTGGGTCAGAACGGATGCCAAGTACAGGGACGAGAAGCAGGCACAACAGAATTATTAGTGGATGAAATTCTTATTGGCGGAAATGTGAATTCGTTTTCTGTTTCCACCAACCCATTGGTACCCGGAACCACCTACCAATGGCGCGTAAGGTGTGGGTGCTCAATCGACCCTCCCATCGGCGGTCCATTTACCCCATGGCAAAATGTAACCCTTCCGGGAGAGGGAGTTAATCTGCAGACGGCACCAAATCCGGTAACAAATTGGTCTACGGTAACTTTCAGCATCCTGTATGACTCCTATGTAACTCTTGAAGTCTATGATTTATCAGGAAAGGTCCTGTCAACAATCTTTGCAGGAAACCAATTCAAGGGAATCGAGAACAGATACGAATTCGACGCATCAGACTTGCCAAATGGAATCTACCTGTATCGACTGACGACCGAAAAGGAAATCATCACCGAAAAATTTATGATTGGGCGCTAACCATCCCTCCTTCATACGTGGAGCGAAGCCACCTCAGCGATGGGGTGGCTTTTTGTGAACAAAACCCTGTGTTCCTGCCTTTCTAGGATTAGAATTGAGAAGCAATACTTACCTTCGAATCGAGAAACAAGAAACCATGAAAAAAGTATTTATTTCCCTGATTGCCTTGGGATTATTTGCAGCTTGTGGCGAAGCACCTAAAACAGAATCTGAGAACACGGAAGTGAAAAGTATGGTTGATGAGCACGACCACGATCACGGCAGTGAAATGTCTGGTCCTGAAATGCCGGCCGTACCTGACGGATCACGCATCTACTTCGCGAATTTGGAAGATGGAGCAACCATCTCCTCTCCCGCCTTTATCGAGTTCGGTGCAGAGGGAATTCAAGTGGAGCCCGCAGGTGAAGTGAAAGAAGGTTATGGGCACCATCACATCATAATTAATGGAGGTGTGATTCCAATGGGCGAAGCGGTTCCTGCTGACGATACGCACATTCATTATGGCGGAGGTCAGACGGGTGATACCTTGGATTTACCTGCCGGAACACACACGTTAATTCTCCAATTTGCCGATGGTATCCATCGCAGTTATGGAGAACCCCTAAGTGCTACCATAAGCGTAACGGTAGAATAAGCATTGAGAATAGATCAAAATTAGAGCCTCCGAATCGGAGGCTTTTTTATGTTATCTAATTCCTTAAAACGCCCCATTGTTGGTTCGTTGTTAATTAATTAGAACGGCAAAAGAGCAAAAAATGACCTATTTTTAGTGTTTATCTGACTAAACCTTTGGCTTAACCTATCGTCATAAGTAAAACCAATTGCCATAGTGTGAAAAGTACACTATTTTAGTAGGCTCTGAAATTCAGAGCAAAACATTTGAAGATGCAACTCAAATCTCTTTTAAGCTCAATACTGATTCTTGTAGCCTGTTTATCGGTTAATGCTCAGTTATTTACTGAATGGACGGGAACAGGTAATTGGAATACAGGAAGCAATTGGAATAATGGATACGTGTATGGTCAACTTGAATGGAAGGGAAACGGAAATAGCAGCAGTAACAATGATCTGAACCCTGCCAGTCAGTGGAGACTGTATTTCAATAGTGGAACCACATACTCAATTACAGGAAATACGGTAAACCTCTTTGATAATGGAGGTGACAATAGTTGGATTCTGTCCGATGCTAGCGCAAATCAAAATTTGTTTCTCGACATCAGCTTCTCAGATGTCAATAGCCAATCATCTTGGATTACTACCCGGAGTACAGGAAATTTAAATTTGAACAACGTTGCTATCAGTGGAAACGTTACCGAACTCAGGTTTGCAGGTCAAAACACGAATGGTGTAATCAATGTCAACGGCGTTCTCTCAGGTGCAGGCAAACCCGTGGTAATAGGACGAGATGATAGTAACGCGCTTCAGACAAATACGCGTGTTGAGTTTGATGGAGCCAACACTTATACCGGTGATACGCGAATCGATGCCGGTATATTAAGGCTCGGAAGTTCGGGTGATCTTAGTGATGACACCGATATTTTCATTGCATCCGATGGTACCTTCAACTTAAATGGTCAGAGTGTAACCGTAAACAGTGTTGCGGAATCAGGAGGAGGTAACTCAGGAGTAATCAATCTAGGTTCGGGAACCCTCACAATCGACGGAGATTATGCAGGAACAAAATTCCAGAATTCCATTTCAGGCACCGGATCCCTTGTGAAAAATGGAGCCGGAGGGCTTGGTCTTTTCGGTACGCAATCTTACACCGGAACTACCACGGTAAACGGAGGAACACTGCAAATATCCTCTGATATGAGTAGTTCCGAGATCATTGTTAATAGCGGAGCCACCCTCAGTATTCAAGGAAATGTTTCAATAAACGACCTGACCATTAACGCCGGAGGTACAGTCCAACAAAATGGATTCACGCTAACGGTGAACGGGGATATTAACACTGCAGGAACCTATGATTTCAATGGAGGTGGAAGCCCGTTAATCGTAAATGGAAATATCAACGTCACTGGCGGAACTTTCAGCTTGAGTTCTTCTTCAGGAGGAGATCTTCAATTGACAGGAGATTTCACAAAATCAGGAGGAACATTCAATTGCAATGAGCGACAAATCCTCTTCAATGGCTCGGGAAATCAGCTGTTTCAAAGCACTACTACCGAGACCATCAACTACTTGGATAACGATAACCTCAGCGGGACTTTGACCATTAACTCCGATGTGAATGTTCCAAATTCTTCCAATCTCTGGGTATTTGGTTTTGGATCGAGCACAACCATTCCTGCGGCTGTGACCATCACATTTGGGGATCAAACTCAACTTACGTCGAATAGTGGTGGTGTCGTAAACGTATTCGGAACGGTCATTAGTGATGGAGTTTTCGGTGCAAATTTCGAAACACTTGAAGCGAACTTCGTTTTCGAAAATGGAGGACAATACACCCATAGCACAACAAGAAGCGGACAAACTACTTTGGGAGACATTCCCAACGCGACTTGGAATGTTGGGTCTACTTGTTTGATTGAAGGATTTACTGATCCGGGAGGAAGCTTCGGATTCGTGGGAGACAGTGATGAACAATCCTTTGATTCTTTTATCTGGAATTGTCCTTCTCAAACCACCAATGTAAACTTGGCGGGTAGCACGATTACGGCTAACTCTTTTACAATGACCTCGACTGGTTCGGGAGGAGTTGCTTTAGGTGGTTCTACAAACGGTATTATTGATTGTGTTGATTACACCCATACGAATGGATCCATAAATTTTGCAACCTCTTCAGGCAATGGGGAGATCAGGTGCTCTGGAAATTTTTCGCAAACGGGTGGTTCACTCACTGAGACAGGCTCAGGCACTGGCCTTATTACTTTTGACGGTGCAAGTTCACAGACAATAATATCTACGGGGAGTGTAACAAATGAAGTAAGTTACCGACTAAACAATTCCTCCGGGGCGGTTCTCCAATCAGGATCCACTATTACGATAAACGAGGATGCTGTTTTTTATCGTACAGATGGAGTTCTGAGCGGAGCAGGTACCGTTCAATATCTCTCGGGAGGAATCCTCTCTTATGACGGTACATCGGCTATTTCTACTCAATCATCAGAGTTTCCCGATACGGATGGACCGGATTTCTTGGTAATCGATAATTCGGCAGGCGTGAGTTTACACGATAATCGGTCATTGGCTTCAGGAATATCACTAACCGATGGGCTTATCAATTTGGGCTCAAATAACTTGAGATTAGAAACAGGTGGAGTCATCAACGGCACGCCTTCCGGTTCTAATCACATCAACACCAACGGCACAGGAGAGTTCGTCAGAGAGTTTTCATCATCTGAGTCCGGCGACTTCAGTTACCCCATTGGAAATAATGGATACGCTCCAATATCCATTGATTTTACCAATCAAGGCACTACCAGAAATTTAGGTTTTCGGGCAGTAGACGGTAATCATCCCGAACTAAACAATCCCGATGCTCAAGCCAACTACTTGTCGAGATATTGGGTTGCGTCAAATTCTGCCGGAGGATCTTATCTCTACAATTTGACCTTGGGCTACGAAAACGCTGATGTCAACGGAACTGAATCGCAAATAAAAATCAATCGTTGGGACGGTTCAGCCTGGAACCATTACGGCTCAGCCATTGATGCTCCCAACAACGAGCTCAGCACTACCGTTACACTTGATGAGACCTCCGCTCCTATTGCCGGCACCTATGAAATCACTGGTCGTGTTAAACCACGTGAAATCAATGAGAATTCTGATTTCAATGAATTTACCACTATCGAACCTTCTCCTTCTGCGGAGCAAAGTTTTGACATCAATGCCACTGCCCTCACAGCTGATATAGTAATTACGGCACCTGCGGGATTTTCTGTTTCACTTACCAGTGGAGGCCCTTTTTCAGGATCGATCAATATTACTCCTACGGGCGGAAATCTTTCCAGCACCCCCATTTACGTTCAACTTGATGGAACTACGGCGGGATTATATTCGGGTAATCTAACCATTGCCTCTACGGGATTTACGACTATTTCCATTCCCTTGATCGGAACGGTATTGAGTCCGAATACGGCAATTATAGATTTTGATACGGACGGAAATTGGACAGCTGGCAGCGGGTCTATTTCTTCGTACCAGACGGATCACCTTTATAATCAAGATAATTGGGAATTCACCGGCGGTCCTGCATTGCGCAGAACCACTTCAAATGTTGATGGCGTTCCAGGCGCCTTTGGAAACAGGGCTTGGCAGCTTAACCAAGGACCTTCGGTTGTTTGGACTGCAACGTACAATTTTGATGGGACAGCGAACTCATTTGGGATGAAGATCAGAAGATATGATGATAATCCCAGCCCAAATCATATAGTCGAGTTCAGTACCGATGGAGGAGCAAACTTCACATTGGCCATAGGAATCATCACTAATAGCTTTCTAGGTAATACGTCAAAGTGGAAGACCCTTAACTACAACCTTGCTTCACCAACTGCTGTCGGTGTTGGAGAACTGATTGTACGAGTTACTGCTGTAGGTACTACTGAACGAGTAATGATCGATGATTTTTCATATGACATTACACCCAGCGTGTGTGCGAATCCAAGTGTGTTCTTCCGAAGTAAAAACTCCGGTAATTGGACCAACCGAGGAACATGGGAAACAAGTACCACCGGCACGGGAGGTTGGGCGGATGCGCAGTGCGCGCCGGATACCGATGCCCAGGAAGTGGTCGTAAGAAATGGCCACACCGTAACGGTAAGCTCTGACATTGATTTTGATGAGCTAGTGATTGAAAATGGGGGAATTCTCCTTCATACGGGAGGAATTATTGATATCAACAATGGCTCAGGAGCTGATTTCACTATCGAAAATGGGGGAGTCTATGAACTTGACGGTGGATCTGCACCCACCTTCGCCTCTTCCGCTCTTTTACAAGTTCAAACAGGAGGAATTATCAGAGCTACCCAGAACCAGACTGGCCTGTCAGGAGATCTCGCGGGAACACAGAGCACGGGGGATATCGAATACCAAGATGGAGCCATTTTTGAATGGAACAACAATCTCTCCTTTCTCAGTGCGAATCAAACTTATTTCCCAGACGCAGCACCTGGAGTTGTTCCTATTTTCAGGGTTGCTCTTGAACCGGGTAATGTTGGAGCAGGTTCGAACACTGTAATCAACGGACTATTCGAGGCCAATGCGAATGTGAATTGGCAGAATACCGGAACCAAAACCTTCAGAAACGGGATTTCGGGGACAGGAAATGTAACCCAGTCTAGCACAGGTCCCTGCGGACCATTTCAGATAACAGGCACAGCTGAGTTAGGAGGAACAGGCACCTTGTCATTGAATAACAATAATCTTGAAATAGTCAGTGGAGCGACGCTTACTCTAATTTCTGATAAAGCGATTAATTCTACGGGAGGTGCATCTCCCGATCTCACAATAAATGGATCACTAAACGACGGTGGCTTTTCCATTTTAGGCGACTATAACTCTGTAACCGTTGGGGTAACAGGTGACGTTGACGTTTTTAACGCAAATGGAATGGTTGCTTCAGGCGGTACTTTTACCACCTCATCTCTTCTCACCTGCGCAATTGGATCGGTTGTTAGGTACCAGCGCTTGGGTGATCAGACCATAAGTGGGGTTAATTATGCTGATTTGATCGTGCAAGGAAGTGGACTCAAGTCTTGTGATGGGGCCGTTTCCGTGAGAGGATTTATTCTCAACGAAAATGCATCTCTCGGATCTGAAATTGGTGCCTCGCTCATTGTTGATCAAAATTTTATCATTCAATCACCTTCCACTTTTGATCAAACTGCTTATGATCGTCTGGTTATATCAATGCTGAGTAATATCAACGCCTCCATTAACTCTTGGACGGACGTCAGATGTTTTAATCTACTCCAGAATACAACGAATAATATCAGTTTAATAGGAACATTTACACAACTTGAAATCAAGAACCTCTGGAATTGTGATATGTCCTCTGGCTCAGGAATATTTGCCGATAACGGCAAGGAAATTCTTGTAGGAGGAGATGTTTTCCTCAGGGGAGGATCATCAAATTTTAGCTTAACGGGTTTATTGCGATTCACGGGTGAACAACCTACACAATCATTGGAAGGTAGCTCTGCGGATGCGGAAATATTCGCTGAGATTAACGAGTTGAGAGTCGAAGGGTTGACAGGTACACCGGTTGTTAACATCCCCACTGATTTCGGATTGACCGTTAAAACCAATGTGGACATTGTAGATGGAACCCTATCTATGGGGCAAGGTATTTTAAGCCTGGCTGGTAACTGGACAAACTATGCAGAAACGGGTTTTGGCGAAGGTATTTCGAGAATCCTATTTAACGGAACCGGTTTCCAGGATATCACCTGCCCCGGAGGTGAAATATTCTCGAGTATCACTACGACCAACACAGATCCTTCAGGTGGTATTCGGCTCTTCGACAACCTTACCCTGACTGGCTTTGATTCGGACATCCTGGATATGAGTTCGGGCTCTGTGATAGATATTCAAGATCATGGCTTGACTCTAAATGGTGTGGTCGGTGATGCCCCTTCGACCAATATTAGGGTAAGCAATGGAATTTGTACCATACTAACTACTAATCCAACAACGGATAGCCGAATTCTCATACAGAATAGCACAAAAACAGTGGTCTCTGTTAGCGGAGGTGAACTACAAATCAGCAATCCCATTACCGTGAGGTTGGAAAACGGACTAGACTGTGGTGCACCTGATATAACAACTGTTTCGGGGATTCTGGAAATAGCAGGAGGGGGTTTTATCGATACCAACCCTCCCGTGTATCCTTCTAGTTCCCGACTTCGTTATGTTGCTTCCACTTACACAAAAGGAAATGAATGGAATGCTCTTTCAAATCAGGGATATCCAAACATCGTTGAAGTTCAAGGTACCGACCTTACAATGAACATTTCCAGTCAGCACGCTACCGAGGGTGACCTGATAATTTCAAATGGCGGAACGCTGAGCATTGGAAACAACGGAGCAAATGGTAATCTGACAATTGGTGAAGATGTTCTCTTAGGTCCTTTTGCGGCTGGAGGTGGAACTCTCAATCTAGGGGATAATTTTGGAGGAGATATCTATGTAGAAGGATCCTTTTCACTTACGACCGGTTCCTTTAATGGTAATGACAGAGAAGTTATTATGACGGGAGGAAGTGCAGGGGCTACTGATATTATTGGATCCCTTACTTTCGACTTCCTTGCAATCAATTACCCGTCAGGCACAGTTCAAGTCACGAATACAATAACGATAAACGATCGTCTAAGACTAACTGATGGACAGTTCGATTTCACCACGACTGGCTCTGATCTCATCATGTCCGATAATTCGCGAATTCTTCGACAATCTTCAACTTCAACAATTGATAAGGAACCAATTCTGACAGGATTGGATCAATATGATGTTGAGTATACGAGTTCGATGACTGCCGATCTAGAATTCAGTTCGAATACAACTCATGTGGATGAACTATTCCTAAACGGAAGTTCCGGTCAGGTTACCCTTACTATGAATGCTGATCGCACTTTCAATGGAGACTTAAGACTGACGAATGCAATTCTGGATTTGAACGGTACGACCCTTTCTGCTGCTGAAAATGTAGCTGGAAACAGCAGCTTTGATGCCCAGATTGTGGTGGATGGCGTCGACACCTGTCGGGTTACAGGACCAGCAAATAGTGAATTCCAAGCCATGGGAGCAGGAGGTGTTGATCCGATTTTTCAAACTAAACAAGTGTCTTCTCTCAATAATACCAAGCTTTTATTCGAAGAAAACGTTTTGGTACGGTTAGGGAATGGAGGATTCGATTTTGGTTCGGGAAACCCCACGAAAATTGACGGGATCTTGGAAATTGCGGGTGGTGGATATGCCATTAATAACTCATGCTATTACGGAGATGAATCATTATTGCGATTCTCTAATGGATTCAGTTATCTCGTGGATGCTGGAGATGTAACCTGGGACGCAGGTGATATTGCCTCAGGTAATCCGGGTATCCCATATAATGTGGCTAGTTCGGGTGACGCAAACACCGATTTGACACTCAACAGTCCAAGATCACTGAGAAACGACTTGACAATCACGGGAAGCCAGTTCACTTTAACCGTTAATTCGGGGACTTTCGAAATCGGGGGTGATTGGATTCGATCAGGAGCAACAAGTTCATTTAATCCAAACGGTCAAGAAGTTATTTTCAATGGCGATGAAGCCCAAACCATCAATACTTTTGACGGAGTAGCTTCCGAAGAATTCTTCAAGGTCACTTTCGCAAATTCAGGTATCAAGACACTCCAGGAAGATGTAACCGTTCTAGATGAACTGAAGATTGAAAATGATGGAAATCTGAATCTAGGATCAAATACAATTTTCCTTGGAGGAAATTGGAACAACTTAGCCAATGAGGCAGCTGTCATCAATGCGATTGGAGAGGTGATCTTCAATGGATCGGGAATCCAAACAATAAGCTGTCCCGGTGGTGAAGTATTCAACGATATCACAATTGACAATAGCTCAGAACTCTCGGAAGGAATTCAGCTATCTGACAATATTACCATCGATGGTAATGCCACATTTACTCGTGGGATTATTCATCCTACATCGAATCAGGAAGTAATTTTCGGAGACGGAGCCGTCAATAATGGCGGAGGTTTAGACTCTTATGTAAATGGGGTGGTGAGATACGATGGCTTTAGTTCTCCAGGTCCATTCGGTATTTTCCCTGTAGGTGATTTTGAGGTAATCGCTCCAGGTGATACCATGTCTGTATGGGGAGGAGCGGCGATTTACCCTGAAAGCAGTTCGGCTGCCCTCAACTTTACCATTCAGTATTTCCATGAAAACTATCTCCCCGGAACAAGTTACCCAAGCAATCCCCCTCCTGTAGGACCAAATTTGGTGAACGCCTCAACTTGTAACTACTGGGAAGTCAATCGATCAGGCGCAACCATAAGTGCAGAATTAAGATTGGATTGGAGAGATTCAACAACCTGTTTTGATGTTCAGGATCCTTTAGATCTTCGTGTGGTTCGTTGGAATGCGGGAAATTCGAGATGGGAAGATATGGGAGGAGTCGGATCCTTTTTTATCCCAAATACCGTTGGTCAAGTTACTTCCGATCCAATTACTTCATTCAGTCCCTTCACTATTGGCACAACCAATATGAACAACATCCTCCCCATCACCCTCCTCTCCTTCCAAGCTCAGGTGGTTGATGGTTTGGTGCGAACCGAATGGATCACGGCCTCGGAGATCAACAACGACTTCTTTACCATAGAGCGTTCGAAGGATGGGGAAAACTGGGAAGATATCGGAACCGTGGATGGAGCGGGAGATTCAAACGTTCAATTGTCCTATGCTTTCATTGATGATGCTCCTTATACAGGCATTTCGTATTACCGTTTGCGCCAAACGGATTTTGATGGTACCACAACGGTTAGTGATCCCCAAGCGGTTGAAATCAAACAGGGAGATGCGTTTGGGTTAGATCGAGTATATAGAGGACAAGAAGGATTAAATCTGGTTTACCGCTCTGCAGCCCCTTACCTCGTCGTAGAAATCTATGATCTCCTCGGTAAAAGAGTGCACGGAGAAATCTTGGAGAACTATGGTAATGGATTCTCAATAATTCATCCTAACCTGGCGCGGGGAGCATATGTGCTTAGGCTTTCTCACGGCACCGATATGGATTCGGAGAAATTCGTCTATTAAACCCATTTGTCTCAGCCCATTGCTTCAAAAATAATGGGTAACTACTTTTGTTCATTATTCGTTAACTGAGTATGAAGCAGGTATTAAGTATTTTCCTGTTTGTTTGTGCTTTCGTCACCCTAAATTCAGCAACTGGACAATCTCTGGTAATCAATGAATTACAAAGTCGGAATTTCCGTACGCTCGCTGACGGAAACGGTGACTTTGAAGATTGGTGCGAGCTAAAGAACATCAGTGATTCACCGGTGAATTTGGCGGGTTACGGACTCAGTGATGATCAGTCTCAACCCTTTAGGTGGATCTTTCCCGATGTGGAAATCCAACCGGGAGAATTTCTTCTGGTGTGGTTGTCAGGGAAGAATAAAACAAATCCAAGTTCTCCTCTTCACACCAATTTTTCGCTTACCTCAACCGAACCACTGCTATTGGTCAATCCTGATATGTCGGAAACGGATATTGTTCAACCCGTCGAATTAATCAGGGATGTATCATACGGAAGAAGTGCAGAAGCCGGATGGGCTTATTTTGCCGAACCTACACCCGGAGCACCGAATTTGGCCACACCCTTTTTCGGAATATGCGCACCACCAACCTTTAGTCATAGCTCAGGCTTTTACGAAGATCCTTTTCAACTGATGATTTTCACCGAATCCGAAGGTGAAGTTTTTTACACGTTGGATGGATCTGAACCAAGTCTTAACCAGAATGATTCAGAAGAAGTATACTCCTACAAGAATAGCTATCCATATGAACCTTCACAGCCTTTTGGCCCTTTCCTTACGGATACCCTGAGAACCTATGAATACACGAATCCCATTTCAATTGTAGACCGATCGCCCCTACCCGATCGAATTAGTCAGAAATCATCTACGAATGATTTTGAACCCGATTATTTTCCTGATTCGCCTTCCTATAAGGGCACGGTAGTCAGGGCTAGAACCGAAGCTCCCGGATTACTTCCCAGCGAAATTGTCACGCGGGTTTTTTACATAGCCGAAGAGGCCTGGAATCGTTACGATTTACCCGTAGTCTCTGTAGTAATGAGTGAAGTTGATTTATTCGAATACTCCAATGGAATTCAAACTGCAGGTGAAACCTTCGATATTTGGCGGGAAAACAATCCTGATGATGACGACCCACCTAATCAAGAGGCAAATTATGGTTTAAGGGGAATTCTTTGGGAAAGACCGGCATGGGTTGAATTCTTTGATATGGAAAATCAATCCATAGACTTTTCCGCAGAACTTGGGGTTAGAACACATGGAGCTTCAAGCCGAAGATTTGCCAGAAAAAGTTTCCGTTTTCATGCCAGAGATACTTACGGAATGGATCAAATGAATTATCCATTCTTTGGTGAAGACGGCCCAAATGTTTTTGAGCGACTTGTTTTGAGAAATAGTGGAGGTGACGCCCGACTGACAAACATGAGGAACCACCTTACCCAAATCATTGCTCGCCCCATGAGAATGATTGTGTCTCAATCGAGACCTTTTTATGTTTTTCTGAATGGAGAGTTCTATGGCCTCAATATCCTCAATGAGCACTTTGATGATAATTACTTCAAACTAGAACTTGGAATTGACAATGAAGACCTTGACTTGATCAAGGGATCAACGGAGATTGCCAGCGGAAACACTGACGCAATTATGGAATTGGACGAATTGTGCGCGCTACAAGATTTTTCCGATCCTGCCAGCTACTCAGCATTTACGAACCAGGTCGAAATAAATTCATACATCGATGTCTTTGTAGTGAATACCATTGCCATGAATTCGGACATGTTTCCTAAAAACACAATTTGGTGGCGAGACAAAAGCGAAGGAAGTCCTGATGACAGATTTCAATCTATTCTAACAGACATGGATAGAACGTGGGGGCATCGATTAAATGGCGATCTCAACACCCCTGCTTATGATATGATTTCGCATTATTTGGAGGATACACAGGAGGACTTGGTTACCTACTTGGTTTGTTTCATCAATGCCATGCAAAACCCTGAATTTCAGCGACATTTTATAAATAGGTCAGCCGACATGCTGAACACGCTTTTTCAACCGGAAAGGATCCATTCAATCGTTGACGAAATCGAAAATCAATACACGACAAATTACGACGAGCATGTTGATCGATGGAGCGGTGGCAACCTCAGCGTTCAATCAGTTGAGCAATGGAGTAATCTGGTTGATACCATCGTGAATTTCTCAGCTGCGCGTCCCGAATTTCACAGGCAGCATATAGGTGATTTCTTCAATACCGATGGGACCTATGAATTGGTGATTGACGTTTCGGATTCTGAACACGGCTATGTTCACCTAAATACAATTGACCTTTTGGAAGGAGCAGAAGGAATAGGCAATGATGTTTATCCTTGGGAAGGAATTTATTTTTCAAATGTTCCGGTTACGGCCACAGCCATTCCCAATGAAGGTTTTGTTTTTTCTCATTGGGAAGGAGCTGTAGAAACAAACACAATCGAATTCACTTCCGCTTTTGATTCGGATTCAGTATTTGTTAAAGCCGTTTTTGTTCCAAATACATTGGGAGTCGATGATGGAGACCGCGCCGAAAAAATCTCGGTATTTCCCAATCCGTCTTCAGGCGATTTTACCATTGGCACCACCTCCGAAAGGATAAAACGTGTTATTGTTTACGACGCGCTTGGAAGAATCATTTTCGAAAATGGGAACTTATCCGAATCCGGAAATGTTATCACTGTTTACGGAGATAGCGGCATTTATTTCTTGGAAATCTCTTTTGATGATGGGAATTCTGAGAGGCAAAAACTCATCAAACTCTAAATAGAGTGAACGAGTTTCTTTAATTAAATGCCCAGCTCTTTCTTTCGTTCTTTGAGGAGCTTGGCCACATCAACTTTCTCACCGTCCATAATGTCATTGCTCACGGTCAAAAGAACATAGTTTTTCCCTTTTTCCCGAAAGAGAATTTCTTGTCCGATTTTTAGGCTAACCCCGCTATTCGAAAAAGGAGATAAATTGGGATTCATAACCGTTGGAATAATAAGCGGAATGGATTTCGCCGTGTTATTTCGCAAGGTGAAATTCTTATACACTATTCCTTCAGGCTGTTTGGGGAATGATTTCTCCTCAGCCGAGACGGCAAGAGAGACCGCCTTTTCACCTCTGTTTTGAAATAGCAACTTACCCTCCTTTTCAACCATTATACGTTGTTTACTCTTCGAACCTATTCCAAATCCACGAAACTGTTCCCCGTTCTTCTTGCTGACAACTGCAATGTCGACACCTCTGAAAGACTTATTCTTAATTGTCGCTTGATAAGAATCCATATTGCCAAAATCCATTTCGATTGATTGACCGGGAGGTACAGTCACGATTGATTTTTCAGAAGTACAAGAGCAAAAGAGAAATACGGATAAAACAAATACAGTCGATTTCATGATTTTGGGTATGGTTAAGATTATAACGGCTCGATTTAAGTCTTTGTTCTTCAAAGGGGTCGATACATGGATCGATTAGCTTCATTTAAGAGAACATTGCCAAGGAATAGCGCATTTCGTAACTTGCTTTCTTTAAGAATCGTCATGATCACAAAAAAATACCTCAAAGGACTGATCCTGTTAACAACCTCATTGATTGTTTTAGGTTGTGCCAAGGATGATTCCCTCCCGGACGGAACACCAGCTGAGAAACCAGGAAATGCCGAAGCAAAGGACATTAGTCCTAACGTCATAACCCAAGAGGCGACTTACTTCAATAATTTATTCAACCTTTTTGGCGGAGGTTGGACAGGTGGTGATGGAGCATACAGTATTCCTCTTCCTGACGGTCGATTGCTTTGGACTTTCGGGGATACCTTTTTAGGTACGGTAAATGAAGACTATACTCGAAATGGACCACTCATTAATAACACTTTTGTAATCCAAGATGGTGACCAACTCACTACATTATACGGTGGTACAGAAGAAAATCCTGAAGCTTATGTGCGGCCATTAGACAACCCAAATCACTGGTACTGGCCAGCTGATGGAATTGTTCTTGATGGGAAGTTGTACATGTTCATGAGCCGTATCAGGTCTACAGGTGAAATTGGAATCTTTAGTTTTGAGCAAGTGGGTACCGACTTGACCGTTTTTTCTCTTCCCGGACTTGAGATGATTGGCCAATACCAAGTGGCTAGAACCGATCAATATTTGATGGGAGTGAATCTCTACAGGGAGGAAAACTTCGTATATGTATATGGAACCCGCAGTACGTTTCGGAAGAATGCGGTGCTAGCCAGATTTGATACAAGTAATCCCTTGGATATAAGATATTGGGATGGTGAGGGATGGAGCGATACATTTGTTCCTGATGTGTACCTCAAAAAAGGTAACGGAGAAAACCTACGCGTTTCGAATCAGTTAACGGTTTTCAAACAAGGTGATGACTATCGGTTATTAGTGCAGGATGATTTTGCAGGATCGGAAATACGGGTTTACACCTCCGATAGTCCGACAGGACCTTGGTTCAGTCCGCAAATTGTATATGAGACACCTGAAACCGGACTCGATAATGGAAATTTATGGACCTATAACGCCTACGCGCATCCACATATCGAACACCCCGAAAAAGGGATCTTGGTTACCTATTCGGTTAACACATTCGACTTTTGGTCCCTCTTTCAAGATGCCAGAATTTATCGGCCAAGATTTCTGTGGGTAAAAGAAGCAGGTTGAATCTTTAGAAATCAGCGAATAGCTTTTTTGATCAGTTTGAGGGCCCAATCGTAGTGGCTAGAAGTAGCTGAAATCAGATAGGCTCCTAATGAGGTAGAACCCGTCCATTTGTATCGCTTTTTCTCGAATAACTCTTCGTTCGTGTGATTGGAGACGATTTTCATAATGGACTTATGCGACTCTTCGAGTGTTCCGCGAACTTCTATATAAGGTGTATTTCTATATTTTTCCCAGATCAAGCGATTCAATTCAGGGGTGGTTTTCCAAGTATATCCCGGAGCGGGCATTTCAGGTTTACACCCTGACATCCCCACCTTATACCAATTCAACATCATTCCATGCCAATGATAAAGGTGTGCAAAGACATCCCGAATATTCCGATTCATTGTTCCTTTCGGAAATTCAGACAGCCTCTTGCCCTCGGGTAGAGCATCAACAAAATCGACCAGTTTTTTGTAGTTTCCTTCTCCTTGGCGAAGTAGTTCCACTTTCGTTTTTGGGCGTGCCATAGCTTCAAGGTTAGTCTCCTAAAGATACGAAACACCTAAGCAGAAAGTGATCTATTCTGAGTCTATTCCTTCATTTCTCCATTCAGATCAACCGAAAACTCCCAGGCTTCATACTCACTCATGTTTTCGACTTGTTTCTTTCCATGGATTCGGTATCCTTCAGGTGTCGGAATGACTGAATCACCGTATTCGTTTAATTCCCCTCCATAGGTTTCACTCCATTCCATTTTTCCCTTGGCGTCGGTTTTTATGAGCCAAACATCATAGTTCCCGGCTCCAAATGAACTCGTTGAACCTACAATGATGTAACCTCCATCCATTGTTGGCTGAACCATACTTGCCTTATCATAGCTATCACCTCCAAACCGTGAAAAAGACTTTTCATTCCCATTCTCATCAATGAAAGTCAGAATGATATCTCCCGGTTGAGAAACCAAAGCCTGAGTATTCGTCACCATAACACCACGATCCCTAATGGTTCTTCTTTCTTTTGAAGCTGATTCCCAATCTTTTTCAAAGCGAATTCTTTGAGCCCGATTATTCGAAACCCTCAGGTTTTTGATCGTCCCGTAATTATCCCTGTCCACACGAATACGATAGTTGAATAATAGAAGTGCATCTCGTTGAATGATCTGCATGGTGAACGAATCTTCATCCTCCGAGTGCTTACATAGGAGCTCACCCTCATTCGACACGGTTATCTCAATTGAAACATCCAATTCAGGCGAATAGTACTTTCCTGCGAATTCTAAGAGGTCATTTCCGGTTGGATCAAAGCTTTCCTTTTTCATATAATTGAAGGGATCTTCGTCATATTGATGTACCTCGAAGTAATCGCCTACATCATCTATAACGAATTTTAGCTGAACATCCGGATTGACAACCCAACGGAAAGCATTTCCCGTTGTTCTTTCCATTTCAATTGGGTTATTGTTATCCTTTTTCCAAAACAACTTTGAATCCTCTTCAAAGATCTTGACGTAAGTTCCTCCCGGACTCTCATAATCTCCTGCGAGGACACTCAGCTCAACGGGATTAGATTTATCCTCTATAATCTTTGTCACCACTTTCTTTTCCTCATGTTTTGGTAACAAGTAATTGGCAATATCATCTGCCAAATAACCACTCCAAAATGTTCCATTGTTGCTCATTATGACGATAGTCAAGTCGTTATCCAAGTAGCGAACGGTTTGGGCGTGATAGGCTCCTGTCGAACCGGAATGATGGACAGCCTTTCGACTTAACCTATCCTCTAGTTCAAGTCCATAACCGTAAGTGTCAATTGGAGCTTCGGGAATAGGTTTCTGACTTAGGCTTAAATAACCGTTTTCCGTAGGTGAGTTTTGAATGGCCTGCTCAAATTTGAGTTGGTCTTTCAAAGTAGTGTAGAGAAAGCCGTCACCGTGAAGATTGGTTAACATTGGGTAAACTTTCCAGACCCCATCTCCCCAATCGGCATATGGAACAGCCTTATTCGGCATAACCATCATGTAGCTAGTCGAGAAAAACGTGTTCTTCATTCCGAGTTGAACAAATAGATCTTTCGAATAATCCGAAAAATCTTTGTCTGCTACCCTTGAAACAATTTCAGTAAGAATCGTATAGTTCGAATTGCTGTAATAGTATTTCGAACCGGGAGAAAAGTTTAATTCATCTTGTTCTTCTAACAAATCCAGTACGTCTTGATTATCGAATCCCACTTGTCGCCACCAAGGCTTGAATTTTACAGCCAGTAAATCGCAGTAATCACGAATCCCCGAAGTATGGGTAAGAAGATGTGAAATTCGTATGGTGTCTTTTATCTCGGGATACAATTCAGGTACGTATTTGCGAAAATCATCGTCTATGGAAAGCTTCCCTTTCAGGGCCAGGTCCAAAATACATAAGGCCGTAAATTGTTTTGAGACAGATGCTATGTTAAATCGAGATTTCTCAGTAACGGTTATTTGATTTTCAAGGTTGGCCATACCTCGATATTCTTCGAAAATAATTTCACCATTGCTGATGATACCAACAGCCAAACCCGGATCATCCGGTTTAACCAGTTCGTCAAGATCTTTCCTGACTAGTTCCAATTTAGATAAATCTATGCTTTGGCTAAAGAGCAAAAGCGGTGAACAAAAAAGAAGGGCTGTAAATAGAAAGAGTCGGGTCATGGGGTAATTTTTTTTGACAAAGGATAGATTTTGAAGGATTTGAATCGACTCAAATCTTGATTTGAGACTCATTTGGGAGATAATGAATCCATGAACTCCTTTGGAGTTTGACCCCTGTGTTTCTTGAAGGCTCGATTAAAGGTGGCTTTAGAATTGAACCCACTATCAAGCGCGATACTCAAGATTGTTCTTTCCTTGTGTTTCCCTTCATCAAATGATTTGACCACCGCCTCTACTCGAAATTGGTTGACCCAGTCATTGAAATTTACTTTAAAAGCGCGATTTACTATTGAAGAAACCGTTTTGGTATTGGTATCTGCTATTTGGGCCACTTCTTGGAGAGTCAGCATGGGATTCTTGTACAACCCGTTCCTCATGATGTCTTCCAAATGGGCAACCATCTTTTCATCCGACTGAGATACAGCTCTATTATTCTCCCCGATTTTCTCTTCAGGTTCTATTTCTTCTTGAGCATTTTCGTTTTCTCGGATCGAAATCCAGTTCAAATCATTTCGGATAAGTTGAAGGTAGCCACTGAACAAAATGAAGTTCGATAAGACGCCAAAACAGACGTAATACCAAAACTTGCTTCCGAATTCTCCCCATTCGGGATTCAGGATAAAAAACAAAAGTCGAGCAACCAAAAGAGCGGAAAACGCGATTAAAAACCTACCTAACCAACGGTACTTAATTGCCTCAGCAAAACTGTAGTAGTCAACGATTTCCTTACGGTATTGCACGTAATGACCAATAGATAGAATCAGGTAAAGAAAAAGTGATACAAATCCAGTCCACTGGTACCACGGATCGAGATCCATATCCTTTCCGTCTGCATACAGGGTAGGTTCGCCATAGTAGAAAACTTCGAGAACGAATACTCCAAGAATGAAGGCCAAATAAATAAAACCCGGAAGAAAGTGGTATACATCATAGCGTGATCCGGAGGACTTAACCTTGGCAAGCTCCTTTGAGTAGAAAAACAGAACAGGGCCAATGAAAAACAGCTGCTGAAAGGGTACAAAAAAGAGAATATTTCGACTCCATTTTTCTGCATACCAACCGGCGTAGCCGAGCATAAACGGGGCCATGTAGCCAACTGACAGCAAACCAAAAAAACCCAACCAATTCGCTTCTTGACGATCTTTCCGTGTTCTGGAGAGAATCAAGAACGACAGCAACAAGGCATTGGCCGAAAACAGGAGAAGGACCGAACTTTTTTCGTTAAAACTAAACACGGTAAGCAACCAAAAATAGGCCAATCAACCTGATCAGGAACGCTGTAATTTGTTAATTCTCGCTCTTCTTTTAAGGGTGAGTATCCTGAAAACCACAAGGAAAAAGGGCAAAGTAGATCCAATCATGAGGTAGTCTGGTCCCAGAACACCCACGATCATCACCATAATCATGATTACCGAGATACAGCCCATTCCTATGTATGTCAAAACCTTTGAGGGGTTTTTCTTAAAAAGGTTGACCAAGAGAATCAATTGCCCAAGCATCGGTATAACCGTTATCGGGTGAAGAATTGACATCAAATCAGAACTAGCCTTCTGAAGAATCTCCCACTCTATTTCAAAAAGAAAAGCCTCGTGATTCGGCCATCGCAGAAAGCCGAGACAAGAAGTTATGATCAAACCGATTATGAGCAATCGACTTCTTAGCATTGATGAGATTGGTTAATCCTCTTTAAACGAATTTAGGATTCCCCAATCAAACAACGAAGAATTAATTGAATTTTAGTGTTTTACGGCCACGACTGAATATACCATTGGGATCTTGTCTCCCATGTGTTTGATCCTGAATTTACCTGGTTCGAATTCCTCCGTGTGACGAAAACAATCGTAAGGGGAGTAATTATACTCACGAAGGGTTTCTATTCTCAGTCCCGAATTTAATAGAGCCGTAATCGCTTCACTCAACCCGTGATTCCAGGTAATAGTTTTCCCTTCAACTTCGGCAGCTTCGCGATCGGCATAGGTACCCTCCTCTTCTTCAACGATGGGTTCAGATTTTAAATAAGCATACTTAACGCCTTCGAAATCATCGTCAAACATCCAGACAACCGGATGGAACTCAACAAAAACTAACTTTCCTCCCGGTTTCAAGAAATTGGCAATTACTTGAGCCCATCGATTCAAATCAGGCAGCCAACCAATTGTTCCATAGGTGGTAAAAACCATATCGAACTTTTCATTGAGGTGATTGGGAGTATCATAAACATCACAGCTGACAAAACGAGCATTGAGTCCAAGCTGGTCGTTAAGATTACGGGCAGCGTTAATGGCCTTTTCCGAAAGGTCTACCCCCACGCACTCCGCTCCCAAACGTTGTAAGGACAAGGTATCCTGTCCAAAATGACATTGCAGATGTAATACCGATTTTCCTCTTACATCGCCAATTAACTCCGTCTCAATCTCTTTTAATGAAGAGTTTCCTTTCAGAAAAGACTCCATGTCGTAAAAATCAGAGTTGAAATGAGCATCAACGCGAGAGTCCCATGATTTCTGATTGAAGGATAAGTAATCATTGTTCATGGTTTCAAAGAAAAACAAAAAACTCCCTCTTTTGGAGGGAGTCTAATGGTTGCGATTGGTTCAATTTTATTTCGGATTTTGACCTTGTTGCCACTCAGTATTGTTGATATTCGGATCGGTATTGGGGTTGTAAAATTGATCATCCGTACCGATATATTCTCCTTCCGAATTCATCCAATAGTTGTTGTAACCATCTTGCACTTGGTAGTATTCACCGTTTGTTGGATTGTACAAGGTGTTCTCTTCGTAAATGCCGTTCGTGATCTGCTGGTTACCACGATTAAAACTCTCGGACTGAGATTGATAAATGCTCATTTGAGACTGGTTAATAGCATTCTGACTTTCAGTATATGCCCGTTGAGTAGCGTCAAAATTTGCTTGGTTTGAACGCATTCTGTTTTGGAAAGCTGCATCTCTTTGTTGTAAGGTCTGACTCTCTTGCTGGTTGTAAGCTTGGATGGCCGCCTGATTGTGACGGATTCCTTCCAACCCACGGATATATTGCGCTTTTGCCCCTTCATAGTCAGCAGGAGAGGCTGATAGGGCTTTATAGTGATACCCCCAAAAAGACATCCCCATGCTTGCCTGCTCATAGTAATGGATTAAAATCATCACTTGTTTTCCATCGTTTGACTTCCACTCGGTTGCCAGCACGTCAAAACGTTTTTGAGGATTGCCATATGAAACAAGCTGATCTGAATAGGCACGATCCTTTTGTGCAAGAGAAGGAACTGCGAAGGCCCTTTGGTACGTGAGTCCCATCTGTTGCGCTTTCTGTTGTAGATCTTGCTGTAGCACACCCTGGGCACCAATGGGTGGCAACATCTGCTTACCCATCGCAGCATAACTTTGCTGCGTATAAGGGTCATTGGCATACATATTCGAAACACCTTGAAATTGCCTGATCTCCAAACCATTTGGCCCTGTAATCAAACCCTGGTTTTGATCTAGCTTCCAAGAAGAAGGCAGGCTAATCTGGTAAACCGCCTGTCCTGTCTGAGGATTGGTAATTGTGTGAACGGTAGTTCCATTCTGATCTGCCATAGAGGCAAACTGACTTGAAAATTCCGAGCTGTTGTTGGCATTTTCAGAATGGCTGCAAGCAGTTAGCGAACCAAAGGCGAAAGCAAAAATGAAAGTGGCAAATTTCATGAGGTTATATCGTTTATTGATACATCGACACTTTTGCCAGAGGTGAACACCAGGGAGAGAAATCAGCCTTTATTTTCAGTCTTGCCGTCGGCATGTCTGGCAAATCTACCCTTCGAAGTACCGTGGACCATATCCCTCCTCGGCCAAGGCCAGCCGCCAAATTGGGTGCGGTGATAGTCTTCGAATGCCTGTTTAATTTCATCCTTGGTGTTCATGACAAACGGACCGTATTTCATCACGGGTTCGCCGATTGGTTTGCCTTGAAGAACCAGAATTTTTCCCCTATCACCGCCGTTATCGAGTTTGAGGGTTCTATCGGCATGGACGCGAACTAAATTATACTTTGGAATTTTCCGACCTGAAATAGTCAATGTTTGACCTTCGTAATAATAAAGAGTTCTATTCACACCTTTCGAGGTTCTAGGAAGAGTTATAGAAGCATTGGGTTCCATATTGATATTCCAAATAGCCACCTCGTTTGCAGGATCGGCGGCCCAAGAATCAGGCGGAGGTGCAGGTGCTACTTTATCCCCTATTCTTCCTGCGATCACTTCTATATGCGTCTTATCACCTTCTGCATCTGATTCTCGGTAGTGAGGGGTATTTTCCGCCCAGAGCATCTTAAAATACGGATCGACCATCTTGTTCTTTGCAGGAAGGTTCAGCCATACCTGAAAGAGTTCTAGTGGGTTATCCTCATTTTGCTTGAGTAGCGGAAACATCTCTGAATGTTGCACACCACCACCCGCTGTCATCCATTGGGTATCGCCGTTTCCGTATCGGCCCGCCGCTCCCAGAGAATCAGCGTGATCAACCATTCCTTTTCGCACGATAGTCACGGTTTCAAAACCCCGATGAGGATGTCCGGGAAAACCGGGAACCTTCTTCCCGTGATACATGCGGTACCCATCCTTGATGATGAAGTCATCGCCCAAGTCGCGGCCATCCAAAGAGTCTTGGGGTCCCATGCTGCCATTGCCCTCAGGGTAATCGTCTTCGTGATGAGCACAAAACAAAAAGGGATCAAAAGTTTCCCATTGAAAGCCTAAAGGTCTGATTTGAATAATTGGATCTAAATTGAATCTGGAGGCTATCTCGCTTCGAACCGTTCGGGCAGTAGATACGAAGGGTAAGGCCACGAGTGTTCCCAAGCTTAAGGATATATCTCGAAGGAAATTACGGCGTTCTGAATTCATGATGAGATTAGTTTCGTTCTAATAAAAACAAAGAAAATCGAATTCAGTTTTCAGACTATAAACCCAGAGACTTAAAGACATCATTCCGATACGTCTTTCCAACGGGTAAATCCTTATCACCGATGTAGAGGGTATTGCCTTCGATCCGCTCCACTTTATCCAAGTCAACGATAAACGAGCGATGAATACGCTGAAAGCGATTGGGAAGTTTACCCTCTATTTCTGACAAGGTCATCAGGGCCAATATACGTTCTGAATCCAGGTGAAAAGCCGCGTAGTTCCTCATGGCTTCCACGAATTTGAGTTCGGCAACATCTATTTTACGAAAGCTACCCTTAGCATCCCCTTTAAGCATAAGATAATGACCTTTCGCTTCTCCATTTCTTATTTCGGAAGCCATTAACGCACGTTTTACCGCTTCGTGAAAGCGCTCGAATGAAAAAGGTTTAAGCAAGTAATCGGCTACGGCATAGCGATAGCCTTCGATTGCATACTCAGAATAAGCGCTGGTGATGATTACATTGACCTTTTGATCAGTTAAATCCAGCAATTGCAAGCCGCTCAGTTCGGGCATCTGAATATCGAGAAAAACGAGATCGAACGATTCAGAATCCAATACTTTCTTTGCTTCCCATGGGTCGCTTGTAGTTAGGACCAAGTCAAGACCATCTATCTTCTCCGCGTAGAGTCGTATGAGATCTAAGGCATGTGGCTCATCATCTATGGCAATGGCGCGAATCATCTATGGAATGGAAGTTTCAATAGTAGGTTAAAGTAACCATTCTCTTCACCAAATTCGAGTGTGTACTGATCTCCATACACCAGATCCAATCGTTTTCGGGTATTCTCTAATCCAATGCCTGACCCAACATGTGCTTCCCCCTTCATAATTTTATTGCGGAATGAAATAAGTACGTACTCTCCATCCAAATTAATGATTACTTGCCCTGGCTCATCCTGTTGACGAAGGTCTCCGTGTTTAAACATGTTTTCGGCAAAACCTACCAAGATAAGTGGTTCAATCATTTGACCTAAAACTTGATCGTCTATCCGAATATCGAGATGGATGCGATTGGGAAATCGCTTCTTCATGATACCCGTCAGGTCATTTATCATCTCCATTTCGGATTGAATCGTGGATGATTTGTTTTCCGACTGTTCGAAGGATTTTCTAAGAATCGAAGATAGCTGCAATACCATATCGGCCGCTTCGGGATCGGCCTTGAAAATCCTGCTCTGGATGAAACCTAAGGAATTGAATAGAAAATGTGGGTTGACCTGACTTCTCAAAAAGGCCAATTCAGCCTTTGTCTTCTCAGTTGCTAACCTTTCCTGGTCAGCTTTTAGTTGATTTTGACGATTAATTAACCAAGCCACCCAAGAAAAGAGAATGATCGGCATGGGTCGATAGATATTATCCCAAACATAGCCCCACTGCCATGGATCGCGGTAATTTCCAACCCCTGTAATCCACTTGACAACCACTTCTTGCAAAACCAATCGCGATAGAATGAATACCGCGATTCCCAATGGAATGAATAGAAGAAGGTACCACCATTTTTTTTGACCAACTACCACTTTCCAAACTCGGGGATAGAAAGTATAAAAACTGGCCGCAAGGGCGAGCACATGAGTTAGTGAAAGCAAAAACAAGTGCAAATCTACCCCTCCGTATAGGAGGTCTTCCACCTCAAAAAGAAGCAATAAAGCAATCCAAATTACTACATGGAGCGATTTGTTCACCCGTCAAATATAGAACCTGAGAAAACCGAATACCCAAATGATGGACGAAAGTGCATTTTCTCAGGACGAACGTTCCGCTGGTGCTTGGTTATTCCAATGATACTATCCGGAACCGCCTTCGTCCATCTTTTTTGATTCTGGTTCGAGATAAGGGGAAATTCGATCAAAACTCACATCATGAAAATCAAAACACTCCTTTTTATTGGTTCACTCTTCTTGGTTTGTTTTTGTGCAGCACAAGAACTTATTTCAGCAGAGGACATTGCTAAACACACCTATTCCTTCACCTTGAAAGATGGTAAGCTTTCGGGACAGGGATTTGACAAATTGCAAGAAGCTATAGATGGAAGTCAGTTCTTTCTGCTTGGCGAATACCACGGAGAAGCCGGAATTTCATATCTCACTGAAGCACTGCTTCCGAAATTGGCAGATGAGGGATATAAGCATTTCGCTGTGGAGATTGGTCCTACGTCAGCGGCTAAACTAACTGAACTGGTCAAATCGAAAAATCCTCAAGAATCCATCAGAACTTTTTACAATGAACAGATTGCCCTTACCGGGGATATCCCTATTCCGTTTTTTGACGGCATCGAGGATGTTGAATTTCTCCAAGTTGCGATGAAGGAAAAATTTGATTTATGGGGACTAGACCAAGAATTCATCTATGGCTACCTCTTCTTGGTAGAAGAACTTTGGAAACAAAATGAATTCCCCGAGAGATACCGCAATCAGTACGAAATCGCACGAGAAAAAATCAAAGAGTTCTATGCAGTCTACGCCGAAAATGAAGAGATAGAAGTTCATGACCAGATACTAAATGATGAGACAGTTCTGGACTTTTTAAAGAGCATGAACAAAAACGAATGCCGTTGTTGTCCTGATATTGCTCAAGAAATAATAGAGAGCTGCGAAATCTACCACAACTGGACCAACGACTTGTTGGAGAATCTCGAAGCAAGAACCGATATGATGAAGCGGCACTTTTTGGACTATTACAATCAAGCTAATGAGCGCATGCCGAAAGTATTTGTGAAGATGGGGGGAATGCACACGGGCCGAGGTTTCACGGGAAATGCAGACTTTGAAATAGGCAATATGTTATACGAATTAGCAACCATAAATGGCAGCCATTCAGTTCATGTTGGGTTTGCCACGAGATATTACCTGGATATGGAGACCGGAGAGGTTGGCGATAACCTTACTTATGAAAGTGAATGGGTGGAGAACATGACACCAATCTTGGCTCAGGGAGATATGGTAGAGTGGCAACTAATTGACCTGAGACCGATTAAAAAGCTTTGGATTAATCGTGAGCGAAAATTGAACACGCAGATTAAAAAGCTCATCCGTTCCCACGATTACATAATAATCATGCCCCCACTTCCAGAGACTACTCCAAATCATACTGCACTTAACGAATAATGGGCATTTAGGGTATTTACCCTATCAAAATGGTGCAAACGCCCTAATGACAGGCGTAGCTTGAGGAAATACCTTTGACTTCGAACCTAAAATCAACTATTATGAAAGCTCGAATCTATTTTCTCAGTTTACTATTCATCGCCTCGGGAGTGTTTTTCACTTCTTGTGACGACGATGAAGATGAAGAAGAACCTGCTCCTCAAGAGCAAAGTACGGAGGTAGACAATGTTCCCAATTTGCCAATGGCCGATGGGGCTCTGATTGCCGTTGACACAAAAACCACCCAAGAATTACCTATAGGCGGCACGATTGATATTGTTATCGGAACAGGCGTAGGTGTCTTTTTTGACGCGAATGATGGGTTTGTAAATGTGGGAACGGTAACGTTGAATTCAAGTCAACTAACCCGAAATGCAAATAACTCCTACACCTATATTCCTACAATTTCAGAACCTACCGGAATCAACTTCAACGGAGGAACTGATTGGGAAGTGTCAGGTGACAATGGATTTCCTGCGATCATGGCATCTCCGGGTTTTCCATTTCCCGATGTAGGAAATATCGGAGGTGCTGACATGGTGGATACCTCACAAGACTACAAGATCATGATCAGTTCGGTGTCGGATGCGGATAGCATTATCTACAACATTAGTGGTGTGCTGAAAACCTTAGCGGGGAATGAAACGTCATGCACTTTCAGTGCGGCTGAAATTTCATCTTTGGCTTCAGGTCCTGGAATTATTCAGGCGGCAGCATACAGCTATGAAAGTGATGATTTCGGTGGAAAAACCATCTATTTCGTCAAAGAGACAGTAGTCTCAAAGTCGGTTACCATAGAGTAATCAAAACCTCAAACAGAAGCCCGTACCAAAGTGTGGGCTTTTTTTTTGGTGTAGCTACCTCCTTCTGGATCTGGTCTTTTGGCTGACTTGAGGATTGTAAACAGTGTACTTTTTCAGTAGCACCATGGCCAATTCTTCCGCAAACTTTTTTGCCTCCTGTTTCTCCTTAAAAGTGGAAACCTCAACGCGAACGCGGTGAGACGGTGTAAGTAGGTAAACTCCATAACTCAGATCTGTATCTGCCGTTCTTCTGTTTGACTGGCTATAAACTGCATAACCTTTGTTTTCGGTTAAGATGGCCACATCGGGATATTCTTTCAGCGATTTCCATTTCCCCCATCTGATCCCAGCCAGACTTTGGTATTCACGAAATCGGTCCTTATCCGCTTGGATTTGCATGCCGTAAGATCCCGTGGCTCCATAAAGGAAAAGTAGGGTAAGTGGAATTCCCAACCATGGAGCACCAAAAATCACCAATAGCGAAGACAAAAACAGAAACCACGATACCAAGCGCTGTATCAGATTAAATGAAAAGCCTATTCTTTTCCTGTATTTCCGAAAGGGATGATTATCGACGTCGAGAATTTCTTCCATAAAGTTGCGGTGATTAGGCAATATAGGAATTGTTCAAACCACTTGATCCAGGGAGAATATCAATCCTTACGCTTTATTGTCCCGCCAAATTCATTTCATCAAAATAGTCAGGAAAAGCTAAAGATTTCCAGTCAAAGTTGCTACCTTCTGGCCAATAACCAATTAACAACCAATCTTATGAAAAAAAGGATTTCGGCCCTTCTGGGGCTTCTTGGGCTTTTTATTGGCCTAAATTCAGCAATTGCCCAAACCATTAACATTGGGCCAGACCAATACGCATTTCAGTACACGTTACAACCCAATTACGGACTTTTCTTTAATGCCACTGACGTACAGTATGAATTCCGAAACAATTTGGCAGCTTCCATTTTTGGTATAAATGCCAATACGGGAAATTTCACTACTAATTTAGAATTCGAAAGTGGCTCTGATTTTCTCGTTGGACCTAACCGTTATGCCTTCCGTTCTTCGGTATCGTCAAATATCGGGCTCTTTGCCACCAATTCTGAGATTCAGTTCCTTGATGCATCGGCAGATCCAATATTCGCGATGAATTTCAACAACGGGAGTGCCAGAGTAACGGGAAGTCTCCGTGTAGGTAATAACGGTCCTAATGCTGCTGGAGCCATCCGGTGGAATGGGACTGATTTCCAAGGTTACGATGGTTCAACCTGGGAATCGCTGACTGAAGGAACTCCCGGACCAGAAGGACCCGAAGGACCTCAGGGACCACAAGGGCCGGCAGGCCCAACAGGACCTCAAGGACCAAATGGAGTTGCCGGACCCCAGGGACCACAAGGACCACAAGGACCTCAAGGGCCTCAGGGACCGGCAGGAGACACTTCATGGGACACCTCAGGAGGTGTGGCGTTCAGAACCAGCCCTACTGCAGTTGGTGGTTCTGATGTAGAACCTGGTTTTGATTTTCAAATGAATGGCGACGCATATCTCAATTCGAGTCTTGGGGCTTTCCATATAGGATTTCCGGGAACGGGAAACAGATGGAGGATATCAACAGCGGGTGCAGGTGCGGATCTCTTATTCCGCTCTCGGACCTCTGGGAGTGGTTCCTATATTACTCGTTTCACGATGAATCAAAATGGAGATTTCGACATCTCTGGAAATGCGGTTATTAGTGGACTGGCGGATTTGGATGGAGGCGCTGATATCGAAGGAGATGTAGATGTCTCCGGAGAAATCACCATTCAGAAAGACGCCGATGAAATTTCATTTAATGCGGAGGGATTCGACAACTACTACCGAGGAGGTTCATGGGAATTTGGTGAAACGGCAGGAGGAGATGGTGCTGCATTTGGCGATTTTATCTTCAGAAACAATTCAACAGGAGATGTGGACTATATCGTTTGGAGTAGCTATTTCCGACCTGGGACAGATAATCAAAAAGACCTGGGCGGTCTTTCATGGCGCTGGGATGATGTATATGCTACGAACGGTATTATCATAACCTCAGATCTGCGCGATAAAAAAAATATTGAAGATCTCGACTACGGATTAGAAACGTTGATGAATCTGCGTCCCGTTAGCTATGAATGGAAAGTTGATCAAAATCAGCGTGGAACAAAGCTTGGATTCATTGCCCAAGAATTACTTGAAGTGGTACCTGAAGTTGTGGTGACAACAGAACCCGTTGAAAATCGGGAAACAGGAGAAATCACGATTGAAGAGTCTGAAAGAATGGGTGTGTTTTACCAAGATCTAATCCCTGTCTTGACTAAAGCGATCCAGGAACAGCAAGGAAGCATTGAGGAGCTTACTGAAGAAAATAAAGAGCTTCATAATAAGAATGAAGAACTTCAAGACAAGCTTGACGATGTACTAAATCGGATGGCCAACTTCGAGCAAGACCTTCAGACCTGCTGCTTTAGCTCGCAGAGTAGCAATATCAGCGGTTCTAATGAAGCCGCAACAGACAGAGCTGAGCTCGGTCAGAACATCCCTAACCCTTTTACTGAAAGCACAATCATTCAGTACTACCTTCCTGAGAACACCACGAATGGAATGATTCGGGTAACTAACATGGAAGGAAGACCTGTTGAAGACATTCAGTTGGGCGTTCAAAAAGGAACCAACCAAGTAGAATTCCATACCCAAGGCCTTGCCACAGGGACTTATCTCTATTCACTTTTTGTCAATGGTGAATTCATCTCAACCAAAAAGATGGTGATAGCCAAATAATTACCAGGACTGATATTCTTTCAAACCCTCGCAATTCATGCGGGGGTTTTTTTATTGAAAAAAAATAGACTGGAATCTTCATCACGGTTTTTCTATCTTCCGGGCTTTAACCAATCAAAATAACTATGAAATTGATAAAGTCAGCGCTTTTGGCGCTTGCAGGTCTTTTAATTGGCCTAACCTCTTCTAATGCCCAAACCATCAACATCGGGCCCAATCAGTATGCCTTTCAATACACCCTAGTACCCAACTACGGACTATTCTTTAATTCAACTGATATTCAATATGAATTCAGAAATAATCTGGCCAATTCCATTTTTGCCTTCGATGCGAACAATGGAAATATGAAAACCAACCTACAATTTGCCAATGGTTCTGATTTTTTAGTGGGTCCAAATCGATACGCATTTCGCTCTTCGGTAGCGGCCAATATTGGGCTCTTTGCCACTAATTCGGAAATCCAGTTTTTAGATGCTTCCGCCAACCCAATATTCGCAATGAATTTCAATAACGGGAGTGCCTGGGTTGACGGAAACTTACAAATAGGAAATGACGGTCCTAATAATGCAGGAGCCATACGCTGGACAGGGTCCGATTTTGAGGGATACGACGGTTCATCTTGGGAATCTTTGACCGAGGGAACTCCGGGACCGGAAGGGCCAATAGGACCTGCAGGACCAGTCGGTCCAGAGGGACCACAAGGTATACAAGGCCCACAAGGCCTTTTGCCGAATGGCACGGAGAATTCGGTCCCTTTCTACAACGGTACTTCTTGGGATGTGAACTCATCAACCCTTAGGCATGACGGCAACTCATTAGAAGTTGGGAATACTGCACCTAGTTTTATTGGTGAATCGAGACTACAGGTTTCGGATCTATCGAATCTTGCACAAGAGAATCGAGGAGTCATTTCCGTTTATCGCCAAGGATTAATAGAAAATGCCGGGCCCTTAACTTCATGGCAAGATCCAGACGCGGCGATAAACTGTGTGAATGATTGGGGGAACTCCTATTCGGCAGCAGTCTACGGTCAGTCCGCATTGGATTACGCCAACTCAGCCGCGATTTTAGGTCGAATATCAACCCTCGGTAACGGAACCTTTGGTGCTTTGGCGTACCGGAATGATTCAGGGGTTCTGAAGGCGGGCTATTTTAATGGCGATGTAGAAATCACCGATGATCTTGAGGTTACAGGTGAAGTAACTGTTTCAAAAGATGGTGACGAAAGGGCTTTCATTGCAGAAGACAGAGACAACTTTTATGTATCGAATGAATGGAGGTTTGGTGAAACTTTTGGTGGCGATAATGGTGGATTTGTAGGAGATTTTGTGGTCCAAAGAGGTACTACCGGAAATGTCGACTTTCTATTTTGGGAAGGCTATTTTGCACCTGCGGATGACGCGAACAAAATTCTTGGTGGTGCGTCGAATCGTTGGTCAACTATCTACTCATCAAATGGGACAATTAATACGTCTGATGCCCGAGAGAAGAAAAACATCAAAGAAATTGATTATGGACTGGAAACGTTAATGACGCTTAAACCTGTCTCCTACGAGTGGAAAGAAGACAATATGAACGTTGGGACCAAACTCGGATTTGTGGCTCAGGATTTGTATGAAGTAGTTCCGGAAGTGGTTGTTACCAAAGAAAGAGTTGAAAATCGTGAAACAGGTGAAATTACCTTTGAAGAAGCCGAAAGAATGGGAGTATTTTACGATGACCTGATTCCCGTTTTAACCAAAGCTATCCAAGAGCAACAAGGTATTATCGATGAGCTCTCCGAAGAAAATGAAACTTTGGAAGAGAAACTTGAGGATGTTTTGAACCGCATAGAGAATTTTGAACAAGATCTTCAAACCTGCTGCTTTACCTCTCAAAGCGCAGGCTCAAACGAATCTCAAACTACTCCCACTGATAAAGCAGAGCTAGGCCAAAACATACCTAACCCCTTTAGTGAAAGCACCATCATTCAGTATTACCTTCCTGAAAATACTGCTAATGCCATGATTCGTGTAACTAACATGGAAGGAAGACCATTAGATGACATTCAACTTGGTGTTCAAAAAGGAGCTAATCAAGTTCAGTTCCATACGCAAGGAATGGCTCCAGGTACTTACCTATATTCTCTATTTGTCAATGGCGAGTTTGTCTCTTCTAAGAAAATGGTAGTAGCGAATTAAGAAGAGTTTTCTTCAACATCCAAAAGAGACCACTGAAAGAAATCAGTGGTCTTTTTTTTTGAAATATGTTCTGATCCTATCCGTTATCTTTCAATGATCTAAACCATTGCGACCATGAGAGTCATTTGCATTTTTCTCTGTTCTACCCTGCTCTTTTCTTGTTCAACGGGAAACCAAGAACCTAAATCAATGCCAGAGAGTACGGCGCCCAAAACCTTGGGCGCTTTTATGGGAATGTCCCCCATAGATCGACCGCTGCTTCTGTCACCCGATTTACTGGGAAGCTCATTGGATGAGTATAACGGAACATTTTCACCCGATGGGAAGGAGTTCTTTTTCACGACTAATACTCCAATACAAGGATACATTTCCCAGACCAAAATGGATTCATCGGGAACATGGTCTGAGCCGAGAGTTGCATCCTTTTCAGGTGAATACTCTGAGTACGACCCCCTGTTCTCACCGGATGGTTCAAGACTATACTTTAGTTCCGAGAGACCTGCTCCCGGATCGGTGGATTCAGGTAGAACGGGTATTTGGTATGTTGAAAGAGAAGAAGCGGGTTGGAGTAAACCCAAATATGTTGATTTAGGCGATCAAGCCAACTACTTCAGCTCCGTCACAAATGAGGGCATTATCTATTTCAATAGCTGGGATACAGGTGATTTGTATCGTGCAACTCCGATTGATTCAGAATATGAAGTTGAAGCCCTACCTGAAATTCTCAATACCGAAAATGGTGAGGGTGATCCTTTCATATCTTCCGATGAAGATTACCTCATCTTCCGTGGGTACAACAACACACTCGGCCGGGGAGATCACTACATTAGTTTCAATATCGACGGCGAGTGGACAGAACCTCAAAATTTGGGAGAACCCTATAATTCCTCCAGCCATGAAATGTGTCCTTATGTCACACGTGACGGCAAGTATTTCATTTTTGCCAGTACCCGCATTCTCGATCCCTATTTAGCCGAACCCAATGAATCCGTTTCATCCTTGAGAAACAAACATGCCTCGGCTGATAATGGACAACTCAATATTTATTACGTTTCGGCTGACTTTATTGAGAAATTCAGGACCCAATCACAAAGCAATAATTAATTCCGTTTTGATCGGATTATGAACCCTTGTCGTTTTCCCGACACAAGCCCTGTGATCATTTTACGTTTTATGATTAACGTAAATTTCGAATTATGAGAACCGTCTTGATCACCCTCGCCCTGCTATTTTCTTTCAGCGGATTTTCAGAAAATCCCGAAGAATTGGGAATCGTGGACTGGCTTCGAGATTACGATTTGGCTTTGACCAAAAGTGAAGAAACCAATAAGCCCATTCTCATTCTCTTCCAGGAAGTTCCCGGTTGTAGCACCTGCAGAAATTACGGTCACAATGTCTTGAGTCATCCCCTGATGGTTGAAGCCATTGAAGAGTATTTTGTGCCACTGGCTATTTACAACAACAAGGGAGGAGAAGACGGCCGCATATTGAAAAAATACGGAGAACCGAGTTGGAATAATCCTGTGGTTCGCATCGTAGACCAAGAAGGAAAAAACCTAACTGAGCGATTGGCCAGTGACTATTCAGCGAAAGGATTGTATCAAACCATGCAAAGTGTTCTCAAGAGAAAAGGAGTTAAAACGGCTCCATATTTTGCTCTACTCGGGCAAGAACTCAATGCAGGAATTACGGAAACGGCCTATTACCGAATGTTTTGTTTTTGGAGTGGAGAAGGCCACCTGGGAGCGACAAATGGGATCGTAGCAACTGAGCCCGGTTTTAGCGGAGGGAGCGAGGTGGTGAAGGTCACTTACAATCCTGCTTTGATCTCAAAAGATGAATTGGATGCGATTGCTCAAAAAGGGAACTGCACCGCAACGAGTGACAAAGGAGATTTTCGCCAGGATAAAGACCCGCAGTATTACCTAAAGAAAAGTGATTACCGTTATTTGCCGTTGAGTCAACTCCAACGAACCAAAATCAATTCCGTTTTGGCTGATGGACTGAATCCCGAAGCTCTTCTGAGTCCTACCCAAAAAGAATGGCTTTTGGCGATCAGAATGGGACAAACACCTGGAAAAAAATTATACGATTTACCGCTTAAGGAAGCTTGGAAACTCATGTCTGATAAAGGATAAAAAAAGGGCGACAACCATTGGTTACCGCCCTTTTCCTGTTATTCGAGATTTAATTACATATCTCCTACAAACGGAATTTCATCCATAATGCTCAATCGGTACATCATGCTTACCGCATCATCCAATTGCACGAAACGAGCGGCGGTTTTAGCATCGACTAGT
Source organism: uncultured Cryomorphaceae bacterium (assembly GCA_964635965.1). GTDB lineage: Bacteria > Bacteroidota > Bacteroidia > Flavobacteriales_D > Cryomorphaceae > JAKVAV01. The sequence continues at coordinate 42,999 of CAZWQX010000005.1, forward strand.
TTCGCGATTTGCGCGTGGTACTTCTTCTGAAGTTTGATTCGATTCATTTGACGCTTGTGGCTAGCTGCAACTAACTCATTCGCTTGCTCCCCCGTAAGCGTCTCGTACATGTCGGCGTACTTTTTCAAGTCTCTCATGTAGCTTTTTCTGATTCCTTCCAATTCCACCTCGTACTGATCGTATAGATTCCAGAAGGCTTCCTTTTTGGGAGATTCCAAGTTCATGGCCTGATCGAAAATTACCCTTCTTTCGGTTTCGACCATGTAGTTGGCCCATTTTTCATCTAACTCTCCTTGCTGAGCGAAGGCCATGCACCCCATAAAAAGGGCAACGAGCGATAAAACTGCTTTTTTCATACTATTAAGATTAGACTGGTTTCGCATGCAATTTATTGGGTCATCAAGAGGCGTTTCGCCTCTGCTTCAAGGTCAATGTAAGGCGTTCCCTCTACTGTCACTCCAACTCCTTGGATAATACCTCCTTCAAACTCTCCAGGTGATTCGTAGAGCTCTGAAACCGCATCTCCACTATCGTACCCAACACAGAGACCATCTCCTGATAGAGTAAATTTGGCAGGCTGAGTTTTCATTGGTCCTTCTGCTACAGCCTCTTCATTTATGTAAAGCTTCATGCTTCCAATAGACTCTCCGTACTCACCTGTACTTTCGCGAATAAACTCCATTCCGAGGGTATACTTACCCGGTTTGAGTGTTTGGTTCGAAACGAAAGTTTGTTCAGGTTTTATTCCGAGGAAGTTATAGACGTAGTGAAGCTTCTTGTCTTTGATAAACAAACTATGTCCACCGAAGCGCGATCCATGGGCAAATAAAACACCTGAAGCATCGGCGTCTGTGATTTCAACATTTGCCAGGATCTTGTAGTTTCTTCCACGGATATTGACAGCAACTGCTTCTGGCACTGGTGATGTGTGAGGATAGTAAACGTATCGATCACGTGGAGCTTCTTCTGCTGGTCGCTCAATCGTCAAAATCTCAGCCGCACTCCGATCATCCAGCGGTAGCACCTTATTTTTCTCCGCTTCGTCAAACCAGGCTTGCTTCAATTCTTCCAGTTTATCGGGATACTCTTCAGCCAAATTTTTCGACTCAGACCTGTCTTCTTCAACATGATAGAGCTCCCAAACATCATTTTCGAAGTCACCCTTTCCTGTAAGTGGCGCATGTATAGCCACTGCTTTCCATCCGTCCTTCCAGATACCTCTGGTTCCCAACATGCAGAAATACTGAACGTCTTTCTGGGTCGGCGCCTCAGGCTCAGCCTCGAAAGTATACGCCATTGATACTCCAGATAGTGGTGTTTGCTCCACACCGTTATAAACTTCAGGCATTTCGATACCGCACACTTCTAAAAGCGTAGGTACAATATCCACCGAATGATGAAACTGGTGTCGGATTTCTCCTTTTGCCTTGATTCCCTTCGGCCAGGAGATCACTAAAGGATCATTGGTACCGCCCGCGAATTGAGAGTAGCGCTTGAACATTTTAAAAGGAGCTGAAAAAGCAGACGCCCAACCCGTTGGGAAGTGGTTGTATGTATCAGGTCCGCCCAATACCTCAAGGTACTTCATGTTTTCAGCAAGCTCGTCGGGATAACCATTGAAAAACTTGTTCTCATTTACCGAGCCATTCGGACTTCCTTCACCCGAAGCTCCGTTATCAGCAGCATAGAGAACAATGGTATTTTCAAGCTGGCCAGTTTCTTCCAAATAATCGATAATTCGTCCGACCTGAGCATCGGTGTATTCTGAAAAGCCAGCATAAACTTCAGCCATTCGAGCGAACAAGGTTTTTTCATCCTCACTAAGAGAATCCCATGGACGAACAAAATCGGCAGGGTTAGCCATCTCGTCCGGCATAGGATTCATTTGCGTGTTTTCAGTCCCTTCAGGCAGAATCCCTTTCTCTATCATACGATCGGTTACCCAATCCCGGTAGGCATCGTAGCCATCATCAAATTTCCCTTTGTATTTATCGACGTATTCCTTCGGTGAATGGTGAGGAGCATGATTGGCCCCTGGACAAAACCACATGTACCACGGCTTGGAAGGATTTGAAGAATTTTGGTCACGCAACATAGTGATGGCCTGATCGGCAAGATCTTTCGAAAGATGGTATCCTTCTTCAGGAGTGGCAGGCGGCTCGATAAAGTGATTGTCTTCCACGAGATCCGGGTACCAATTGTTGGTTTCACCCCCAATGAATCCATAGAAGCGATCAAATCCGATTCCCAGAGGCCAAGATGCACGGCTTCCACCTGGAGCAACATCTGTCTCAGGAACATTATGATTTTTCCCTAGCCAGAAAGTACTCCATCCATTATTCCTTAGAATTTCCGCAAATGGTGCACAGTCATCGGGTACTCTACCGTTTGCACCAGGAAAACCATCGGCGGTTTCGGTGATGGCAGCCATCCCATTGAGGTGGTGGTTTCTTCCTGTCAAAATAGTAGAACGAGTGGGAGAGCATAAAGCTGTGGTATGCCATTGAGTGTAAGTCAAGCCATTGGACGCCAATCGATCCATCGTTGGCATATTCACTCTTCCACCGTAGGGAGACCATGCGCCCAATCCCGTGTCGTCGTATAAAACGAACAAAATATTCGGAGCATCTTCTGGAGCTCTTTTGGGGGTGTATGCTTCCCAGTCAGGCTTAGAGTCTCTCACATCGAGTGCAATTTTTCCATTGAAGCCATCACTCGATTTTGAGTCAGATGATTCTTCATTCCCAGGTGGGTTGCAAGATGCCATTGCTGCAAAAATGACAAGCAATAAGAGATTAGTTTTAGAGTAGTTAATTCTCATTTTTTATTGTTTCGATAAGCTAAAATTTACTGCATAGATTAAAGTTCCCATCCGAAACCGGTGAGGATCACATAGTCAGTGTCTGAAGCACCGGGGGCAGGATCGCTATCGTAGTTGACTGTCAAACCCGCTTTTACGTAGAAATCAAGCGGTAGGTCGTAAGAAACGTCAAAACGATAATCAATACGATTACGTCCCTCTTCTGTGAAACTTGGAAACCAATATATGTTCGTAAATAGGTTAAGATCTCCAACATCATACATATTCAACTCGGTACCGATCACACCTTCATAACTCTCTCTGTCGGAAGATTCAAGCTGCTCCGGATTTTCCGTGAAATTCTCGACGTTGATCGCAACACCCAAGAATGTGCTCCAATACATATTGTTGTTTCTTATCGGATAATAACCGGCTCCGACCACTCCTGTAGTTCGTAAGTCGAGTAACTGCTCCGTATTTGCCAAGAAGCTGAGGGAAGTCCCTACATAAAGTCCTTTACCCAACAGGTAATCTCCTGCCACTGTTCCATCTGTACGACGTATGGGATCAACGTCATCCTGGGTCGATCTCACTTGCTTGTAGGTTCCTGTCAGGGTCCATTTTTCTGTTTTGTAACCCAAGAAGGCGGATGCATTGTACTGCCTCAAATTACTTGCTTTGGTTACACTGAATCCTAAATCAACAGAGGCACTCATCTTGCTCCAAAAAGAGCTATCCAATTGTCTGAAGTAAACGATATCATCGACGGTTACCTCCCGTTCACCTTCATCTCCTTTGATCCTAAATCTTCCCGGACCTGAGGTTTCAATAGTGGCATTGGTGAGAAGTGTTCTATCAAGAAGTGAAACTGTGTAAAGTTGAGTACTATGAAACTCCAGTACTTTTTCCCATTCAATCTTAAAATCAGAATCACTGTAGTCTGTTTCGATTGTAATGATTCCGCGTGAAAGGTCTTTTACTTCTCCTGCAACCACATTGCCCTGATCAAAAATCAAAGAATCTTTCTGGCTAAAAGTGAATAGCGAACTAAATAGAAAGAGATAGAAAATTCCTGTCTTCTTCATATCGGTTAAGATTGGTGGTCAAATATAAAAAAGCCGGTGAACGAAGAAATAAATTACCCCTAAAACCTTCTAGATAAGGAGAAACCATAGGCCAATGAATTATAAGCTTCTAGTTTAAAGTCATAAGTAAGGTTGGCTCCAACTTCCCAGACTTCGGCAAATTCAACACCGTATTCCAGTCCTAAGTGACAAACGAATAAGGTCTCGTTTCTCTCCAATTCAGCACCTAATCCAACGAGGGGAGCCAGACCGAAATCCAATTTGTAGATGGCAACCAATAGAGTCGTGAATGGGATATCTCTCTCCAGGGCAACGCCGTTATCTGATCTTCGGATAGCGAAGGACTCTCCGATTAAATCGTTGTGTAAACCAATGGCAAACTTCTCATTAAACCAATAGTCATAGTTGAAACCGTATGAAGGAAAAACTTTCAAATTCTCTTCATCGAGCAAAGCTGTATTGATGACAGTATGACTCAATAATACAGTTACACGACTCCGTTTGAAGAATTCAGGATCTTCTTTCTCTCCAGCTTCTTGAGCACTAACTAGTCCACCAAAAAAACACAACAACAAGAAGCTAAATATTCGATTCTTCATTCCTCACTAATTACACATCGAAATCCTACATGGCTTTGACCTGAATCAAAACTCGTCGCCATCCTCGATGTAGGTCTATAGTTAGAACAATACTGTTCACTACACAAAAAAGACCCTCCTTTTACTACTCTTTTTTCAGTGGCATAAGGATCATTTGGATCAAAACTACTCGAAGGACCAGTAGGGTTTTTACATCCTTGTACTCCCATTGCTACATAATCCTTTTTGGTATCCGGGCGATAATAATCTGACGTCCATTCCCAAACATTACCGATCATATCGTAAAGTCCATAGTCGTTGGGTGGGAACGTTCCGATTGGAGCGGTCCGTTCAAATCCGTCCGCTGCACTATTATCGTACGGGAAGTTTCCTTGAAAAAAATTGGCCAGGTATTTTCCATCGGGGGTTAACTCCTCTCCCCATTGAAACTGCTCTCCTTCCGTATTTCCCCTGGCAGCATATTCCCACTCGGCTTCGGTGGGTAATCTCTTGCCTACCCATTCGCAATAGGCAATGGCGTCTTCATAGGCTATATGAACGACGGGATGATTGTCTTTGCCTTCGATGTTACTATCAGGGCCTAACGGGTGACGCCAATCGGCTCCAACTACCCACATCCACCATTGGTTGATATTGTCAAGTGGCACCCTTCCGGGAGGTGGGGTGAAAACCAAACTTCCCGCAGCCATTAGGCTATCCGCCGGTTTTGGAGTTCCCGGGGGCAATTCTTGTTTGAGTTGCTCCCAATCCACGTCGCGTTCGGCAACGGTAATGTAGCCCGTGGCTTCAACAAATGCCGCGTATTGAGCATTGGTCACTTCTGTTGTATCCATGTAAAACCCTGAAATCTCCACGACTACTTCAGGGCCTTCGTGTTTCTCGGCGTAATCATCCGTGCTTCCCATGGTGTAAGAACCACCTTCAATTAAGACCATTCCCTCCGTGGAGATTTGGACCGAGGGTGTTTTTTCCGCTGAAGCTCCTGAGTCACGACTCGCTACATCCCTTACTTCAGGAGAGGAGCAAGCTGTTAAAGCCAGAGCAACTATTACAATTAAAAACCTCATTATTCAGGATAAATACTTTTCCAATCATTTGCCATATCAACGATCAACCAACCTTTTTCCTTGGCTTCATCCAATCCTTCATTTAATACCCCGATATGGCCTTCGCGGTCGTAGGCATATTCTCGGGTTGCATCCGTATGGTGAATGTATGCTGCCAATCTTGGTCCTTCGCCCGAAGCGGCATACTTCAGCATGGCCAAATCACCATCAGAGTTCCCAAAAGCTATTACCGGAACTTTACCAATCACACGATTGATGTTTTCGGGTTTACCCTCTTTATCGTCAACAAAGTCAATTTCTGTCGTTCGCATAATGGCAACACCGCTATCGCTGTAGGTAACGGAAGTCTTCAAGGTACTTCCCAAGATTCGTTCGGTTGGAATTCCATAAACACCGGGAGCCCAAGCGCGCATGAAAGAAACTCCTCCTCCACTGACGATGTAGTTCTTAAAACCATTCTCCTCCAAGTAATCCAGCAATTCGAGCATGGGAGCATAGACCATATCGATGTATCGTATTCCCGTTTGGGGGTGTCTGGCAGTATCGGCCCATTGCCTTGCTGCTTCACCAAATTCATCTTCACTCACACCTGCATGCGTAGCCATCACCAAATCCAAAATGGCTCTTCCCCCACCTTTTTTCAAGGTCTCCATATCATTTTCGAGCACTGCCTTCATCGGTTGTTGATCTCGCCACTCAGGATGATCGGCAGCCATTTCTTTAACCCGGTCAATCGCAAAAAACAGCTGGAAATACAGCGGTTGTTCCGACCATAAAGTACCGTCGTTGTCGAACACCGCAATTCGGTCTTCTGCAGACACAAAGGTTGATTGCGCTGAATCCGTAACGTGCTCAACAAATTCAATGATCCGCCTTTTTGCCGCTTCATCTTGCCAAGATGGAAGTGGATCGACTTCTGCGGACTCAGGCTCAACTGCAGGTCTGTTTGCGGGCTCACATGAGATAAGAACTACCGCCACAAGAGCGAGACAGCTTAGAAGTTTGATGAAGTTCTGAACATTCATTTTCAATTCTTTCGAAGAATCGAATATAGTTGGATTATCCGTAGGTGGAAGGCTTCTTTTTCGATTAATCAGGAATCAAGCCCAAATCCTAAGCAATAGAGTTTAAGAAACTACTTCTTGAGTTGGTTTAGCAAAGAACTTCATGAAGTGAAAGAACATGGCCTGTCCCTTTTCATTATTGGGTAATTCGGTCAAGAAGAAGTTAAAGGCCAACTCGGGATCTGCCCTATCCTCTTCTACACCCCCTTTCAGCATAGCCTTTCGAATCATTTCAAAATGGGCGGTTTTGATCTCTTTGCCTCGTTCGTCCAAATTGTTCTTGAATGCCTGATCGGTGAATTGGTAAACGATCCTATGTCTTTTAACAAATGCCCATACCCTTCTGAACTGAAAATCATTTTTGTTCTTACTTCCGGTATTGCTATGAGAATAGATGTGTTCCAGATTCTTCAAATGGTATTCACAAAGTTCCTTTTCGAGCATCTGAGTATTCTCAAAATACTTGCTCAATGTGCGGGAAGAAACTCTTCCAACCTTCGCGAGATCACGCCATTTAAGAGTTCCCGTTCGAGCATAATGAGCATAGATCTGATGGAGGGTGAATCTGTATTTGAAGCGGGACATAGTTTAAAGTAAAGCATTTTGTTTTACTTATTTCAGGCTTCATTCATTGTATTCTTCCCAGCTAATTCTATTTTGTGAGAAACAATTTAACCAAATCACAACATGAATAGAAGACTACTGTTAATCTTTTGCCTCGCTATCACACCCATGCTGATGTTCGGGCAAAAGAATGAGAAACCAAACATCCTCGTTATTTGGGGAGACGATATAGGATACTGGAATATCAGTCACAACAACCACGGTATGATGGGCTTTCAAACTCCCAACATTGATCGTATTGCTAAAGAAGGAATATCATTTACTGACTATTACGGCCAACAAAGTTGCACTGCTGGTAGAGCAGCCTTTCTCGCTGGAAATGTACCCGTTAGAACCGGAATGACCAAGGTAGGAATGCCTGGAGCACCTGAAGGTTGGCAGGCTTCCGATGCGACTATCGCAGCTGTAATGAAAGAATTGGGTTACGCGACAGGTCAATTCGGAAAGAATCACCAAGGCGACAGAGACGAACACCTTCCTACCATGCACGGATGGGATGAGTTTTTCGGAAATCTCTACCACCTGAATGCAGAAGAGGAGCCAGAAAACGAAGACTACCCCGCCGACATGGTTATGGCAAATGGAAAGACTTTTGCCGAGAACTTTGGACCTCGAGGAGTGATTCACAGCTGGGCAGACGGCAAGGGAGGTCAAAAAATTGAAGATACCGGGGCTCTGACCAAAAAGAGAATGGAAACAGTAGATGATGAGACTTTGGCCGCTGCCAAGGAATTCATCAAGAAACAAGTGGACGACGATCAACCTTTCTTCACTTGGTGGAACGGAACACGGATGCACTTCAGAACCCACGTAAAAGAGGATCGTCGTCACCCTGGAAATGATGAATATACCGATGGTATGATCGAGCATGACATGCACGTTGGTCAGCTACTCGATTACTTGGATGAATTGGGAATTGCGGATAATACCATCGTATTCTACTCTACAGATAATGGTGTTCACTACAACACATGGCCTGATGCAGGTACTACTCCATTCCATGGAGAGAAAAACAGTAGCTGGGAAGGAGCATTCCGAGTTCCCGCCTTTATTCGTTGGCCGGAGAAATTCGAAGCTGGCAAAACGCTCAATGGTTTAGCCGCTCATGAAGATTGGCTACCAACCTTCGCTGCCATTGCCGGTGAAGATGACATTGCGGAAAAATTAAGAGAAGGTACAACCCTAAATGGCCGCGAGTACAAAAACTACATTGATGGAGTTGACTTGAGTGACTACCTTATGGGTAAAGAGGAAGAATCACCGCGAAAAGGATTTATTTATGTCACCGATGGAGGCGAAGTTGCCGCGTTGAGATACGGTGATTGGAAAGCCATGTTCTTGGTAAACAGAGAGCGTCAGCTTCAGATATGGTTAGAGCCTTTCATCACTTTGCGTGCCCCATACCTATTCAATTTGCGTCGTGATCCTTTTGAAAAAGCGCTGAAAGGTTCCAATACCTACTACGATTGGTATATAGATAGAGCTTACATTTTAGGGCCAATGCAAGGATATGCCTTGAATTTCCTCCAAACATTTGTTGAGTTTCCTCCAAGTCAAAAACCAGGAGACTGGAGCTTGGAGAAAGTTCAAAAACAAATAGATGACATGGTTACACAGAGTCATTAAAGCACTCAACAACTAAAAACAGAAAGGCAGTACTCCGCAGTACTGCCTTTTTATTAAAATCTTAGAACGATTAACTGTTCTTCATTATAGTTTGTACGAGATAGAATCAAATTTCATAATAAACTATGATTAAAAAGTGCTGCATTTCAACCTTGCTGAGTGTCGGAATTTGGTTCTTTGCAAACCCTCTCTTCGCTCAACTAAACATCCCCGATTCTTCGGGGTTTGCAGGTTACGCTACCGTATTACCTGGTTACATCGTTGGGACCACAAGTCAATTTGCTGAAGGTGCGCCCGCCCTGGGCGAAATCAGCGATCAAAAGGTTAATTCCATTTTTGAACGACCAGGCCAAAAATCTACCGGAATGTTGGGGGCAGGAGGAGAGATAAATTACACTTTTGGCAAAAGCCGAACACAATTATTCTTAGGTAACCGATTTGAAGATTTATTGCGACTCGATGTAGTTTTTGGAGTGGGAATCCGACAAGAGTTAAAGGATTCCAGCATTATTGCTCTGTCGCTATTGTACACCCCTACCAGGCTTAAAGTCTGGTCTGATCCATACATTGAAAACCAAGAAAGAAGGCGAACAGCACTTGCCTTCCCGGGAATGCGTTTTCGTTGGGGACGGATGTTCGGCTCTGAACTGGAAATCACCGCTACCGCTCGATTCTACAGACTTGACGATGAGAATAGCGGGGATTGGCTAGTAACTCAGAACAGGCTTGATGTGGATGAACTTGGAAAATTGGATCGCAACGGTATCGGCTATCGACTTCAAGCTCTGTATCTCTTTTCGTTTGGCAAGCACAATTTCCTTCCTGCTTTTCGGTACCGAATCGACAATCACGATGGAAAGGCAATTGCCAATCAGGGTTACCTAACCAAGTTTACTTACCTGTATCGAACAAAAAGAATAATACTTGATATAAATGCGGGTTACGGACAAGTATGGGCACAAGAAGAAAATCCCATTTACCAAAGCACCCTGGAATCCAACCGCTATGTTTTTGGCCTCACGGCAATCGCCCCGGTAAAGCTCTTTAAATCAAGTGTGCTGAGTTTGATGTTCTACTCTGAATACTATTCGGAAAATGCCAATATTGATTTTTACGATTCATCATTTGGAGTAGTAAGTTTAGGTGTCATATGGAAAACACTTAGAATTTAAGAGAGTGTATTTTTATGACCTTTGACCCTACTTCTGAAACCTACTCAAAAAGGTAATAATTGAGATTCCGAATTACCATAATCGCAATATTATTCGCTACTTCTTGCTTTGGACAGTCTAGTTCGTCAGGTTGGTTTGACTATAACCACACCCAATTCTTAAATCCGGACTTCGCCATAGTTGGAGATGTGGGTTACCGGATGAATTTCTCGGGTGATGATTTTAATCTATTCTTAGTGAGACCAGGGGTTAGTTATCGGATCAACAATACTTTTCAAGTACAGGGAAATATCGCCACCTTTCTCACATTCAATGACGTGTTACCTAATTCGACTGAGTTCAGATTGGCTCAAGAAGTGAGAGCTACTTGGCCACGATTCAATAGAATTAGATTCACACACC
>CAZWQX010000006.1:0-39185 GCA_964635965.1 uncultured Cryomorphaceae bacterium
TTCGAATTATACCACCTTCTTATCTCTTTATCCATTGCTGTCTAGTTGAGGCTTCAACACTTCTAACTTTTCCAGAGCATTATTTACAAAAGCAGGAAGAACTGTATTGTGAGTGTGTTTGATTCGCTCGGGATCCTCCAAGTGATTCATCATGCTGTGGTATTTCCTGATACTGTAGTTGGTCAATACCTTTTGCTTATTCTCCTCCTTTGCAAAGTGAACTTTCATACCATAGGGATCAGCCTCAGGGTGGAACTGGGTACCAACGATTTCATCAGAAAAACGCACCGCCATAATAGCCCTTTCGTATTCGATGTGTGTTCGAATTTTCTCTAACGAAATGATTTCAGCTCCATGGTCGCGAAATACCTTTCTTCTGGGCTGAATCAACTGCCACTCCCGCATATCAACTACCCAATACGGATCGTCAAGATCTTTTAGCAATCGATCCTCTTTCCCTTCACGGGTTTTATGACAAGGGTAAATCCCAAAAGAAGAAACCTTCCTTGGAGTGATATCACCTAACTCAAAGTGATGACAAGCCATTTGGAATGAATGGCAAATGAAAAAGACATATTTCTTCTTGGCCGGATCTGTTTCATTTTGGTTATGATCCCAAATATCATCGATCAATTTCTTCCATGATACTTCCCAAACTCCGTCTCCTTCCAGCGGATTTCCCGGACCTCCTGAAGATATGTAAATGTTATAGCTCAAGTCGGCGATCTCGTGTTTCGCCCTAACATCAAAGACATCGTACGTTACCGTAGCGTCGTACTCGTCTAATATCTCCTTGATGGCGCGCATACCTTGATTCGGTATGCCATCGTATAAATCAAGCAATGCAAGCTTTGCTTTCATGTCAAGGTAATTTCTTGGTTTCGGAAATGATATAATCTACCACTCCCTTAAGTTCATTTTTCTCTTCAAATACTTTCAGCTGTCTGTCCGCTCCCGTACCTTCCTTAAGGATACTTTCCACTCTGGCTAAGTGATCGATCGAATTCAACTCAGGTGCGACATCCTCCACAAAATTCAAGAGTTCGTATATGATCTCGGCACAAGGCTTTTCAACTTCTTGACCGAAATCAATTAATTTACCCTCAATCCCATACCTACCTGCTCTCCACTTGTTCTCATTTATCAAAGTGCGACTGTAGTTCTTGAAACTACAGTTCATTTGATGCAGCTTATAAAGCTTAGCTACCAGAGCCTGCACAAGCGCGGCAACCGCTATAGCCTCATCAACCCGAAGCATTACATCACACACACGTATCTCAATAGTAGGAAAGGTAGGGTGCACTCTTATATCCCACCATATATTCTTCGCCGTCTCGATGCAATTTGTTTTCACCAGTACTTCGAGAAAACGATCGTATTCAGCTAAGCTGTCAAAATAATCGGGGATTCCGGTTCGGGGAAACTTATCGAATACCTTTGATCGGAAGGATTTAAACCCTGTATTCCTACCTTCCCAAAAGGGAGAGTTAGTCGACAAGGCATAGAGATGAGGCAAAAAATAGCGCATCCCATTCACCATTTCCAGTGCCAGGTGCTTGTTGGGTATCCCAACGTGAACGTGCATTCCAAAGATCACATTACTTCTGGCGGCATCTTGGAGTTCCAAGATGATTCGATCATATCTCGGATTCGAAGTAATTCTTTGACTCACCCAACTCGAAAATGGATGTGTCCCGGCAGCACCAATAGCAAGTCCTAACTGACCCGCAGCATCCAAAATGGTGCTGCGAAGCAGTTTTAATTGATCCTCGGCTTCAAAGATATCTCGGCAGATATTGGTACCTCCTTCAATCTGCGACTCGTGAAGCTCAGCCTTTATCTGGTCGGGAAGTAATTCCTCTCCTAGCCTTACGAGTTTTTGCTCATGAGATACCAACTCCCTCGTCTCGGGATTGATAACCTGATATTCTTCTTCTATGCCAAGGGTGAATAGCATGGCCTTGAGCCGACTTATGATTTCTTAGTTCTAGAAGCAGTCGCTTTCCTGGTTGTCTTTGCTTTTGTCTTTGGAGCTTTAGCAGCTGAAGTGGTCTTTTTTGCGGGAGCAGCCTTCTTACGTGTCGCTGGCTTTTTCGGAGCAGCTCCGTTTGAAGGGAATTGATCAGCAACAAAAGATCCCCAAGTCAGATTCATTTGACCCTCTTTATGTGATTGGGCTCTTTCGATGGCAAAATTCGCTGCATTCTCGACGATCCAGGCAAAGTTATCCTCTCCTACTGAGTGAATGTCTGCATCAGGTGCAGGGTTGCAGAAATCAATCGCATAAGGAATTCCATCCCTCACAGCAAATTCGACCGTATTAAAGTCATACCCCAAAGCGTGATTTAGTTTGATCACTCCTTCATGCACCTTGTCCAAAATTTTCTGATCAACCGGAGGCCCATTTCTCACATATCTCAGATGGTGAGGATTGCGTGGCTCATACTGCATAATGTGCACACGGTCTCCTCCGAGGTAATAACACCTGAAGTATTCGCTGAATTGAATTTCTTCTTGGAGCATCATAACTAGCTGTCCCGTTTCGGCATGCTTGGCAAACAAATCATCAGGATTCTCCACACGGTAGACGCTTTTCCAGCCTCCGCCTGAATGTGGTTTCATGTATGCAGGAAAACCGATGTATTCGAATATTGAGTCCCAATCAAAAGGAAACTTCAAGTTTCTGAATGAGTTTTCGTCAGTATCGTCCGGGCGGTTATTCGAAGGCAAAAGAACGGTATTGGGAACTGCAACTCCCGTCTTAAGGGCCAAAGCATTATTAAAGAACTTCTCATCAGCACTCCACCAGAAAGGGTTATTAACGACAGCAGTGCCACTGATGGCTGCATTTTTCAAATATGCCCGATAAAAAGGAACATCTTGAGAGATTCTGTCGATGATAACAGCGTATTCCGTTGGATGACCTTGTCGAACCTGTTCAATGCTCACTGCTTCGGCACGAATTCCATCGACATTCTTCTCGTTAACCCTATCAATAAATGCTTGAGGGAAAGTATTTTCTTGACCAAAAAGAATTCCTATTTTTTTCATTTCTAGTTAGTTATCAGTATTTTATAATCTTCCGATATACTCGGGGAACATCATTCTCCAGAGAGGCCAGTCATGTTCGGCCCACCTTCTTTCATCCAGCCAATGTGAAATATTCTTGGAACTTAGAATACCTGATAAAGCGAGGTTTGCGTCTTTGCAGATATCCCATTCTCCATACCCAAGGACAATATCCATATTCCATAATTCAGGATTATTGTTGCCTGGTAAGTAGTCGACCGGATTGTTGTAATAGACATTATCATCATAATGACCATCCATGAATGAGCGAATGTCAAAAGACCCGCTCATACTGAACATATGGCTCACTACATCAGGATGCTTGAAGGCGAAGTTAGCCGCAAGATATCCACCAAAACTCGCTCCGCCAACTGCTATCTTTCCCATACCATATTCGTGTCGGAGCGCATCAATGATTTCTTCCTTTACGAACTTGTCGTAAATGGTATGATTTCTTACTCTTTCCGATGGGTGAATTGATTTATTGTACCAACTCATTTCGTTTATACTATCGGGACAAAAGATTTTGACCTTTCCCTCATCAACCAGATGAGCTGCTGAATCGATTAATTTGAAGTCTTTGCTTTCGTAGTATCTCCCCATGGTAGTTGGAAAGATCACCAACGGGGGGCCATAGTGTCCAAAAACGAGCATTTCGATATCCTTTCCCAAGGTGGGCGAATACCATTTTTTATATTCTTCTTTCACGGTTTATTCAGTTGATAGATTAAGTCGATTATTCTTCCCTAAGAAGCTTAAATCGAGCGACAAAGGTACGCGATACCAATCTTTTTAAAGAAGGTTTTCGGAAGTAATATTCAAAATGACACTAAGTAATTTAAAGGCCTTTAAACATGGTTCTGAATCGGTATATTTTGACCCCAAATAATTATATTATTAATTGATTTACAATATTATATGAGCCATAACTGAATGTTAGGAAATTGTTAGAGGTTTTTTATTTTTGTTAACCCAAAATTGATTTTCTCCAAAATGCAGGGTGTAGAGGGATCGTTTAAGTTTAAAGGAGGTCGTAAGCTGAAAGGCAATTTTAGTCTTCGCTCTGATGGCAAAAAACGGAATGGAGAAAAGAAGAAATGGAAACCGATTACTTGGTCGGGTAAGCTAAATGATCAAAAGATTGAGATCATTCAATTATGCCATAATCCCACCACCATCGAGGATTTTAGTTGGGAAAAGTTCCCCAAGAAATACGAAGTGGTCAAAGCTTATATTGCTGATGCAATTGAACAATATCTACTCGAGAAGTAATCTCAATTTGCACTCACTCTCTGTATCATAGAGGAATTTACCGCTTTCGAATAGGCTTCCTCGTAATGAGAGATTAAAACCTTCCAATCAAAATTCTCTGAAAAATCTTCCAGCTTATTTCGCTGAAGCATCCTGAACCTTCGATTTGTACTTACGAAGTGTAACAAATACTTAGCGAGATTCTCAACGGCCTTTTTCTCAGAAACCTTCTGTCGACGAAGCACATACACTCCTCTCTCTTCGTGTTGTTCATCCATTTGATCCACATATCTACCAAAGCCACTCAAATCGGCGGTAACAGCCGGAACCCCGCGCGCAACACATTCAAGTGGGGTATATCCCCACGGCTCGTAATAACTTGGGAAGATACCCAAATGACACCCTCTTACGAACTGACCATAGTCCAATCCGAATAAAGGATTGGTGGATTCAATGAAATCGGGGTGGTAGACCATTTTGACCCGATCCAGAGGGGAATTAACCATCTGCTCATTGCGCAGATAATTCAGAATATCATCGTCGATATCATTAACGAGGTTGTGGGTAACGATGATCGGCCATTGTTTGGTCTTCCAACTTTGAATGGTTCTGCGGTAACGCAGCTTCCAATAATCGTCGATCAAAGCGTTTAAATCGGGCAATTTATGTTCATCGCTGGAGGAAGCAGCTGCGTAAAACAACCTTTCGCCCAACTGTTTTTCAATTGCCTCACAATTGCGCTTGATTTCCTGCATCACACCGCGAGACTCAAGAACTTCAGGATTGATTGACCAGGAAGGGCGTTTGGTAACGAAAAACATTACCACTGTCTTGTCAATTCCTTCTCGAACCATCATTTGATTGAGAAGCTTGAGCGCTTTGAGCGTTATGTCAAACCCTTTGTTTCGATACTCGTATCGCCCCGAGGTAAAAAAGTAAAGCGTATTATCCAGATCGAAGTGGTATGAGTTGAAGAAGTGACCAATTATGAACTCGTGAATTTTGTCCTTATAGAGCTCATGTCGATTGTGGATTTCGTGATAAGCAACATAACGGGTAATGTTCAAACCATTCGGGGTAATCACATCAGGTTTTTTTCCCAATAAATGCCTGCACTCTATTCCTGTAACTTCACTGACAGTGGTAAATGAGTTTGCGGCAGCAGCACTTAATCGCTCTATTTGAACCTGAGGAAAAATCCCAAATCTTCTTGACTCTACTTCCCAGTCGTATTGCGGCAGACGGCCGTAAAACTCGTCGTCATTACCCGCGAGATACCTTCCGAGCATGGTGGCATGGGTAGTAAAAACAGTTGCCATAGGGAGCTGTTCCCTTTTAATATCCAAAATCGGAAGAGAAGCCATCCATTCGTGGAAATGCCCAACCAGTTTCCTCCTACCCTTGAGTACCTCTTTACTGAGAACCGTAAAGAAAGTGCGATTCAGGTCAGCCCACATCACCATCTTTTCCAGAAGGGAATCACCTGTGTTGGCATTTATGCCGTATTCATCATTTAAGTGTCGATACAATTGATCGAGTCGGTTAAAGACGTTCTGTGGATTTAGCAGTACAACTCTTGGTCTGCCCGTAACCAGCCAAGTGCCATACCAAACCTCATAACCCATGTTCCGCATCTTTTCTACGGCCCTGCCAATTGGATCATTCAGGTTATTTATAGGATCAAACTCCGCGGAGATATTTTCGTCTTCCAACGGCCCTAAAAGGCAGTAATTATCACCGTATTTTTCAACGGCCGCTACCAGTTTTGATCTGATTACGGTGTAGATTCCGCCAACTTGGTTACAAACTTCCCAAGCGCATTCGACGATCAATGGATCTTGATTGCTTTCTGTCATTGCAAGATTTCAGTAGAGTGGTATTATAAAGAAAACAAAGATTTACGAATAATTGGCGGCTATCACTCGAAACTCTTTTGATAATCGAAAAAGAGAATAAAACTTGAATGGAAGAGTATTCTACTCAGGGTTGGAATACAGATCAGCCAAGAAAGACTTCAACCTATCCCAGGATTTGCTCTCGGCTTCTTTATTGTATTTCAGGGGTAGATCAAATTTTTCTCCCAACTCATCAGCTCCTTTATTGGTGTAAGCATGAACCGCTCCATCATATGCTATGTATTCGTATGACTTACCAAGAGAGTCCATCGCCGATTTATAAGCTGTTACAGATTCAGGAGATATAAAAGGATCGTCCGCTCCGTTTTGAACCAGCACCTTAGCATTGAGATCCACTGATGGTGAAATAGGCAGTTGAACTCCGCTGTGGAATGCTGCAACTCCATCCAATTCAACTCCTGAATTTGCCATGGCAAGAATCAATGATCCCCCAAAACAGTAACCAATGGCAGACATCTCTCCATCTTTGGTCAAAGGGTGTTCGGCCAATAATTCCATGGCTTTTGAGAACCTGTCGTTAGCCAATTCCATATTCTGCATCACCATACCTGAGAACTTCATCGCTGATTCGGGGTGTTCGGCTTGCTGTCCATCACCGTACATGTCAACTGCGAAGGCCACATATCCAAGCTCTGCCAGCATATCCGCTCTCTCACGAACGTATGCATTGTGTCCCCACCACTCATGAACCACCAAAATACCAGGTCGTTTTGCGGTATCAGCTTCATCGAAAGCCATATATCCTTTCATTTCAGTTGAATCGGTTCGATAGACAATTTCCTCACCTACGAGACTCATCTCAACATTTTCTAATTCATCGAGCTCAGCATCCTCCAACTGTTTTTCGGGAACTGCACAGCGATTAATCAGAAAAAGCATGCTTGCGATGATGGAAAAAGTAAAAAAACGATTCATATCTCTTCTTTTAAGTTTATTCTGGAAGTGGTATTGGATTTGATTCTCCTGGAATTTGGGGAAATCTACCTTCTTTCCAATTCTCTTTTGCCGATTCAATTTTGTCCTTTTTTGATGAGACGAAGTTCCACCAAATATGTCTTTCCTCGGGGAATGGCTCACCCCCAAAAAGCAAAAGATGAGTTTCTTTTGATACGTTTACCGAGCAGATTTCTCCGGGTTTAGCGACAAGCAACGACCCATTGGTAAAAACCTCATCATCCACTGAAACACTACCTGAAACCACACAAATTGCCTTTTCACCTTCGAAAGTGCTCAGGTCCCAAACAGAATCATTTTCTGCTCGAGCATCTATCATGTAAAGTTTGGAGAGGACAGGGACAGGTGAAATTCTTCCTTCTGCTGCTCCTGCAACCAATCGCTTCACCAATCCATTTTCACTCCATTGAGGCAATTCATTTTCGGCAAAATGAGCGAACAAAGGATCAGAATCTTCCATATCCTCCGGATGAGCGACCCAGATTTGGTAACCGTGCAATTTGTAGGTTGATTCTTTGAGGTCTTCGGGAATTCTTTCTGAATGAACGATTCCCCTCCCTGCACTCATCCAGTTCACTTCATTTGGAGTGATTCGTTGAACGGAGCCAACACTATCCCTGTGCATGATCTCTCCTTCTAAGAGATAGGTTAATGTACTCAAGCCAATATGTGGATGAGGCCCGATTTCGAAAGGGTTATCAGGAGAAATCGTTGAAGGTCCCATATGATCTATGAAGATAAAAGGACCTACCATTCGTTTCTTGCGGAAAGGCAAAAGTCTACCTACTAAAAAGCCTCCGATATCGCGGCTTCGTTCTTCAATTACCAAACCGCGATTTGACATTATTCGGCTTTTTCAGGGTTAAAATCGCAAGATCCACAGCCCGTTTCTTTCTTGAAGGGATTATAGCGTTTGATCAACCATCCCACTACAAAAACAAAGAGACCAAGGACTATTACTTCTTGCATAGGGCAAAATTAAGAAAGCACTTGAAAAACGACTAATGAAGAGACGTAAGCTAAAGCAGTCATGTAAACGGTCTGAATGATTGGCCATTTCCATGATTTAGTTTCCCGCTTAACCACCGCCACCGTGCTCATGCATTGCATCGCAAATGCATAGAAAACCAAAAGTGACCAGACGACGGCAGGACGAAACGTTATTTCGCCTGTACGGTCATTGGTTTCATTCGCGAGAAGTTGCTGAAGTGTTTGAATATCCTCATCGCCCGAACCTATGCTATAAATTGTTGCCACGGTACTCACAAAAACTTCTCTGGCAGCGAAGCTGCAAATGAGGGCAATACCAATTTTCCAGTCATAACCCAATGGTCGAATAACAGGCTCAATCCACTGGCCCATTATACCTGCATATGAAGCCTGTAGCGAAGCTGCCGATACTTTGGTTTGATATTCGGCAATTGCCTCAGGAGTTTCTGTTTGTGGTACAGGAACAGAACCAATCGCATCTTCGATGGAATTACCCGGTCCATATGAAGCCAAAACCCACAGAACGATGCTGATAGCCAGTATGATTTTACCAGCTTCAACCACAAAAGTTTTGGATTTCTCATACATGGTTAGTAAGACTGTTCTTATCTGAGGAACACGATAGCGCGGTAATTCAAGAACCAAATTACCGGCTCTCTCATTTCTCATGATCAATTTTAATCCTGCGGCTGATACCAGAGCTGCAATAACTCCGAGGATGTACATGGCAAAAAAAGCTGTTCCTCTTGCGTTGAAAAATGAAGTAGAGTCCTCGGGAAAAATCAAACCCACCAAAACGATATATACGGGAAGTCGAGCTGAACAACTCATGAACGGAGCCACGAATACAGTAATTAGCCTATCTCTATTATTGGATATAGTTCTAGCCGCCATTATCGCAGGAATTGCACATGCAAAACCCGAAATCAGCGGTACCACACTCCGACCATTGAGTCCGAACGGACGCATCACCCTATCGGTAATAAACACTGCCCTAGCCATGTAACCCGAGCCTTCTAGAACCGCGAGAAATGCGAAGAGCAAAGCTATTTGAGGTACAAAAATCACTATGCCTCCAAGCCCCGTTACAATTCCCTCCGTCAGCAAATCCGTTAGCACTCCGGGCGGAAGGAATTCAGATAGCCAAGTAGCTAAAAAGGCAAAGGACGAGTCAATAAAGTCCATCGGCCCTTCGGCCCATGAGAAAATCGCTTGAAAGACCAGAAAAAGTATTCCAAGGAATATTAAAAACCCAAATACAGGATGCAAAAAAATCTTGTCGAGTTTGGCTGTTAGTCCTTCGCGCTTCTCTTTTGGCTTTTTGACGCATTTAGACATAATGTCCTTCACCTTATCATACCTCAGTTCGGTCTCTCTTGACTGAGCCTTGCTATGGTCGAATTCGAACCTCTCAGCTAAGCGCCTTAGTTGTTCTCGCTTATCCTTGGAAATATGATCTTCTTCATCCTTAAATTTCAGCAGCTGTAATGCGCGATATGAATTTGGCTGGCCCGTAATTTGCTGAGCCTCCTGTAACATTTCGCTATCAAAGATTTCTTCGGCATTTACTACCTGGCGTCCTTGGGTGAGACGTTGCTCGAATAATGCTTCTTTCACTGAGTCAAGGCCAGTTCCCTTATCTGCAGAAGTTGTGTAAACAGGAATTCCCAAAAGGCGGCTTAACAGAATCTTATTAACCGTAAGTCCTTCCTTCTCGGCTTGGTCAGCCATATTGAGAACCAGCGCTACGGGATAGCCGAGGTCAATGAGCTGAGTGACCAAAAAGAGACTCCTCTCTAGGTTGGTCATATCCGAAACGTTCAAAATAGCATCGACCTCAATCTCTTTTTCCAGCCCACACAATACCCTGAAGACGACACGCTCATCCTCTGATCTAGGGTAAAGGTTGTAGGTGCCGGGCAGATCTACAATATCAACCGCTGAATTCTTTCCGCTGAGTCTTCCAACAACCTTATCTACCGTAACGCCTGGATAGTTTCCTACTTTTTGATTAAGGCCCGTTAAACGATTAAAGACCGTCGTTTTGCCAACATTCGGAACACCGGTTAAGGCCACATAATGACCTGATTTTTGCTTCGCCATAAACTATACCGCGGAAGATGTTCTGACCTTAATCTTGTTCGCCTCATCCTTTCTTAAAGCAATGACCGTATTCTCAAGTTCAAAAGCTAAAGGACCTCCGAAAGGGGCGGAAAGAATTAGTTTGATTGTGTTTCCAGGTCTGAAACCCATCTCACTCAAACGCTGACCTGTTTCACCATCATCCAAACCAACAATCTCTACCGTTTGGTTTTTCTCAATAATATCAGCGGTAGTGGATTCCAAAAGTGTTTATTTATAATGAGTCTAAACAATTGCAATAATACGACCAAATTCCCTTGGAACAATGGATTCTAGGTCAAAATACCATGTTTTGGCTAGTTGAATTGGGCTCATTAAATCGCTTTAACCAATCGATCCCATTAGAAGCGAATCAATTACAATCTCATCTGTGGGAAAGCCGTTATTATTTTACATATTTGAGTGAAACTTTATCCTATCGAACATGAAAAATCTCGTATTCATAACACTAGCAATAGCCTTGCTCACTTCTTGTATGGGACCTGGGTCGGAAATGGAAAACCTTCGCCAAGAGAATGATTCTCTGCAGTACCAATTGGCTATGAAGGACTCAACCATGCAGATTTTCGAAGAAAGCTTTACCACCATTCAACAAAACTTGTCCCTCATAAGCGAAAGAGAGAAGTCGATTTCCATGAGTGCGGGTGAATTGAAGGAAGGAGAAGATACTCGAGAAGAGATTACAAAGGACATTCAAGCGATTAATAATCTCTTGCAAGAGAACAAAGAAACGATTGCCGTACTTAACGATAAATTAAGCAGGTATGGAAATGAGGTAGCAGGATTCAAGAAGTTAATTGATCGATTAAATAAAGATATTGAAACCAAGGAAGAGGAGATCTACTATTTGAAAGAGAACTTGACTGCGGCCAACTTCACAATCGAAATTTTGAACGAAATGCTGGATTCGGCTGAGTTTAGGAATGAAATCCAAGCCGATTTGATTCAATTACAGAGTAACGAGTTGAACACGGCGTATTACGCCCTTGGAACATTTAAAGAATTACAGGAAGCAAATGTTTTAGAGAAAAAAGGAGACATTGCAGGTATCGCGGGGACTAAGCAGCTTAAAGATGATTTCAACAAAGACTATTTCGCACGAATTGATTTAACGAGAACCAGGGTAATTCCTCTTAATGCGAAAAAGGTAGAAATTGTCACTTCTCACCCTTCTGAAACCTATGTAGTCGAAGGTGAAGAAGGAAAAACTCTAAAAATCTTGGAGCCTTTACGGTTCTGGGAGACTTCAAAATACTTGGTGATCATAACTGATTAGAGATTCTTTTAAAAGCAAAAAACCCGCCTCGTTCGGCGGGTTTTTTGTTTAACCAATCATTTTAACCAATCAGAGTAACCAATTCTGATGAAGTAAGATGCTTACACTCTATAAACGCCTCTGATCGAAATAAGTTACGTTATTAACATTTTTTCAATTCAGCCATTAATTTGAATGGCGCTAATTGGTGTTTGCTCTTATTAGACAATCGAGCATAAAAAAACCCGCCTCGTTCGGCGGGTTTTTTATTTAACCAATCATTTTAACCAATCAGAGTAACCAATTCTGATGAAATAAGATGCTTACAATGGTTTAACGACAATTATCGTACCGGGTTACAGTTTTCTTGAATTATTTCGCAATTCATCTGTATAAAACTGAATTTCAGAATATTATAATTGTCAGTTTAATCTTTGAGGTAAGCAGAGAACATCCAATGTTTCTGTTCCGTTCTTTGTAAAATCTCGCGGATGAGGGTTTCCGTTCCGATATCCCCGGTTTCGATAGCTGCATCCGCGGCATCGACAATAAAAGAGAGCAGAGTCTCATAGTCTTTCACAACTTCTGCAATCATTTGATTGCCATTTAGCTCCGCATCGGTCTCTTCGATTTCGGATTTATCCAAGTATGAACTCAATGTACTTAAGGGCCTAAAACCTAAGATTCGCACTCTTTCGGCTATACCATCGATATGCTCGGCTGCCGCCGTATATTCTTCTTCTAATTTTTCGTGTACATCGAAGAAATCCGATCCTGTTACATTCCAGTGAAAATTCCTAATCTTCTGATATAGAACGGAATAATTGGCTAATAACGCATTTAGTGATTCTACCACTTCGAAGGCTTCTTCTCTGTCGAAACCCAATTTGATGAATGATTTATCTTTTGTATTCGCTTCCATTTTCGTTTGATTTTTGTTCAAAACAAAGGTACGAATACTCATAGAGAAAACTTATCGGGATCACCTATCCCGATAGAGAAAATGCTTATGACGGAAGTGCCTGACCTGACTCCTTTAAAAGTTCTTTTCCACAGGTTAGGAATCGCGCAAAAAACCTGTTAATGTCGTCTTCAATCAAATCAGGATTCAATAGAATAAGTCTAACTGAAAGTCCGTTGTCCAGTTGGCAATAATTCACCATTGCCTCTCCTTTTTCGATTAGCCTGTAGCGAAGTTTTTTATTGAAGGAATCTGAGTCTATTCCATCAGGAGTTTTGAATCTGAAGTTGACGTTGAGTGTTTGGGTAGAGAACATCAACTCAAGATCCTCATTATCTTCGATCAGATCGGTAGCGAATTGTGCCAGATACATGCATTTTTCAACTCTATCTCCATATCCCTTATCTCCCCAATATTTCCAAGAGAGCCACAATTTTAAGGCATCCACCCTTCGTCCACATGCAAGACTGTATGGTCCAGTATCGTAATCGGAGTTGTCGTATTCGTGGTAGATATAGGCCGCATCATTAGACTGGATCTCTCGCCGCATCACATCGCCATCCTTAACCATAAAGGCGGAGCAAACCAGAGGAATACTCATTAATTTATGGGGATTCCAGGTAAAACTATCAGCGCGATCCAGTCCATTGAATAATTCTTGGTAACGATCAGAAAGAATTAAACTGCCTCCCCAAGAGCCGTCAACATGATGCCAAAGACCATGTTTTTCGGCAATATCTGCTATTTCATCAATAGCATCAAAAGATCCTGTTTCAGTGGTTCCTGCGGTAGAACAAACCATAAATGGCACCCTTCCTTGTTTTACTACCCTTTCAATGGCAGCAGAAAGAGCTTCTCCCCTCATTCTTCCATTTTTATCCAATTGAACTTTCTCAACTCCGTTTTGGCCTATACCAATAGTATTGGCACCTTTCAACAAGGAGAAATGACTTCTTTCAGATGCCAGGATAACCAGCTTAGGTAAAGCCGTTATTCCCTCTTTTTTGGCATTCACGAATATGCTATTCCTTGCCAGCAACATGGCATATAGGTTAGAATTAGAACCTCCTGAAGTAAAAATACCTTCACCACTACCCCAACCTGTGTAAGACAACATCTTTTCAATGAGTGCCTTTTCGATGAGCGTTGCAACGGGAGCAACCTCATACGTATACATTGAAGTATTTGTCAACGCCGTGATAACCTCTCCAACAAAACCAGGAAATCCGATTCCGCCAAAGAGCTGATTCAAATACGCGGGATTTCCCGTCTTCACCGAATACCTCAAGTAATCCTTTATCTGATTGAGCATGCCTTGATTCCCCTCTCCTGAACCGGGAATCTCGAGATTCAATTTGGATTTGAGTTCCTTTGGCGACATGTAATCAACCACAGGGGTGTCGGGAAGACGGCTTTCAGCCATCCATTTTTCAACCAGCTCAAAAACTTCGCTTAAGGTATCCTGATCGGACTGAGCACTGTTCATACTTGTCCCTTTTGGGGGTGCAAAATTACGATTATTGGATTTACTCACTTTCCTCTCTCCAAATGAACTTCATACTTCGGAAGTTGAAATATTCAAAACCTCCTTTTAAACGCTCCAAACGGATCACGTGTTTATCTAATACATCGATTTTCACATACTCAAAAGGCAGCAAAGTATCTCCTGAAAGCTCTAACAAACCCCATGTGCTGTCATTCCGGGCTATCAAGAGTGAATCTAAACGTTCGAGGTTCGTAAAAACAGGCGAAATAATTGGATTTCCCAATGTATCAATCAGTCCAAATTTCCCCTTTAGTGAAACAATTGCTGTAGTATCGCGAAAGTTCTGAGCACTTGAATAATTGTAAGGAATCGCAAGATTTACATCAAGATCGGCATAGCCCCATTTACCACGCTTTTTAATTGGGATTAGTTTTCCTTCAAATCGGCCAATATCCTCAAATATTGCAGGAAACACTTTTGCGCCTGTAGTGTCTATTATTCCAACCTTATCTTTTTGAAATACCTTCGCAAAACCTGACTGAAATATCGATTCTTTCAAGGCTTTCTCCTTAAAATCATAACGAAATGGTATTATGGTATCCCCCAGAGCATTCAAATACCCATAGCTACTTTCAGAAACGACCATAACCAGACCATCTCCAAACGCACCTAAACCAGCGTATACTGTATCATTAATGATTTGTCCCTCGCGATTAATCAGACCATAATTTCCTTCCAATTTGAATCTTGTCGGAAGTTCTGAAGTTGAAAATGGTTCTATCCAATCAAATACAAAATCGGTTCTTAGCAATCCGCTTTTATCTATTAATGCTTTTTTTCCGGTTGAGTCAGAAACAACAGCCATACCGACATTGAAGCTTGTTGCGTCCGAAAACTGAAAAGGGATAATCAGGTCTGCCTTTTCATTGAAGAATCCGAAGAGAGACCCCTTTTCTGCATAAAACAAACCTTCTGAATACTCTCCAATATCGTCGTATTCGGGAGTGACCAGATATTCCCCTTCTCGATTAATAATACCGTAAAAACCGTCTTTTTCGACTATAGCGAATCCATTGGTAAAAGCATACCCGTCATCAAATGCTTCGATGTTAATGATCTTCCCTGACTTGTCGATATATGCAACTCCATTTTCTACTCCCACCTGAGCAAAACCATCACTAAAACCTTCGATCCATTCGAAACGGAAATCGATCACCTTCTTTCCTGATTCATCAGCAAATCCCCACTTTTCTCCATTTGTAATCGGATAATAACGAGTCACTGCTAAATCAAATTCTCGCTTTAGGTCTTCCATAAAGGGATAGTCCGGATACTTAAGGGTAAACCTTGCAATGGATTCAGGATTAACTTGTTTGACTTCTTTTACATAAATTCTCGCCCAGGCATCATTCACGAATGAATTATCCGGATTCTCGGTGATAAAGCGAAGATAACTGTCCACCTCACCATCAGCTGTCTGAAGGAAATAAACCTTTTCTTGGGCAACGGAACGATACGGACTCTCGGGGTATTTCAATAGGAATGCTCGAAATACTTCGATTGTTCCCTCTTCTGTAAATTCTTGGAAGAGTCTAAGATGGTATAACTTGAGGGATTCGTACGATTGTCTTGAATTTGGATATTCCTTGTAGAATTGGAGGTATTCATAAGCAGAATCCACTTTCAACGCCTGCGAAAATGCCAATGAGTCTCTTATCCTAACCGCTGCAATTCTGCGAATGGGATCATCGAAGTCTGAAATGAACGCATTCCAAGATTGAACGGTTCGGGCTCTTTTAGCGCGACTGAACCCCAGACTATCAACTACTGAAATCTGATCTGCCAGGGCCGAACTGTCAAGACCAAATAAAGCGTACTCTGAAAAAATTGTTGAATCAATGAGGTTAAAATTTCTCTCGGCCACATTGATGAACTTATGAGCTGAATCAATATTGGTAAACGGATTATCAGACCTGGAATAGATAACACTAAGTCCATAAGAAGCAGGAACCGAATCGTTTTTCAGACTCTTGTAAAAGAGCTCTTTCGCTTCGAAATAATTGTATACTTCAAGTGCCTCGAATGCCTTTCTCAGTTTACCTGGAATCACGAAGGCAGAGATTGAAGCGGCAATCAAAACCACCAATACCGATCGAAGGAAAAACTTCATGCCGTAAAAATAGTAAGTCAGAATTGCCCGGGAGATTGTTTGCATTTATCCGGCAATCGGTCAAATCGAAGTACTTTTGACCCAAATCCATGCCAAGGATGCGAATTGATATTCTAACAGGACTTCCGACATTACTTCATAGCCCTTTGAATGATAGTATCGTTAAGCGCTCGCAAAGTAAGGGCTTAGTAGAAATTACCGTTCATGACCTCAGGGATTACAGTCTGAATAAGCAAAAAAGTATTGATGATTACGCTTACGGTGGTGGCGCAGGAATGGTGTTATCGGTAGAGCCGATTGCCAGGTGTTTAGACGAATTATTGGGGAAAAGAGAATACAATGAAATAATTTTCATGACACCTGATGGAGAACGATTTGATCAACCCATTGCCAATTCTTTATCTCTTTTGGAAAACATAGTGCTGATCTGCGGGCACTACAAAGGAATTGACGAACGCATTAGAGAGCATTACGTCACCAGAGAAATATCTATTGGTGATTATGTATTAAGCGGCGGGGAACTCGCCGCAGCCGTAGTTACTGATGCAATAGTTAGGCTCATTCCGGGCGTACTAAACGATGAAACGTCGGCGCTCACCGATTCATTTCAGGACGATCTTCTCGCACCTCCCGTTTACACAAGGCCGTCCAGCTTTAAAGGCATGAATGTTCCTGAAATCTTACTTTCCGGAAATGAAAAGGCGATCGAACAGTGGAGGGAAGAGAAGTCTATCGAACGGACCAAATCAAAAAGACCGGACTTATGGGAGCGATTCAGCAAAAAAAATGAAACTTGAATAATGTTATTTTCCGTTGGGAAAAAATGAAAAGTTCTTCGTAATATTGCAGCCCGAAATTTCAAGGGTCAACATAAGAGCCGAAATCATGGATTACGTAAAAGACATCAGTGCGAAATTGAACGAAACGGCTGACTTGCCGGAGTTTGCAGCTGGAGATACCATCACCGTTCACTATAAAATTAAGGAAGGAAACAAGGAACGTGTTCAGCAGTTCCAGGGAGTTGTTATCCAAAGAAGAGGTTCAGGACCAACCGAAACTTTTACGGTAAGAAAAATTTCAGGTGGTATAGGAGTTGAGAGAATCTTCCCCATTTCTTCTCCATTTATCGAGAAGATTCAAGTGAACAAACAAGGTAAAGTAAGAAGAGCAAGAATCTTTTACTTACGCGATCGTAAAGGAAAAGCTGCTCGAATTAAGGAGAAACGTTACGTTTCTAAAAAAGATAAATAAGCTTTTAAACTATTTGTAATAAAGGCCACCTTAATCGAGGTGGCTTTTTTTATTCCTCCAGAAAGAATTCCAAAGCTCTCAAATCAATGAGGTGTATATCGTTATAGTAGAAGTGCAGAATATCCACCGAATTGAAACCCAACTCAGACATACGCATTGCACCTTCTTGGCTAAGACCAATGCCATGACCAAAACCCTTACCCACAAATTTTACTGAATCAACTTGATTATGAATGCTGAAAAAAGTCGAATTGAGACCTCGGTCTTTTCTGACCTGAGTTAATGGAATATCAAAAGAAGGATCTCCCAAGTAAATCTTCCTTCTCTCCTGTTCAAATTCAGTAACATATTCTTTGACAGCAGGATTATCTACTCGTAGATCAAAAGTCTCTTTTAAATAATTCAACCAATCAGAAGTCGCCACGGTTATTTCCCAGCAGTAATGATCACCCGATTTTGAAAACCCATCTAATCTCGGACTCAAATAAGGTAATGCTCCTGACCAAACTACGTCGCTGCTGATTGTTTCCCCTCCACTATTTGAGTGAAAAGCTGCTGTAATCAGCCTCATTTCACTGTCAACCAAAACCTCTCCTTGTGTTTGATTTACCGCATCCAATATCAACGGTTCCCATCTACATTTGCCGTGATAAACCTGGCTATCAACTTGATCACTCAAATTGTAACCTTTTGCCAAGTGCTTACGGCGGTTGCTAAGGGCATATGTTCTGGAAATGATTGCTTGCACTTTATAGAATTCGATTGTTTTTTCTTTTCCCGTTTCTGCCTCAACGACCCCGGCCACATATTTTTCAAGCTGTACTCGGTTGATTATTAGAAGATTGCTCTTTCGCGGTTTAACTATTAGATGATCGTCATATACCCGCTCTTCTCGTTTTCCTTTTAGAACATAAAGTCGAAAAAAGCCTTCTTCGGTAAGACTCATTAGACGAACATCGCGGTAACTTCCTATCCTGTTTGTGGAAAAAGCGATTTCAATTCTGTTGTTCAGGATAGTGAGACTAATCCTTTCACCGGGCCTAAGGGTGGCTTTGTTTTCACCATCGGCGATTACAGCATAAGATCCATATTCAGGAATAACTTGGATTACCTTTGGACTTGATGGGCCGAGGACTCCAATATCTATCCAATCTGAAGGAATAGCTGCATCGGATATTGAAATCACCAAAGAAAAAAATAAGATAATCGCTGAGCGCATCGAAGCGAAAATAACAAGGGTACCTTGGCTAATTTTTAACTTCACCCAGACTTTTCAACATCAATTCAGCCGTCTTAGCAGATGCTCCGCCACCGCCAAGTTTGGCATATAATTCTTGATAATCTTCGAGCATTTTCTTTCGGTAAGACTCAGATTTAGCAATCTTTTCGAACTCGGTTCTGAGATTGGTCTCTGTGAATTCATTTTGAATAAGCTCCTTCACCACTTCTCTGTCCATGATTAGGTTGACAAGAGAAATGTAGTCTACTTTAACCAAGTTCTTTGCGATATGGTAAGAAATCATCCCGCCTTTGTAGCAGACAACCTGAGGTACGCGAAAAAGTGCAGTCTCAAGAGTGGCGGTTCCCGATGTTACGATAGCCGCCTTCGCCATAGACAATAGGTCATAGGTGTAGCCCGAAATAAGTTTTACACCCGTGTTAGCGATAAATGAATCGTAAAAGTCTTTGTCCTGGCCGGGTGCACCAGCCACCACGAATTGAAATTCCGGATAATTCGGGATCAGTTTCAACATCAATGGCAGCATGGCTGAAATTTCTTGCTTACGACTACCTGGCATCAAGACCACCAATGGTTGATCTGAATCAATCAGTTGCTTTAGATCTTCGGATTTGTCATTGGTTTCGAGACGTTGCTGAACAGCATCAATTAAGGGATGACCTACAAAATGAGTATCAACATTATGTTTATCATAGAAGTCAGACTCAAAGGGTAAGATGACATACATTTCATCCACATAAGCCTTGATCTTTTTCACCCTGTTTTCCTTCCAGGCCCAAATTTGGGGAGAGATGTAGTAGAATACTTTAAAGCCTGATTTATGAGCAAATTCTGCAATTCTCAGGTTGAATCCGGGGTAATCAATGAGAATTACCACATCCGGGTCAAATTCGACAATATCTTCTTTGCAAAACTTCAGATTACCCATGATGGTTCTCAAGTTTGACACGACCTCTGCAAAGCCCATAAAGGCCAAGTCCTTGTAGTGCTTAATGATTTCAGCACCTGCTTCTTGCATAAGGTCACCACCCCAGGCTCGAATATGAGCATTACGATCTCCCTTAACAATCTCTTTTACCAAATTGCTCCCGTGTAAATCACCTGAAGCTTCACCCGAAATCACATAGTACTTCATTAATAGAATCTGAGGTAAATTACAAAAGGGACATAGATGAACAGAGCAAGAAGCACTCCTCGGGCACTACGATAACTATCCCTTCTCAAAAACAGAAAAAAAGGAACAAGATTAAAAATCAGACTGAGTGCAACGATTGAAGACCGAAACACCTCAACACCGATGAATATATCATCAACGAAATAGGCAAAAGCTTTGTCGAAATACAAAGACCATAAGAACCCATAAACAACAAATCCGAAAACGGGACTTAGCAGACCTGTAACTAAACCGATTATTAGCGAGTCGCCTTTTTTAGTGGTTTTCGTCATTCCAATCTTTGAGTTCTTCCATAACGCTGTGGGCCGTTAGATCGTATTGCACGGGAACTACTGATACATAGTTGTTATCAAGGGCCCATACATCGGTATCGTTTCCCGTATCGTGGTTAACAAATTCTCCCGTAATCCAGTAGTATATTTTTCCCGATGGGTCTTTTCTAGGCTGAAAGTCATCTTCCCAATACGCCTTTGCTTGACG
This sequence comes from uncultured Cryomorphaceae bacterium, assembly GCA_964635965.1. GTDB lineage: Bacteria > Bacteroidota > Bacteroidia > Flavobacteriales_D > Cryomorphaceae > JAKVAV01. The sequence continues at coordinate 20,340 of CAZWQX010000006.1, forward strand.
GCAAAGCCTTATTCCCTTTATCTCTTCCAAGGGAATTCTCGGAATATTAACATTCAAACAGGTATTGTCGGGAATTCCTTTATCCAAAGCTTGACGGATAATTTTTCTTGCGACTTCCTTGGAAGCAGTGAAATCGGCATCAGGACTATGATCTAATAATGAAAAACCAATGGATGGAATTCCCTCCACCGCACCTTCAACGGCCGCTGACATGGTGCCTGAGTAAATAACATTGATACTGTAATTAGCTCCGTGATTGATTCCTGAAAGGAGGAGATCAGGACGACGTTTTAGAACTCTGTAGATGGCCAATTTCACACAGTCAACGGGTGTGCCCGTACAACTAAATTCCTTTACTCCTTCGACATCCTTTACTTGCTGCAATCGCAAAATATCATGAACGGTTATTGCGTGCCCCATGCCACTTTGGGGACTGTCAGGAGCTACGACCCAAACATCTCCGAACTCTTGTGCGACTTCGATTAAACTACGTATTCCACCGGCAGTAATTCCGTCGTCATTCGTTACCAAAATCAAAGGTCTTTTTCCATGCTCTTCCATAAGCGACAAAGCTAAACAAAACAGGTGCATCGAAAGGTGAGAATTGAACATCTCCCAACACCCTTCAGGTAAAGCGAATTGCTATCTTCGGGCGTCAAAACCTGAAAACCCTATCAATGTCGGCACTAATAGAATGCGTCCCTAATATCAGTGAAGGGCGTGATCTTTCAAAAATCAAAGAAATCGCTTCCGAAGCAGAATCTGTAGACGGAGTTAAGCTGTTGGATATCGACCCCGGAAGGAGCACAAACAGGACTGTAATCACGTTTGTTGGACCACCTGAACAAGTTATAGAAGCAGCTTTCAGGCTTATTAAGAAGGCAGCTGAACTCATTGACATGAGTAAACATCAAGGAGAACATCCCAGAATGGGAGCCACAGATGTATGTCCACTCATTCCAATCTCTGACATATCGATGGAAGAGGTGGTGGAGTTTGCACATAAATTGGGTGAACGAGTAGGAAGAGAATTGAACATTCCAGGATACTTCTATGAGTATGCTGCGACAGAAGAACCGCGCAAAAACCTCGCATATTGTCGTTCAGGAGAATATGAGGGCTTAGAAAAGCTAAGTCAACCTAAATGGAAACCCGATTTTGGCCCGGCAGAATTTAATGACTCTGTAAAAACTACGGGTGCAACGGCTATTAGTGCAAGAGACTTTCTGGTTGCATACAATGTGAATTTGAACACTACTTCAAGCAGACGAGCCAATGCAATAGCTTTTGATATTCGCGAAGCCGGAAGAGTGAAAAGAGAAGGAAATCCTCTAACGGGTAAGATTGTAACAGACGAAAATGGGGAGCCTATTCGCATTCCGGGAACACTCAAATCAGTCAAGGGAATAGGCTGGTATATCGAAGAATATGGAATAGCACAGCTGTCGCTCAATCTCACCAATATCAATATCACGCCTGTCCATAAGGCTTTTGATGAAGCATGTGTCAAGGCTCAGGCCAGAGGAATTCGGGTAACGGGTTCAGAAATTGTCGGTTTGGTACCCCTCAAATCTCTTCTTGAAGCAGCAGATTACTTTTTGATGAAGCAGAATCGTTCATTGGGAATTTCAGAATCGGAGAAAGTAAAAATCGCCGTTAAAAGCTTGGGACTTGACGATCTCACCCCTTTTGAACCCAAGAAGAAGGTTATCGAATACATGATTGAAGATTCAAATTCAAAAAAACTGGTGGAACTGAATCTCGCTGATTTCGCTGATGAAACTGCCTCCGAATCTCCCGCCCCTGGGGGAGGAAGTATATCTGCATATGTGGGAGCCTTAGGAATTTCATTAGCTACTATGGTGGCGAATCTATCATCTCATAAGCGTGGTTGGGATGACCGATGGGAAGAGTTTTCAGAATGGGCGGTTAAAGGTCAAGAACTGAAAAAAGAATTACTGGCCTGTGTTGATGAAGACACAGATGCTTTTAATGCGATTATGAATGCTTTCGGAATGCCCAAAGGAAATGAAGCAGAAATTAAAGCTCGCAAACGCTCTATTGCAGAAGCGACAAAAAATGCCGCTCAGGTCCCCTTGAAAGTAGCTGAGCTCGCCAATCAGTCCTTTGATATAATTGAAGCAATGGCTGAAATCGGGAATCCAAATTCACTTTCTGATGCCGGAGTAGGCGCATTGTGTGCAAGAGCTGCAGTTCTCGGCGCGGTAATGAATGTCAGAATAAACCTTCAGGACTTCGAAGACAGATCTTTCGTTGAACACGCCCTCAATAGAGCAGAAGAGCTTGCGGAATCGGCCAATCAGCGTGAGAATAAAATCACATCAATCGTTAATGCAGCTCTGACCTAGTCTTATGGTATAACCGAATTGAAGAAATAAACGTATACTAGTTTCGAACTCCCCTTATGGAAGCCAAATCACGCATTGAACGGATAAAGGCTCGGTACTGGTATTTTTTTCCTGTCCAGCTGGTTATGCTTTACATGAAGCGTAATCACTTTTTATTGTTACTGTGGGGTCTGCTTTTCTTAATCATATTTGAGTCATTTGCCACCAAATTTGGTATTCCTCTTCTTTTTTTAGCACCCGAATACCAAGGGAGGGTTGACATTTGGTCGTTTGGCATATTGGGGTTCTCTCTCGGTGCCTTTATCATGTCGGCAAACATCTACACCTACATCAACTTCTCTCGTCGCTTTCCTTTCTTGGGTACTCTTAATAGACCGTTTTTCAAGTTTTGCATTAATAATTTTGTTTTTCCTGCGCTGTTTATTACCGCTTTCATTTGGAGATCGTCTAGATTTCTTAGTGAAGTTGAGTTGAAGACCAACTGGGAAATATTTGTTGATATGTCAGCATTCCTTTTTGGGAACGCATTGTTCATTGCTCTAACGATTATCTACTTCTTTCCAACCAATAAAAACATCTTCAAAATCACGGGTCTCTCAGAAGAAGAAATGGAGAAACGGCTTTCGAGAAGAAGGGACATTGCAAAAAAAGCCGAGAGGGCCTATTCATATCAAAAAATGAAACCTCGTTGGAAAGTTAATACCTACTTGATTAATCCTTTTCGAATGGGTATAGCGAGGGAATCGAAGCATTATGATCGCGAAACACTGAAGAAAGTGTTTTACCAGAACCACGTCAATGCTTCACTTTTTGAAGCCATGATTGTTCTGGTATTCATCTTTATTGGCGCTTTTCAGTACAACAATATTTTCATCATCCCCGCCGCAGCAAGTTTTTGCCTCGTTTTTACAATCATTCTAATGGGGGTTAGTATAATGATGTCTTGGTTGAAGGGCTGGACCTTCACCATTCTCATTATCATTTTCTTCGCGGTCAACTGGACATCTTCTCGATTTGATATACTAAATCAAACGAACTATGCCTACGGTCTTAACTATGAAAATGAACCTGTTGATTACAACATTAAAACCATCGACAGCCTCAATAATGACTTAATACGAGTACGAAACGACGTAGAACACCACGAAGGAATTCTCGAACGGAAAATGGCATTTCTCAACAAAGGGAAAAGCAGAGATAAGAAACCAAAACTCGTTATTGTCAACAGTAGTGGTGGTGGACTCAGAGCAACTCTTTGGGCAATGCGAAGCCTTCAGTACGCGGATAGCCTGACCAATGGGAAGCTTTTTGATCACACGGTACTGATGACGGGTGCTTCAGGAGGAATTATTGGTTCTTCCTATTTCCGTGAATTAAAACTTCGGCGCGATTCACTTGCTCATCCGATTTACTCAAAAGTTTATCGAGATAAAATATCAAAGGATATTCTAAACCGGGTTCTTTTCACTTTCGCAACCAATGATATTTTCGTCAGATTCAGACAAGCGAAAATTGATGGTAAAAAATATACTCTTGACCGAGCCAAAACATTCGAAAATCAATTACATCGCAATACCGACTTTTATCTGGACAAAAAGGTGATTGACTATTATCGGCCCGTGGCCTCGGCGCAAGCTCCGATGATCATCTTAGCCCCAACCGTGGTGACGGATGGAAGAAGGTTACTCATTTCTTCTCAACCCTTGTCTTTTCTTTGTTACCGCTATCCTGAACTCGGTCAAAGACTGGATCTCACCAATGAAAATGTAGAATTCTCGCGCTTGTTTCAGAACCAAGAAGCGGAAGATCTCAATTACAGTTCTGCACTTCGAATAAACTCTACGTTTCCCTACATTCTTCCTTATGCCAGTATGCCAACCGAACCGGTTATTGAAGTGATGGATGCGGGATTGAGGGATAACTTCGGAATGAAACTGACCATTCAGTACCTGCACGTTCTGAGAGAATGGATTGAAGAAAACACTTCAGGAATAATTGTTCTGCAAATCAGGGACACGCCCAAATTCGCAGAGCCGGAAGAGGCAGACATTTCTGTTATGACCCGCATAACCAATCCAATCGGTTCATTCTATGGCAACTTTTTTGAAGGCCAAGATTACAACATGGACCAGTTACTGAAAATGACCGATCACGGATTCAATGTTCCGATTCACCAAATTCCATTGGAGATTCGCTATCAAACAGGAGATCACATCGCGTTAAGTTGGCACCTGACCCCATTGGAAAAGAATAAAATCAACCAGTCTATTTACGATCCTGAAAACCAAGCATCACTTCGAAAACTTTCGAAACTCCTCGAGTAGGCAAATCGATTTTACATACCTTCGGCGACCATGAGAATTGGTCGGATCTTCTCCATTCTATTTTTTCTTTTTTGTATCTCCGCAAACTCCCAAAACCTAAGGGAGGAAACGAAAGTTTCTCTCATAACTTGCGGTCCCGGAACTGAATTATACAGCATATTTGGGCACAGCGCCTTGCATATTTACGATCCTGCACTCGGGCTAGACAGGGTATATAACTACGGCACTTTCGATTTCGACACTCCCAATTTCTACGTGAAATTCTCACGGGGCAAATTAGATTACTTCTTAAATATCACTAACTACCCGAGTTTCATCTACTCTTATGAACGAGAAGGGAGGTGGGTATACAATCAAGAACTCAACCTATCTCTAGAGCAGAAAACTAAAATTTTCAACTTTCTGGAAAACAATGCGCTGCCTCAAAACAAATACTACCAATACGATTTTTTCTATGACAATTGCAGTACTCGATTAAGGGATGTACTGGAAGAGGTTTTAGGAGATGAGCTAGTGTATCCCGAAATCTCAGGTGATAAGGAGGCAACTACTTTTCGAGAGTTGATTGAAGAATATTTGGTTTCAATGCCATGGAGTGATTTGGGAATTGATTTAGCCTTAGGATTACCCTGTGACAAGGAGGCCGATTTTCGGGAAATGATGTTCCTACCTGATTATTTAAAAGATAATTTGCAGACAGCTATACTTCTGAATGATTCAGGCGAAAGACCGCTGGTCTCATCACAAGGTTTGGTGCTCGCGGAGAGAATTCCCGAAGAATTAAGAGCCAAAAAACGGGTGAATTGGATTTTTTGGATCTTACTCGTCTTTGCTCTTTTAACCGGATATCTGGTCAGTCCGAAAAAGATGGCGTGGTTCGATGTTCCGTTTTTCGTTCTTTCCGGACTATTGGGAGTATTCATCTTATTACTCTGGTTTGCGACCGATCATTCAGCCACGAAATGGAACCTTAATGTCCTTTGGGCTCTTCCTTCTTGGTTATACGGGGCATTTTTATTGATTGCTAAAAGGATAAATCGCAAGTTCTTTAAGATTCATGCGATCGTTACCTTTACCATAATGGTGTTTTGGATTGTTATTCCACAGTCCTATCACCAAGCAGTCATTCCAATTACTCTTGCTCTGGCAGCAAGAAGTTGGTCTTGGCAGAAACTTAAATTCAATGTAAGCAAGGATACTCATGCTGCCTGAGATAAAGAATAAACTCGATTCAATGGATCAATCTCTGGAGAAATTGATCGATCACTTGAATAAATTAGGCCCGGAAGAACTTCACAAGCGTGTAGCCGATGAGTGGAGTCCTGCTCAAGTTTTCCAGCATCTTCACGATTCTGAATGGGGAACATTGGGGTACTTAAAGAAAAAGATGCAGGCTCCTGCCAATGAAGTTCAAACCGGTGGTCTGGAAGCGAAATTGCGTTCGTTTATGTTAAATCGAGCGCTGAAAAGCAAGAAGAAAAAATTCAGGGCTCCAAAGATCCTATCCAACCTTCCTGATCGACCTGATTATAATGCGCTCAAAGCTCATTATCCGAAGGTGCGAAGTGGGCTCCGAGAATTGCTTTCATCAGTCGATCATACCAACTTGAACAAAACCTACTTCAAACATCCTCGAGCAGGTAGAATTACCTTTTTACAAACTTTGAGTTTTTTAGATCTTCATTTCAAAAGACACTTTGAACAAATAATCGAAAGGAGTTCATAATGGCTAAGAAATCGAAAAAGAGAATAGTATACAGCACCAATCCAGATTTCAATTACCGTTACGAAGATGATGCACCCGTGACTACGCCTCCCAATCAACAGCAAGACCTAAGGATTTGGTTAGATAGGAAAGGAGGAGGAAAAGTAGCCTCTATAATAAAGGGATTTGTCGGCAACGATGAAGATTTGAAGGACTTGGCAAAAACACTGAAAAGTCTCTGTGGGGTTGGAGGGACATCAAAAAATGGTGAAATCTTGATACAGGGAGACCACCGTGACAAGATTCTGAATTACTTGCAAAAGGAAGGCTATGGAGCCAAAAAGGCAGGCGGCTAGAAAAAGAAAAGTGGTTCAGAAGAGAATTCCATTGGTGGCGACTACTTTGGAAGGTCTCGAACCTGTTCTGGCAAAAGAGTTAGCAACAATCGGTGGAAACGACATCCGCGAAGTTAAACGCGCCGTAACTTTCACAGGGGATAAAGATCTTATATACAAAGCCAACCTGAGGCTTCGAACTGCACTCCGAATTTTAAAACCCCTCAGAAAATTTATTGCGGGAGACGAAGAAGAGCTATACGATGGAATCTATGCCATTGATTGGACCGAAATATTTGAAGTTGATAAAACATTCGCAGTCAAAACGGCGGTAAGCGGCAGTCTCTTTACCAATAGTCACTTCGTTGCTCTCAAATGCAAGGATGCCATAGTTGATCAGTTCAGAGAAAGGGTTGGAAAACGACCAAGTATCGAAACCAGATACTCCGATTTAGTAATCCATGTAAAAGTTCAAAACGACAGGGTTTCGGTTTCGCTTGATAGTTCAGGTACACCTCTAAACAAAAGAGGATACAGAGTTAAAGAAGCTATCGCACCTTTAAACGAGTGTTTGGCAGCAGGAATGTTACTTGCAGCTGGTTATGATGGGCGGATGGATTTCATCGATCCAATGTGTGGATCGGGTACACTCTGTATCGAGGCTGCTATGATTGCATTTCGTGTTGCTCCGGGATTGATGAGAGAGAAGTTTGCTTTCACAAACTGGAAAGATTTTGATCATGATCTTTTTGAGATAATCCGAGATGCGACTATCAAACGAGTTCGTGAAGCTCCGGTAAGAATTATTGGCTACGACCGTTCTTTTCAAGCAATTCGGTTGGCGAGGGAAGCAGCAGAAAGAGCTGAATTGACAGATGCGATAACCTTCCGAATGGAAGACTTTTTTGAAATGGAACCTCCTCCTCCACCGGCTATATTGGTAATGAATCCACCTTATGATGAACGAATCCGAATCGATCAAGCTGAACGTTTCTACTCTCGTATTGGAGATAAGCTGAAGAAAGATTTTACGGGATACCAGGCCTGGATTCTATCGGGCAACCAAGACGCAATGAAAAAAGTAGGTTTGCGAACTTTTCAGACCTACCATTTGGTAAATGGAAAAATCCCCTGTCGATATTCAGGTTACCGTCTTTACCGTGGCAGTAAATCAAAAACTCATTAAGCGAGCCACCGTCTCTTCCAATTTAGCCGACGCTAAAAATTGGGCTTCCAAATTAGTCGCGAATGGCACCGGAGTGTCTAAACTCGCACACCTAAGCACAGGCGCATCCAGAGCATTGAAACAATTCTCGGTTATGAGTGAAGCCAGCTCACCTCCTATCCCACCAAAAAGGGTATCCTCATGAAGCACCAATGCTCTTGAAGTCTTTGTTACCGACTTGTACACTGTTTCAGTATCAAGCGGAACCAATGTTCTGAGATCAATTACTTCTATCGAATGATCGCTCCTATCTGCCAAAGCCAGCGCCCAGTGAACACCCATTCCGTAAGTAACGATAGTTAAGTCTTGGCCATCCCTCACAACATTAGCCTTACCAAAAGGCAAATTGTAATAGCCTTTCGGAACATCTCCTTTAAGACTTCGGTACAAAGCCTTATGTTCAAAGAACATTACCGGATTGGGATCTTCAAATGAGGTAGTCAGCAGTCCTTTAGCATCCGCTGGAAATGCCGGATAGGCGACTTTTAAGCCCGGCACGTGGGTAAACCAAGCTTCATTACTCTGTGAATGAAAAGGCCCTGCACCCACTCCTGCGCCAGTTGGCATTCGAACCACAACATCGGCATTTTGACCCCAGCGGTAATGAATCTTAGCCAGGTTGTTCACTATTTGGTTGAATCCTTCAGTAACGAAGTCAGCAAACTGCATTTCAACCATGGCCTTCATTCCTTTGATAGAGAGCCCCAGTCCGGTTCCTACAATGGCTGCTTCGCAAAGTGGGGTGTTTCTAACTCTGTCCTTCTCGAAAGAGTCAACAAATCCTTCAGTAATTTTGAAGACACCGCCATACTCGGCAATATCCTGACCCATTAAAACCAGGTTATCGTGCTTCTTCATCGCTTCGTTGAGACCATCTTTGATGGCATCAACTAATCGCATTTCTTCGGTATCGCCACCTGGAGCGTGCTCGGTCAAATGGAAGTCTGCGTATACATCAGTCAATTCTTTTTCTTCGATAGCCTCAATCTCGGATTCGGAAAAAGTTTGATCCAGTGAAGTTCGAATCTCTTCTTGTATTTGTTTCCTAGTCTCTTCAATCTCCTCTGCGGAAAGCAAACCAATTGTTTTGAGATACTCCTCGTAATTCGAAACAGGATCGCGTTGAGCCCACATTTCCATGAGCTCATTGGGAACATATTTGGTTCCGGAAGCTTCTTCGTGACCTCGCATTCGGAAGGTCAAACACTCAACCAAAATTGGTCTTGGGTTATGTCGAACATCATCAGCGAGCATTCTCAATTCACGGTATACATCCAAAACGTTGTTGCCGGCAATCTGCACTGTTTCAATCCCGTAACCAATACCCTTATCGATAAACTGCTTGCATCGGAACTGCTCTGACGATGGCGTAGAAAGACCGTACCCATTATTTTCGATGATGAATAACACGGGTAAATCCCAAACAGCAGCAACATTGATACTTTCGTGAAAATCACCTTCACTGGTTCCACCATCACCGGTAAATACAGCCGTTACCGCATTTTCCTTTTTGAGTTTGTGAGCTAAAGCTATCCCGTCAGCCAGCCCCATCTGCGGACCTAAATGAGAAATCATTCCTACGATATTCGCCTCTTTCACTCCAAAGTGAAATGAACGATCACGCCCATTCGTGTATCCATTAAGCTTGCCCTGAAACTGACTGAACAGCTTGGCAAGAGGAATTTGCCTGGTAGTGAAGACACCGAGATTACGATGCATCGGGAGAATGTACTCGTTGGGATTCAGGGCCATAGTAACACCAATGCTGATAGCCTCCTGGCCTATTCCCGAAAACCATTTTGAAATCTTACCCTGACGGAGCAAGCTCAACATCTTTTCTTCGATCATTCTTGGTTTAAGAATGTTTCGGTAAATGCTCAATAACTCAGGGTCTGAAAGATCCTTTCGATCAAATGTGGTTTGCCTAGACTCGGCAGTAATCATCGTTGAAGGTTTGATCAAATGTAGGTAAAAATGAAAACGACTTTCTTAGCCAAAAGACGTGCAGGTAAAGAAAAGGCCCCCAAGCAGGTGGGAGCCCTCGAAAAAAATATATGGTGGTATCAATCTCTGATAATCACTCCGTGCGCTTCAAAGTTTACGCTTAATTCGGGTTCGGTTATGGCAGCAATTTCTTCTTCAGATTTACCTGCGTCTTCAGCGAGGTGTTGCAAGTAATCTACGCTTAAAGTGTCGTAAAAAGCAACTCCTTCAATAACAGCTATTTTACCGTCTACTCCTTCCGTTGGAACGAAGAATCCGTAATCCTTAAATCTAACACGTAGCTGTTCGCCCTCACCCATATCGAGTGTCATCCAACAACCCTTCATACGACAGGTTTCGTTGATTTTAGCTTCAACTTTCACATTGAGGGAATCTGTTCCTTCCATCTGTGCTAAGAAGTCTGATGGGCTAAGTGCTCCATCGGTAGCGATGGTATCTCCGTAGAATGCAAGCGTGGCAACTTCCTCGGCTGGCTCGGCTTCTGTAGTGGTACTCGTTTCAGTTTGGGCACATGAAAATAACGTGACCGCGGTTAGTACAAATAATAGGTTTTTCATCTCTTCATTAATTTGATGCAAAAGTAATATCTATCGAGGATTAATTCGAAACTCTGTACGTCTATTAATCGACCTATTTTCAGGGGAAGTATTTGGCACAAGTGGTTTTGATTCTCCAAATCCTTTAAATGTCATTCTAGCACCGGCAACACCCGAGTCTTGAAGAAAACCGAAGACCTCGAAAGCCCTATCCGTACTTAGAATGAGGTTTTCATTTTCATTACCAATATCATCGGTGTGTCCGTAGATCTCAATGGAATACTCCTCATTTTCATTCAGGTATTCGGCAAACTCAACCAATACTGACTTAGAGGACTCGTTGAGTTCAGAAGCATTGGTAGCGAATCGAATATCGTTCATTCGGTAGGTCTGCCCGGGCTTGAGGTTTTCTACAGCCATACTTAGATCTTTGACCGCTTCAACAGTATCTGCAATCGTGAACACCCTGGAATTAAAGGCCAGATCTTCGGTTTGGCTTTTGATGCTTACCACTACGTCTTCATCTTTACTAAGATTAAGAACAGCGGCATAAGTCCCGTCCACCTCATCAACCTCTATCTCTTGAACCTCTTTCGTCTCAGTATACTTCAGTTCGATTCTTGCGTCATTTACGACTTCACCTTTCTCATTTTTCACTTCACCTTTAAGAAGTAGAACTTTCTCTGGCTTCGCCTTCTTTGGGACATCGAAAGCAAAAACATCAAGTCCCTTTGCGGATGAAACATTAGACGATGCAAAAAGAGCAGTATTCCCATCGGTACTCACGACCAATCCGTGCTCATCTTGAGGAGAATTCACAGGATAACCAATGTTTTTAGGCTCAGCCCACACACCCTCTGGACTTTGCTTGGAAAAGAAAATATCATAACCGCCCGCTCCTAAGTGTCCATTGCTAGAAAAATAAAGGGTTCTGCTATCGGCATGCAAGAAGGGGCTTTTATCGTTGCCCTTGGTATTTATCCCATTACCAACTGGTTTAGCGGTTTTCCACGTATCGTCAGCCGAGCGTTCAGAGTAATAAATGTCTATTGTAGGGTTGCCTTCTTCATCGGGAGTGGTATTCTCACGGATGGTGGCAAAGTAAAGTGTATTCCCGTCAGCAGAAAGAGTTGGTTGTGCCTCCCAACCGCTTTCAGTATTGACCGCAGGACCTAAATTTTCCAATCCCGACCACTGAAACGAAACCTGGCCCGATTCATCTGTTGATCGTTCGTATTTGGTGACATAGATATCACAATTCTTATAACTCGATGAAATAGGCTTACACACCGTTACAAACATCTCCCGATTATCTACCGAAAGGGAAACTCCTCCATAATTGTCACCAACATTAAATGGCGGAGGAAGTGGTGTTCCCTGTTTAAAATCGTTTACCGCTGCTTTTTCAGCCATCATAAAACGCTCTACCTCCCTGGCATATAGATCGCCCTTGGCTTTTTCTCTTGATTTCCTGGTGAAGAATATCAGCTCATTATCCGGCGACAACATCGGAAGATACTCGTCTGCCATGGTATTTATATTTCCGAGTCTTCTAGGATTGAATGCTACGGGATTCGAATAAAATGCATCGTAAAACTTCGTTTCGGGCAATACAGAAAGAACATCAGAAATTTTCTCATCATGATCTCGTGATGACTTACCTTTTTCTGTGTCAAAACCCAAAAAGGACTCAAAATATTCAGTTGCCTGGCCATAATCCTGATTCCCATAAGCAATAATTCCGGCATAGTAGAAAGCGTCGGCGTGGTATTCCGGACAACGCGACGTGATTTCAGAAAAGTTATTGTAAGCTCTGTCATAACTAATATTCCGCTCTGCAGCTAATGCGTACTCAGCTCTGGCTTTGGTGAATAGACATTCAATACAGCCGGGATCTGCCTCGAGAGATCTATTTATTAGATCAATTCGCTCAACCAGATCGAGGGATCTATCCTCTTTCGCTTTTTCTAATAGCTTGGAAGCCTTTTTGTTAGGTATTTCCCCACATTCCTGGCCATAACTTGGTTGAACAGAAGAAATCAACAAAAAGAGAAGTATGGATCCTATTCCGATTCTCAAGTCCATTAGTCTATACCCGCTCGAATTTTTTCGGCTTGTTTTTCGGCATCTTCCATGAGCTTATCAGCCTGTTTTTGAGCTTCTTTAACAAGATCATTGGCTTTCTTATCCGCTTCTTTTCGAATTTTATCTGCAGCCACTTTTGCTCCTGCTTTTGCCAATGGATTCTTGGCATCATCTATTAACTTTTGCGCTTGTTTATCCGCCTCCTTTCTTAATTGGTCAGCTGCTTTCTCGGCTTCTTTTACCAGTTTATCAGCTTGTTTTTGAGCATCTGCTAAAACCTTATCGGCTTGTTTATTCAGCTCTTCCTGTGCTTGCTCTTTTGCCTTATCAATTTCCTCGTCAACAACTTCTTTGATCGCCTCTTTCGCTTGATCTTGTGCGGATCCCCCTTCCATTCCTGCGAAGGCAGGCTTAATATTCGGGTCAGTTAGATCTCCATCAATTCTTACGTTCATGTTGATGTACTCCCCTAAAGACAAACTACCTCCTAAAAAGGCATTGGCTTGTGCCAACATGCCCTCAGCGAATTCGTTGAACTCATTGCCAAGCTCTTCACGCGGAATCTTCATTTTCATGAGATAGTCAATCTCTTGATCGAAATTCACCCAACCACTGACGTTGGAAGTCATGGCATCTATCTTTACGTCAAAGGGCTTAGTCTCAACCCGACCATCCTCTATCACAAAAGTGGCATTCAAATCGCTGACTCTTTGTTCTTTTAGCTGAGGCGCTTTTAATGTGGAACTGAGCTTTTCCAAGAAGTCTCCACCTTTCAAGAGCACTTCATCACTTATCAATGTCCCTCTGCCCTGCATAGAAGAGTATATCGGTTCCATTTTTTGGTCCAAGATTCCGGTAATTGTAAGATCTGAGCTAACCTTCCCCTTTGCATGTTTGGCAATAGGCGCAATTTTTTGCACGGTATTAAAAGTCTCAAATGCCTCGTTGATTTCAATGGAGTTGAAGTCATAACCAAAATCATAACTTGGTGCTTTCGGATCACTAGTATCATAGGTGCCTGACATAGCTATATTTCCTCCCAGACCTTCAGCACTGACATTTTCCAATTCAGCCTTCTCATCCCGAAGAACAAATTTCCCTTTGATGTTTTTCAAAACCAGTTTATCGTAAAGGATTTCGTCAATTGCTGCATTCAAAATCAAATCCAAGTTCTCAGGGATGAGAACAACTCCAGACGTATCAGTATCTATTTCTTCAACCGCTTCGGTAGTCTCTTCTGTTTCCGATTCAGTAGTTGTCATGAATTTCGATACGTCTACCCTGTCTGCGTAATAATTAAAAGTCCCTTTTAAGGTTGTGTCAGTTAAGGCATATGCAACATAATTCTCGATAAACCCATCCATCTCCATATTGATTTCTTCGTAAACTACCTGAACAGTTTCTACATTCAATCGCTGTGGAGTAAAATCCATTTTGGCTACCGGAAGGGCAACATCGATCATTGCATCTCGATAAAGAAACTCCTCAAGAGAAGCTCCTCCTGCCGCAGCAAAATCATTGAATCGCTGCTCCTCAATGGCACTTAGATTACCCTCTAAGCTGAAGTGTGCACTTAGTAGACCTGTCAAATCAAAATCTTCTTCCAATGGTACTACATCCTTGAAACTACCCAGGTCCATATCGGCATCTACCCTGGTTCGAATGTTTGGATCTGTCATTGGATTTCTGAGAAAAAGGTAAGCATCGAGGGTATTTGATTGTGCATTGGTTTTGCCAATTTCCAGATGGAATTTGGGGACATCAACTGCGATTTTGTCCAAATCATTTCCTTCAGGGCTTTCAACCTTCGCATCGATCGAGATATTCTCAATACTTCTTGGCAAATCAGGGTATTGTATGCTACCCTCATCTACTTTAAGCTCAGCCATGAATGCAGGCATGTTTTCCTCATTGTAGATTCCCCTAACAAATCCATCCAAAAGCACCTTTCCTTCTGCCTCAACACCTTCTAGATCTTGAGTAAAATATGCTGGAATCAAACTCATAATTGCCGTTAATTGAGCTTCATTGGTTGAAAAGGTTAAATCCATTTGGATGTCGTCTGATGGCATGGCAATAAAACCGTCAAACTTCAAAATGAGATCGTTTGCGCTAAGCTGATTCTCCATAAACTCAAAGCGCATCTCTTCGAAGTTCATAGCAAGATCTGCCTTCAAATCGGCAGCCAAATTCTTCACGTACCCAATTCCATCATAGTCGAGGGTAATTCCGTCGATATAAGTTTGGGTTTTAAGCGTAAAAACATCCTGACTAAAATCCCCATTTCCCACATGATCTAGGCCTGAAATGTTCAACATCATTGGTAAGGTGGCATCGTCATAAATAACTCGTCCGCCCTTAATTGCGTATTCGTTGATAGAGAGATTCAAAGGAGAACTTTCTGAATCATCGGATGATGAGCTCCCCGTATCAGGCTCCGATTCTTTAGCAATATCGTAGTTAGCCGTTCCATCTTCTAATACTTTCACATGGACACGCGGAGAGTCGAGCATAATTTTTTTGATGATCAGTTCATCTCCACTGATCGCGCTCATCACGTCTACTACCAATTTAAAATCGCCAATGCCCGCAAGGGTATCTCCATCAAATTCATCAACCCCAACAATACTTAGATCTTCAACCCCTACCGCTAGATTTGGAAAGTTTTTGATCAAAGAAAGACTCACGTCAGAGAATTCAACTTTAGCATTAAGATTCTCATTCGCCTGTTCCTTAATCAGATCGACGATCTTTCCTTTCAATGCAAAAGGAAGAATGAGCAAGAGCAAGAAAATCACAACGAGAATGATCCCGACAATTTTCAAGAACCTTTTCATATTTCTTCAGGATAGTTTAGTTCGTTTTCAGTCATCGCCACAACGCTGGAAACCGTAGCATCTCCTGTTACATTCACAACGGTGCGGCACATGTCTAAGATACGGTCAACCGGGAAAATTATTGCGATCCAGAGTGGATTCAAGCCTACACTTTGCAGTACAATGATGAGCATAACCAATCCTGCGCTAGGAACGGCCGCAGAACCTATTGAAGCAAGCGTAGCAGTGAGTACGATTGTTAGTTGTTGTCCGAAATTTAGATCTACCATGTGAAGTTGTGCGAGAAAGATCACTGCAACGGCTTGATAGAGGCTGGTACCATCCATATTTACCGTCGCACCGATCGGTAAAACGAAGCCAGTGATATTTCTAGAAACCCCCATATTCTCCTCCACACATTCCATGGTCACTGGAAGAGTAGCCGCACTTGAACTCGTGGAAAAGGCTAAAAACTGTGCAGGACTTATTCGCTTGAAAAACTCCTTGTAAGTAAGAGGCTTTATGAGTGTTCTGGCAATCAACGGGTAGAACACGAAGATCATGAAAACTAAACCGATAAATACAGTAAGTGAATACGAACCTAGCCCTTTGAAAATCTCGAATACTTCTTGAGGACTATCAGCCATATTGGAAAGGACACCTGCCATCAAGGCAAAAACGAAAAAGGGTGCAGCCTTCATTACGATATCGACCATTTTGAGGAAGACCTCATTGGTCCCTTCGATAAAGGCCTTTAGTGTACTTACTTTTTCTTCAGGAACTACCGCAAGGCATAATCCGAAAAAAATGGCGAAAAAGATCACTTGCAGCATTAAGCCATTATTGGATATAGAGAGAATAATATTCTCAGGCACCATCTCTACCAGAAAGCGAAGGGGACCTTCTTCCTTTGATTCTTCGGCTGTTTTGAGCTTTGCTTCGGCCGCCATTCTGCTCTTCTCATCAATGGATTCTTGAGAAGAGTCATCCAAATAAGAGGCATAGGCGGGATCAGCGCTCAAAAGTTTGCCATCCTTAATCTCAACTCCGTTTTCCAGAGCCCACGACTCATAGGCGATTCGATTCTTGATTCGTGAGTTTTCGTCAACCAGACTTCCCGGTTTAGCAAGATTGACTAGAAGAAGTCCTATACCTACCGCAGAGACTGTAGTGATGAGATATAACCCCAATGTTTTTGCTCCGAGTCTACCGAGTTTGGACACATCTTTTAGTCCTGAAATTCCCGACATGATTGAGAATAAAACCAAGGGAACAGCAATAAATTTTAGGATTCGTATGAAAATCACTCCAAAAGGATCGATCCAATCTCTTGTAAAATCATTCCAACCTAAGTAACTCGCAAGAAAGGCCCAAATAATCCCGAGGACAAGACCGATGATTATTTTCCAGTGAAGGGGTAGTTTTCTCATAATTTGTTTGTGCGTGATCGGAGCAAATGGTCGGTCAAAACTAGAGCTGTCATGGCTTCAACAATAGGCACAGCTCGGGGAACAACACATGGATCGTGCCGGCCCTTAATCTCTAATTCAGTCTTTTCTCCCTCTCGAGTAATGGTTTCTTGTTTCTTGCCAATGGAAGCCACGGGTTTAAAGGCCACCTTGAAAACGATATCCATCCCGTTTGAAATGCCTCCTTGAATTCCACCGCTGTAATTGGTTTCGGTAACGGGTTTACCGTTGACGATTTCAAATTTATCGTTGTGTTCACTGCCCTTCATCTTGGTTGAGGCAAATCCACTACCGATTTCGAATCCCTTGACGGCATTAATGCTGAGCATTGCTTTCCCCAAATCGGCATGAAGCTTATCAAAAACAGGCTCTCCCAATCCTGGAGGAACTCCAATGGCTACTCCCGTCACTACCCCACCGAGGGTATCTTTTTCGTCTCGGGCAAGCTCAATCGCGGCTCTCATTTTTGAGGCTGTTTCATCATCAGGGCAACGAACTTCGTTTTCAGGCCGGTCAAAATCGAGTTCACCGTAGTTTTTAGCCACCTCAACTTCACCAATCCGGCTTACAAAAGAGACTATTTCAACTCCTTGGGATGCTAATATTTGTTTTGCTACCGCTCCTGCTGCTACTCTGGTAGCTGTTTCTCGAGCGGAAGATCGACCTCCTCCACGATAATCGCGAAGACCGTATTTAGCTTCGTATACATAATCAGCGTGCGAGGGACGAAAAACGTCCTTGATATTAGAATAGTCCTTGGACCGCTGGTCTTTATTCGGAATGATAAATGCAATCGGAGTTCCGGTAGTCTTTCCCTCGAAAAATCCCGATAACCATTGAACTGTATCCGACTCTTGTCGTTGTGTGGTCAAATCGCTCTGGCCTGGTCTTCGCCTATCCAATTCTTCTTGAATAGCCTCAAAGTCAATCTCCAATCCCGCCGGACATCCATCAATGATTCCTCCGATTGCTTTACCGTGTGATTCACCGAAAGTCGTAAGCTTAAAAACACTGCCAAAGGTATTACCCGCCATGGCTGGCAAAGATAGGAATCTTTCAACCCGTCGAGGTTTTGAGATGACTCATATTTACGCACGATTTGGATTGTATAAATCAGACCTCAAATCACCCTTTCAGGGTTCCTACACCAACATTGTTGGTCACATCGAATTTCATTCGATGTTAGATCCTATTCGCCCCTTCAGGGCTTTATTCAAAATATGTATTCAATTCATCCTCAGTAAACGATAAATTGAAGTGTACTCACTTTAATTCAAATCCCGAAGGGATGTATGGATTGAAGGCAGGTCGAAGACCTGTCGAAATGAGAGTCGGAATGTAAGAACCCTGCAAGGGTGGCTCAAATTAATGGCCAAAGGAGATTCTCCATTTAGTGCACTCCTTCGCCATCAGGTCTTAATTCCCCTCAAAATGTTCTTAATGTGATTCGTGTTCTCCATTTCCTTGAAGATTGCTTCAAAATCATCAGCTTGCATCAACTCTTTGAATCGCTCCAAGTTTCGGATGTATTCTTCTAAGGTCTCTATTACGTTGGCCTTGTTCTGTTCAAAAATCGGAGTCCACATTGCAGGAGAACTCTTTGCCAATCGAACCGTGGATTCAAATCCCGAACCTGCCATATCGAAAATATCTCGTTCGTTTTTCTCCTTTTCAATTACAGTCTTTCCCAGCATAAACGAGCTGATGTGCGACAAATGGGAAACATAGGCAATGTGTTTATCGTGAGAAACGGGATCCATGTAGCGTATTCGCATCCCGATATTGGAAAAAATCTCCAATGCCCGTTCTTGGAGCTTGAAAGCAGTTTTTTCAACTTCACAAATGATGTTCGTCTTTCCTGCGTAAAGACCTTTGAGCGCAGCTTTTGGTCCGGAAAATTCCGTTCCTGCGATCGGGTGTGTAGTCAAAAAATTACGTCGCTTTGGGTGATTACTCACCAATTCGCACATGTTTTGCT
>CAZWQX010000006.1:39195-53257 GCA_964635965.1 uncultured Cryomorphaceae bacterium
GATCCTGCATCGATAACCACAGAATCATCATGTACCGCATCGAGAACCTGAGGAACCAACTCTAAGCTTGCATCCACGGGGACGGTGACGAATACAACATCGGCTTGAGACAAATCGTCAAACGTTGCCCTTTGATGAATTACTCCTAAGCTTTCTGCTTCAGACAAATGCGCGGGATTGTGATCAATACCAAATACTTTCACATCGGAATATGCATCCTGAATATCTAAGGAAAAGCTTCCGCCTATTAATCCCGTTCCAATAATAAATACGTTCATACTTCTAGTTACGACTTACAATAATAGAAGTACTATTTACATAGTTTGGTTCTTTGGTAACTATTTCAATCACCCTTTCAGGGTTCAATGCAATCAGCTGCTTCGAGCACCGAATTTCATTCGATGCTGATTGGTTTCGCCCTTTCAGGGCTATACAGAGACGGACAAAGTGAGAGGTTTTATGATTCCTGACATAAGAGGGCCAAATTAATTCTATTTAAATCCTGAAGGGGTGTTATTATTTATAACGATTTTGATGAATCATGTTTTCAGGGTTCGTGTCCATAAACCGCTAAGTATCGAATTTCATTCAATACTTGCTGGAAACGCCCTTGCAGGGCTGAAGGCGGATTGAAAGACTCTTAGAACCTCTAGGTTTCATTAATCGATCGGGGAAATAGATTTAAAACGAACCATAAAGAGATAGATCCAATGACGGGAGGTCGAGAGATTTCATGATTCCTGACATGATTGGGTCAAATAATTCCTGCTTGAACCACGAAGGGGTGGATCCAATGAAGGCAGGTCAAAGACCTGTCGGAATCTGAGGAATATCGGAAGAACCCTGAAAGGGTGGCTTTACCTCCAAAAAAAATTCTCATCATAATCGAGACCATGTTCCTTGAAGAGCTCTTCAACCTCGTCTTTGAAGTTTTTCTTTCCATGATGTTTGTCTTGATTCATGATGTATCTCTTCACATTGCTCACAGCCGATTCGGAAACGCTAAAAGCGCCGTACCCATCTTGCCAGGCAAAATCCCTCAGTTCAGGACCCAAATCCTTACTCACCGTCGACAAGTACTTGAACATGGACAGATCATAAGGTTTCTTCAAAAATGGTTTTCGCCATTTGGTCCCAAACACAATGTGTAAATAGACTCTCGTCAGTGATTGTCCAATAGCTCTAAATCATTCTCAATTTAGTCATATCCCGCCAAAACTTTACCTAAGGGGGATTAATTCCCTTTTCGCACCATTGAGGTTGAAAAACTCTCTGAATGAAAATCCTCATCAAAAACATCAAAGGCCTTGTGGGTCATTATGAAGAAGCCCCCAAATTCCTCAGAGGGAAAGAGATGGATCAGCTCCCCGTATTGGAGAATGCCTTTTTGGCTATAGAAGATGGAAAGATCGCGATGTACGGTACTATGGATGAATGGGGAGGCATTACCGATTGGCGAAATTTGGAGATCATCGATGCCGAGGGACGGTTTGTACTCCCTTCCTTTTGTGATTCTCATACCCACCTGGTTTTTGCTGCCTCCAGAGAACTCGAATTCGAAGATCGCATCAAAGGGTTGACTTATGAGGAAATCGCCAATCGGGGTGGTGGAATTCTTAACTCTTCCAAAAGATTGCGAGAAATGGGTGCTGATGAACTTTATCAAAGAGCACTAACTCGATTGCATAAAACTCAGATGACAGGAACGGGAGCCATCGAAATAAAAAGTGGCTATGGCTTAGATACTGCTTCGGAAATAAAAATGCTTCGGGTGATCAAACGTCTAAGAGAAGAATCAGGAATGGCAATAAAATCAACCTTTCTCGGAGCCCATGCCGTGCCTCTTGAATTTAAAGATGACCGCAAAGGATATGTGGACTTGATCATACGAGAAATGATCCCCGAAATCGCCAAAGAAGGATTGGCCGATTACGCTGATGTTTTTTGTGAAAAAGGGTATTTCACCACCAGCGAAACCTTGGCTATCGTTGATGCAGCTTCGCAACACGGGATGAAGAGTAAAATCCATGTCAACCAATTCAACGAAATGGATGCCATTCCCGATTTGGTGAAAGCGGGAGTTGTTTCAGTTGATCATTTAGAGGAAATGGCTCAAGATGACGTAGATGCTTTGAGCAAATCAGAAACGATCGCCACTGCCCTTCCCCTCTGCAGTTTATTCCTGAGTATTCCCTACACACCCGCCCGTCGATTGATGGACGCGAACGCAATCGTTGTCTTAGCTACGGATTTTAATCCGGGATCTGCGCCTTCGAGCAATATGCCTCTCGCAGTTTCATTGGGCTGCATAAAAATGAATATGACACCCGCCGAGGCGATTAACGCGGCTACACTGAACGGTGCGGCAGCTATGGAAATTTCAGATAGCCATGGGACGATTACTCCAGGGAAAACGGCCAATGTCTTGATTACCGAGCCCTGTGATCATTTGAGCTATTTGCCGTACAACTTTGGTCATCCTGTTATCGATGGAATAATCCTCAGCGGGAAGACCATCAAGCCGATTCCCGAATAATCCTAATTGAGGGGGAATTGATACTTTAGGTGAACGATGCCATCAACAAAGCAATGGACCAGTAAGATATTTCGCCAAAAGGTACTAACGGTAACCATAATCTACCTCTGCTTTAGTTGGGGTATTTCATTGTACAATCGTTCATTGCTCTATTCGGAGTGGTATGAACAGCCTGTTCAGACTTTGGATCCGTGGATTGAATTTATTATCGCCACAGTAATTGGACTCGTTGCCGGAATCGTAGGTGGTTCTTTCTTAATATCGATCTACGAGCGGGTTTTCAAAACAAAATCTTTTGGCTACTCGTGGGCTTTGACATTTGTATTCTTTGTGGCGATCTTTCTGATTATTGTGGTTTTGATTAATGTGATCCTTTTGGTTTCACGATTAAATGACAATGAAAGCTTCTCAGAAACTTTAACATACACCCTCGAAACGGCTCTCTCTCCGACATTGATATCGACCTTCTTCTTGTGGAGCCTTGTAATCGTATTAACTGTTTTCTTTTTGCAAATCAACGATAAGTTCGGACCGGGGATTCTAAGGAAATTTATTCGAGGGGATTACCACCGACCGAAACTAGAAGACAGGCTATTTATGTTCCTCGACATGCGTTCTTCAACTGTCATAGCTGAACAATTGGGAAACACTGCCTATTTCAATCTCCTTCAAGAAGTATTCCTTGATTTAACTGACCCTATCATAGCCCACCGCGGTGAAATCTATCAATACGTTGGAGATGAAATTGTCATCTCATGGAAGCTCGATAATGAAGAAGCTCCAAAGTGGGCGATACAGTGCTTCTTTGCTATTCAATCCAAACTACTTGAACTTGCCGATACCTACGAATCAAAACATGGCGTGAGACCTGAGTTCAAGGCAGGTATTCACCACGGAACGGTCACCGCTGGGGAAATTGGCAGCATCAAAAAAGACATCGTCTACTCAGGAGATGTGCTCAATACCACTGCTCGAATTCAGGAGCAATGCAATGCCTTTAAGGTTGATATAATCCTGTCGGAAGCCACCAAGAAACTAGTGGATACCGGAAAGCTGGTTTTCAGAGAATTGGGAGTCATTGAACTCAGGGGAAAGGAAGAAAAGGTAGGTCTGTTTACCGTGTCATTGAATTAGCGTTTAAAACGTCGCAGTTAAGCCGAGAACTCCAGGAGCAGCGTTAAGACTCAAAATCAAATCGTCTCCAATAATGATGTTTTTGTGAATCAAGACCATTGCCACATCAAAGGCGAATAAGAATGCTCCCTGAAGCATTATCGATCGTCCGTATCCTTTCCATAAGTCCGGATTCTTGGTCACGTTCTTAGAACGTTCGTTCATCCAGGCACCAAGCGCGATATAGCCCAGATCAAGGCCTGCATTGAATAGAAAAATCTTGTCCATTCGCATTTGAGCCTGGTAGAGTTCAAATGCCGTTCCATCTGTTCCCATCTTTGCTGCACTCATATAACCGAAGCCTGCTATGGCCAGGTTCACCCCATTCCACAAGGCATTCATCTCCCAGAACCGAGAATTCACCCCGGTAGTATTCGAACGCATGACGAGTCCCGAAGCGATATTGGCAACTGCCCAACCACCAAGAACCATCATTCCCGTTTGCCGGTAGTTCTGTTCAGCTTCCCATGATTCTTGAAGGGTTTGGCTAAATCCCAGCGCTGCGAATAAGAGAAACGAGGCAGTTAGAAGAGTTGATCTCATGACTTTTTAGTGCTTGGTATTACTAACCCTATGCTGCATCTGCTTGTTCAAGATGTTCCTAAATAGCTCAACCCCCATGAGCCGTTAGCGGTGAGGTGTTAACTGAAAACTATCCGCACTTTGAATGACCACAATTCTTACAATTCAAACAGCCCTCTTCGTAAACTAGCGACTCCTGACCACATTCCGAACACTTCAATCCTTCAGCCACGGTTCCAGAAGGCACATATTGCTTAAGCGCACGAATAACTCCGTTCTTCCATGTGTTCAGCGTCTCATCGTTCAGGTGTAGATTCTCTACCATACGCACCACATCGGCAATGGGCATTCCGTGACGCAAGACGCCACTGATCAGCTTGGCGTAGTTCCAGAACTCAGGGTCAAAAGATCGAGACAGCCCCTCGATGGTCACGAAGTACCCGTCTTTGTCCTGATAACGGAAGTCGTATCGGCTCTTGCCCGATTCCTCATCTCGATTTTTCAGCACAAAACCCTTATCGACTGATTTGGGTAAGTGGAATGAGTCCTCAGCTCGACCGGTAAAAATCTCGTACGGCCTGTCATTAAGTAGTCCCACCACAGCAATCCATTTCTCTGAATTATTGTTGAATCGTACCACATTTGATTCCAGCGACTTTGGCCTTTCCGGCGCAGCAGTTGTCGTTACCACTTCTTTTGTTTCTGGAGTGTCGGATACCAATACTCCCGAGCGAGATCCATCTCGATAAACCGTGATCCCCTTACAGCCACTCTCCCATCCCGTTTCGTAGATTTTGGCCACCATCTCCTCGGTCGTTTGATTGGGTATGTTTACGGTCACCGAAATTGAGTGGTCTACCCACTGCTGGACCTTTCCTTGAAGTTTAACCTTATTCACCCAATCCACATCGTTGGCGGTGGCTTTGTGGTAAGGAGACTCTTCGATGAGTTTGGCTAATTTGTCATCGCTCCAATTTTGGACCTCCTCAACATCGTATCCTTTAATCTTCAACCACTGGGCAAAGCGGTGATGGAAAACGGCAAATTCCTGCCAGTGATCCCCTACTTCATCGACAAAGTCGGTTCGCGTGTTTTGATCGTTTGGATTGATCTTTTTACGACGCTTGTATGACACCATAAACACCGGTTCAATTCCCGAAGTAGTCTGCGTCATGAGGCTGGTGGTTCCCGTTGGCGCGATTGTCAAACAAGCAATGTTTCGTCGACCATGAGTTATCATATCCTCCAAAAGCTGTGGGTCTGATTCTCCCAGGCGATTTATGAATGGATTCTCGGCTTCCTTTTGCCAATCGAAAATCGGGAATTGTCCACGGTCTTTTGCCAAACTCACAGAACCTCGGTAAACAGATAGGGCCAACGATTGATGTACTTTTTCGGAGAAGGTTATTGAATCTTCAGAGCCATAACGTATGCCTAATGCGGCAAGCATATCTCCTTCTGCCGTAATTCCAATACCGGTGCGGCGACCTTGAATGCACTTCTTGCGGATCTTCAACCAGAGGTTTTTCTCGGTGCGCTTTACTTCATCATTCTCCGGATCGGAATCAATTTTGGCCAGAATAGCATCGATCTTTTCCATCTCGAGGTCAATGATATCATCGGCAATTCGCTGGGCCAGTCGACCATGTTCTTCGAACTTTTCAAAGTTGAAGCTCGCCTCTTCGGTGAACGGATTCTCCACGTAATTGTAAAGATTCACCGCAAGCAAACGACATGAGTCATATGGACATAACGGAATTTCTCCACAAGGATTGGTCGAAGTAGTTGTGAATCCTTGGTCCGCATAACAATCGGGAATGGATTCGTTCGTGATCGTATCCCAGAAAAGAATACCCGGTTCGGCGGAAGCCCAAGCATTGTGAATGATCTTTTCCCAGAGTCTACGTGCATCCACTTCATTCACATGAGTTGGATTATCCGAGTCTATGGGGAACTGCTGCTTGTAGGTTATTCCTGCCTTCACCGCTTTCATAAACTCATCATCGATCCGAACCGAAACATTGGCACCCGTCACCTTCGTCCCATCCATTTTGGCATCGATAAACCGCTCGGCATCTGGATGTTTGATGGAAATGCTCAGCATAAGTGCTCCTCGGCGACCATCCTGAGCAACTTCCCGAGTTGAATTGCTATAGCGCTCCATAAAGGGCACGACACCCGTTGAAGTAAGTGCAGAATTTTTTACAGGAGATCCTGCAGGACGAATTCCGGAAAGGTCGTGACCAACGCCACCGCGTCGCTTCATGAGCTGTACTTGTTCCTCATCCGTTTTCATGATCCCTCCATATGAGTCACCATGATCTTCATGGCCGATAACAAAACAGTTTGAGAGAGAGGCGACTTGGTGTTTGTTGCCAATACCCGTCATCGGTCCTCCCTGGGGAACGATAAACTTAAACCCTTTTAAAAGCGCAAAAACCTCATCTTCCGTGAGTGGAGAAGGATACTTGTTTTCGATTCGGGTTATTTCACGAGCCATCCGATGGTGCATGTCATTGGGATCTTTCTCGTAAATATTCCCGAATGAATCCTTCAGGGCATACTTATTTAGCCAAACTCCTGCAGCGAGTTCGTCGCCTTGAAAGTATTCGGTAGCAGCAGACAGTGCCTCTTCGTAAGTGTATCCTTTTTGTGTTCTATCCTCATTCACGGGATTTTCCAAGGTTTGAGTGCTCATGTAATTTACGGGTTAGTTTTGAAAAAAGTGGGAACTAAAATTAGGAGATCGAACCTCTTTCGAGATACCACAAAAAGGTGATTTTGCATAAAGTCGTCAACAGATTTTTGTTGAAAGAACACGGTTGGATATTCGCAAAAAACTGAGTTTGACTTCTCCTCTACTACAGCTTAGTTCTTTCTTTTCAAAACGTCAAACAGCGCTCCAATACCCGTTCCGATTGCCCCCATTAAAGCCACACTCAAGGCCATATCCATTTGACCCGTTCCAATAATTACCCCAACTGCCACTCCAAGTGAAGCGCCGAGACCCGCGCCGTCTTCCCTTCCTCTTCTTTTTTGATTAGTCATAGTTGTTTTCCTTTTACTTGTTCCTAATTGAGGTGTAAAAGTGAGGAAGAAGGCAGTCGCAATCTTGACCGCCTCGGCCAATCGTTTGACATTTGATGCCATTCTTTAAAAAAGTTAGAAAAGTCTTTAGTTGAGAGGTCCCGAACTGGCCGAGTGTCGAAGTAATTTAAATCAACCCCTGTTCTTCAAGATACTCCTTCAGGTCCTCGTGATTCTTCCAAAAACTAGATTTCAGCTTTTGAACAAAGGGATCAAAGTCCGGATGATCGCGAAGTATATCCGTCATCGGGTCAGTTTCTATCAGAAGAAACCAATACTGAAAATTATCTTGATCTGAAAAAGCAGTTAAGCCAGAGTTGAAAGTCAGGAGGGAATTAGTCTGATTTTCCAGAGAAGAAATCCTTCACCTTCGCTCCAAAATAAGCCGAATTCATCTCGGCGATTGAAGAGATGGAAATCTCAACGGGACATTCAACCGCGCAGGCTCCCGTGAAAGAACAATTTCCAAATCCCTCCGCGGCCATTTGAGCTGTCATTTGAAGAGTACGCTGAGTCTTTTCAGCTTTCCCTTGAGGCAAGGTATTGAGGTGATTAATCTTCGCCGAGGTAAATAAAGCCGCCGAAGCATTTTTGCAAGTCGCCACGCAAGCACCACAACCAATGCAAGCCGCATGATCCATCGCTTTATCAGAAACATCTTTTGGGATAGGGATGGCATTGGCTTCGGGTGCTGTTCCCGTTTTAGCGGAGATAAATGCGCCACTTTCGATAATTCGATCAAAAGCCGATCGATCGACCATAAGATCTTTGATCACAGGAAAGGCTTTGGCGCGGAAAGGTTCTACAGTTATGGTATCTCCATCTTTGAAAGAACGCATGTGCAATTGACATGTCGTAACATGATCGTGAGGTCCGTGGGGACGACCGTTGATAAAGACTCCACACTGACCACAAATGCCCTCACGACAATCGTATTCATAGGAAATGGTCTTTTCCTTTTTCCGTACTAGCTCTTCGTTCAGGTAGTCCAATGCTTCGAGAAAAGACATATCCTCCGTTAATCCATCCACGGGGTATTCCACAAAAGCGCCCTTAGCTCCAGGCCCATCCTGTCTCCATATTTTAAACGTCACTCTCATTTGTAACTCCTCACCGTTGGTTTAACTTTTTCGAATTCCAAGTCTTCCTTGTGAAGTTCAAATTCTCCGCCTGCATATTCCCAAGCAGAGACATATGTATACTCGTCATCACGACGCATAGCTTCACCTTCATCCGTTTGGTATTCCTCGCGGAAATGTGCTCCACATGACTCTTCTCTTTGCAGAGCATCGGTGCACATTAGCTTTGCCAATTCAATAAAATCAGCCAGGCGATAGGCTTTTTCCAGTTCTCCGTTATGCTCGCTAGAATTTCCTGTGACACAGACCTCTTTCCAAAAATCCTCCTTAATGCGATCGATCTCCACTAAAGCTTTTTCGAGACCCTCCTTCGTTCGACTCATCGCACATTCATCCCACATAATCTTTCCCAACTCCCGATGGAAATCATCCACGGTCTTATCTCCATTTATCGTCAGAAGTTTTTCCAAGAATGTACTCACCTCTTTTTCACTATCCGCAAAAGCAGGGTGATCGGTCGAGAGCGATGGGTCTGCGAGATGATCCGCCAAGTAATTGTTTATCGTATTCGGTAAGATGAAATAACCGTCAATACTGGCTTGCAATAGAGAATTCGCTCCCAATCGATTGGCCCCGTGATCAGAGAAGTTGCACTCTCCCACCGCATAAAGCCCGGGAACCGTGGTCATCAGTTCATAATCAACCCAAAGTCCACCCATGGAGAAGTGCGCCGCAGGTGAGATGAGCATGGGTTCTTTGTAAGCGTTTATTCCCGTGATCTTCTCGTACATATCGAAAAGATTCCCGTATCGATCCCGAATGGTGTCCAATCCCAGTCGTTCGATGGCATGTTTAAAGTCGAGGTAAACGGCATTTTTAAGTTTTCCGACTCCATGACCTGCATCAATTCGCTCTTTGGCAGCTCGTGATGATATGTCTCTTGGCGCTAAATTCCCAAAACTTGGGTACCTCCGCTCAAGGTAATAGTCACGCTCATCTTCGGGAATTTGTCCGGCGGGCCGTTCATCTCCCTTTTTCAGCGGTACCCAAATGCGACCATCGTTTCTGAGACTCTCCGACATTAGGGTCAGTTTGGATTGGGCATCACTTGCTTGCGGCAATGCCGTGGGATGTATTTGCGTAAAACTTGGCGCGGCGAAATAGGCTCCTTTCTTGTGGGCCTTCCAAATGGCGCTTCCGTTGCAGCCGATGGCCAAAGTAGAAAGACGGAAAACTCTAGAATAGCCTCCTGTAGCTAACACTACAGCGTCACCAACGAAGCGTTTTAGCTCGCCTGTTGTTAACTCTCTTGCAATCACTCCCCTCGCCCGACCATCAATCGTAACGATATCCATGATTTCGTGACGAGGAAGCATATTCACTTTACCCGCATTGATATTCTTGTAGAGCTGCGAATAAGCTGCCATTAGGAGTTGTTGTCCCGTTTGGCCCCTCGCGTAAAAGGTTCTTTGTACCTGCACGCCTCCAAAACTTCGATTCGAGAGCACACCGCCGTATTCACGGGCAAACGGCACTCCTTGCTGAACGAAATGATCAATGAGTGGGGCTGATAATTCCGCCAAACGATAGACATTGGCTTCTCGCGAACGAAAGTCTCCACCTTTCAGTGTATCATAAAACATTCGCCAAACGCTATCACCGTCGTGCTGATAGTTTTTCGCGGCGTTTACGCCTCCCTGAGCCGCTACAGAGTGCGCTCGGCGAGCGGAATCTTGGTAACAAAAACAAGTTATTTCATATCCCAATTCAGCCAGCGTTGCCGCAGCTCCCGCGCCAGCCAGGCCAGATCCTACAACTAAAACATGAAGTTTTTTCTTGTTGGCGGGATTAATGAGTTTGCTATCCATCTGGTAGCGTTGCCACTTCTGCTCCAGCGGTCCTTCAGGTATTTTGGCATCTAAACTCATCGCAAGTAAACTACTATTGGTATAACGGCGAATCCGATTGCCATAATCAGGGCGTAGATCACCGAAATTCTAGACAAAATATGTAAGCCCTTATTCGAATGAAATCCCAATGATTTAAATCCACTTTTTAAGCCGTGTTGCAAATGAAAGCCCAGCGGAACCATCAAGACGGTATAAAAAGCAACGTAATAAGGATTCTGAAATAAAGCATAAGTCACGGAGTAGACATCTAAATATCCTTCGGCATCCAGGGAAACGGGATCTCCTATTCCCAGTTTTATCCTCGACCAAAAATTGACCAGGTGAATGGCGATAAATAAAAGAATCAGGATACCCAACCATCCCATATTTTGCGACTGCCAAGTACTGTTGGCCGAAGGTTTATTTTCACCATAAGAATCGGTCCGCGCTCGCCTGTTCTGAATAGTAACGATCAAGGTATAGATGACATGAATCAAGATTGAAGCGTAGAGTAAATAGGCCACAACCGTGATCAGAGGATTCTCCCGGAGGAAGGTTGAATAGGCATTGTACATCCCTTGTGATAAGTACTCTGGGAGAAGAAGAATCAAGTTGGCCGAAAGGTGAACGATCAGAAAAAGGCACAGGAAAAGACCCGTGGCAGCCACTAGAGATTTTCGAAATATCGGCGACATATAAGCTCCTTCAGCGTTTGGGGCTAAGCTATAAAAATTGAAATACGGAATATCTGACTTTCATCAGGTATTGATTTCTACTGAGTGCGCTGAGAAATTAAAACACACTAGTGTAAAACAATTGACAATCTAACTTAGTTAGAATATGCACATTTGTACTCGATTTGAAACGCACACCCGCCAATCGCGACCGAATCTTAGAAGAAACCATAAAGCTAGCCGATGAACACGGCTGGCAGAAGGTTACCGTGCGCGCTATTGCCAATAGGTTGGATTACAAACCACCCGTGCTTTACCAATTCTTCGATAGTAAAGACGATTTGATTCGACATACTGTGAAGGAGGGTTTCAAACGATTAACCGAAGACATAAAAGAGTCAATAAAGGAATACGACTCTCCTTCAGAGAAGCTGATAGCTTTGGCTGAAACTCGTTTTGAATTTGGATTGAAGAATAAGTCCCTTCATTCAATGATGTTTTCGACGGGATCGCCTTTCTGGTTAAAGTCCGTCGTTTTTGAAGGAATGTTCGAAGTCAAAAAACTAGTTGAATCGCTTATTCAAAAAATCTCGGGCAGAAGTGATGATTGCAGTGATCTGGTCACAAATTTTATCGCTTTAATAAAGGGTTACACCTACTTCGCTACTGAGCTCCCTCCCGAGGATTCCAAATCCTATTTTTTTAGCAATCAATCACCCGAATTAATGCTCAGAGAAGCAATGATTCGATTTATAAAATCCATTCAATCTGATGAATAAGAGACAGATATTTATCATCCTGGCGGGCATTGGCTTTCTAGCTCTTTGCGTAGTTCTTTCAGGAGCGTTAACCAAAGAGCGTGAGGCAAAACCCGAGGAGTTTGAAATGTTGACGGCTGTTTTGCAGGAGAGCAAAACACCAGAGACATTGACACGCACCATTCCTATTACAGGAAGACTTATACCAAAAAAATCAGTGATGCTTTACGCTGAAGTGGGGGGTCGCGCCTCTTTCGGCGCCAAAGAGTTCAAAGAAGGTGTACGTTTCAATTCCGGTGAAGTTCTCGTTCGAATTAATAGCGACGAATTGGAAAGCAGTTTGATCGCCAAGCGAAGCAATTTCCAAAGTTTATTGGCTTCGATTATTCCCGATTTAAAACTCGATTTTGAAGATTCTGCTGACAGATGGGAAGAATATCTTTTCCAAATCACAACCGATCAAAAACTCCCACCCTTGCCCGAGGTCAATGATAAAAAGTTAAAACTCTTTCTCAGCGGAAGAAAAGTGTTTTCGGACTACTACAGTGTGGTAGAAATGGAAACGCGGTATCAAAAGCACACTATTCGAGCGCCTTTCAAAGGATCGATTACAAATACGGAATTGGACGAAGGTTCTTTGGTAAGAGTTGGACAGCCGTTAGGTACCATTATCAGTAGTGGCCGATACGAACTCGAAGCAGGGGTGAGTTATACGGATATTTCCTACCTCAAAGTAGGAACTGTCTTTACCATGTCTGATATAAATACGGGGAAAGATTATGAAGCGAAGGTTATTCGCATTAATGACAGCGTTGATCCACAGACTCAACAGGTCAAGGTTTACGCAGCGATCGATGATCCAATCGCCAAAAGTGGAATCTATCTGGAGGGGAATATCCCTGCCGGAGAGATTGAAAACGCCATTTCGATTCCGCTTGAGGCGATCGTAGAAGGGAACAAATTGTATTTCATTAAGGACTCGATTGCGATGTTAAAGGAAGTTGAAGTGGCTTATAAAAATGGCGAAGCCGCCTTCATCTCGGGAATAACAAATCCGGTCAATGTGATTATTGATAAACACAATGAGTCGCTTAATGGATCGAAGGTAGCACCTATAAATCTCGGCGAATGAAACGAATAGTCGCTTTTTGTGTCCAGAACCAACTACTGGTTTACTTAGGAATGATCCTGGTCATAATCGGAGGTCTGATTTCTGCTGACAGGATGAATACTTCCTTTTTTCCTGCCCAAAAAGAAAAATTTATTCAGATCAACGCAGTTTATCCCGGGGCATCGCCGAGTGAAATTGAAGAAGGGATAACCCTCAAAATCGAGGAAAACCTTAAGGGTGTAACAGGTATAGATCGAGTCACATCTACAAGCAGCGAAAATGCGGCCAGTATTCTTATAGAAATCCAAACTAAGGCCAACGCGGATCTCGTATTGCAAGATGTAAAAAATGCAGTCGATCAAATCTCCAATTTTCCTGAAGGAATGGAGCAAATAGTGGTCTTCGTCCAAGAAGTGGTAAACTTCACTTCAAAGTTAGCCTTGGTCGGTGATGTCTCTGTAAACACACTGGAGGAAACGGCCGACCTTGTTGAGGATGAGCTTCGCGCTTTGCCAAACATCTCACAAATTGAGGTTTACGGATACTCAGAAGCAGAAGTAGAAATAGCCGTTCGAGAAAATGATCTCAGGGCTCTGGGTCTCAGCTTCCAAGACATAGCCAACGCTATTGGTCAACAGAACATCGAAGTTACCGGTGGGCGGATTATGGCTGACACGGAGATCATCATCCGATCCGATCACAAGGAATACACCGCAGATGAGCTACTCGATTTAACGGTCAAAGTGTTGCCGGATGGAAGGAGAATTGGACTAAGAGACGTTGCTGACATTCGAGAAGACCGGGCAGAAACAACGAATTCAACTTTTTTCAATGGGCAGCGCGCTATAACCATTACTGTCAACACCCTTAATGAAGAGAATATTCTCGACGCAGCGGAAGCAGTCGACGAGTATATCCTCGACTTCAATAAGCGCGGTGGGGCGGTGGAATTGGTTTTGGTTCAAGATGGAACCGATACCTTAAAAGAGCGGATCACCTTGCTTGAAGAAAACGGTTTATTGGGAGCAATTCTGGTTTTTGTATTGCTCGCGTTGTTCCTTCGCATTAGGCTAGCCTTCTGGGTTGCGCTGGGAATCCCAATTTCATTTCTGGGAATGTTCATAATTGCAAACCTTGTGGGAATTACCATCAACGTGCTCTCTCTTTTTGGGATGATTTTGGTCATCGGTATTTTGGTGGATGATGGTATCGTCATCGCCGCGAACATCTACT
>CAZWQX010000007.1:0-2741 GCA_964635965.1 uncultured Cryomorphaceae bacterium
GTCGGATATCCCCTGATGGGGAAGAGGGTTACCCTGGAAATGTAAGGTTTCAGGTGAGCTATTCCCTCTCAGATGAAGACGGTTTGAGAATCGATTATTCTGCTGAAAGCGATCAAACCACACCAATTAATTTGACCAATCACTCATACTTCAATCTCGCCGGGAAAGGATCGATTTTGGGCCACCGATTCAATCTGCACTCCGATCAGTTTTTGCCGGTAAATGAAGAGCAAATCCCAACGGGCCAGATTCTATCTACCAAAGACACCGTTTTTGATTTTAATCAATTCCGCTTGATTGGAGATAAATTGAAAAATACTGATAGTCAACTTAAGATCGGGAAGGGCTTTGATCACCATTGTGTCATTCCTGGATCAGGGTTGAGAACCTTTGCTCAAGTTTGGGAACCGGACTCTGGAAGAACGATGGATGTATTAAGTGATGCTGCTGGATTTCAATTCTTTTGTGGAAAGGCGATGGATCCTCCTGTAAGAGGCAAGAATGGCCAAGAATATGGAAGCCAATCGGCTTTTTGTATCGAAACTCAGGGATTCCCAAATAGCTTAAATCAGTCGAATTTCCCTTCAATCTTGATCGATCCTGAAAACCCTTTTCGATCAACCACCATTTATCGCTTTGGTGTAAAGAAAATCTGATTATAAGTTATCTGCGTCTTTTAAGACTTTTTCTTTTAAAGACTCCTTGTAGAGGGCAATTCTATCCCTCAAATCTTTGTCTCCGGCACCCAATATTTGCGCCGCTAGTATTCCTGCATTTTTTGCTCCATCTAAAGCCACCGTGGCAACAGGAACTCCACCAGGCATCTGCAAAATGCTCAATACCGAATCCCATCCATCAATACTATTTCGGCTTTTCACGGGGACGCCAATCACAGGGAGGGGAGTAATGGAAGCCGTCATTCCTGGAAGATGTGCTGCACCTCCGGCACCTGCGATGATCACACGAATTCCTTTCTCCTCCGCATTTTTAGCATAGTCATACATACGCTCAGGAGTGCGATGTGCAGATACAATATTCATTTCGAATGGAACTTCGAGCTCTTTAAGAACGTCGGCAGCATCTTGCATAACCGGCAAGTCACTCTTGCTTCCCATTATTATTCCTACCATGACTTTACTTTAATGGTGTTTTTGATTTCATTAGCCAATTTACGCGCTTCTGATGAGGTTTCGGCGGTGATGGTAACGTGACCCATTTTTCGGAAAGGTTTGGTCTCACTTTTTCCGTATAAGTGGGGATAAACACCCGGTTTGCTCAATGCCTGATTCAACCCTTCATACTTCACAGGACCTTGAAATCCTGGCTCACCTAATAAATTAACCATCGCTGCAGGTTTAGTTAAGCCCGTATCTCCTAAGGGAAGATTCAAAATGCATCTCAAATGCTGCCCATACTGAGAAGTCGTATTTGCTTCGATGGTATGATGGCCTGAGTTATGCGGTCTGGGAGCAACCTCATTTACCAAAATATCCCCGTCAGGAGTAAGAAATAGCTCAACCGCCAAAATTCCAACGAATCCAAATGCCTCTATCGTTTTTCGGGCAATTTCTTGCGCCTTTTTTTCAACTTCCTCAGAAATATCCGCAGGAGCAAATAGCAATTCAACCAAGTTTGCCTCCGGATTGAACTCGAGTTCAACCGTGGGGAAGGTATTGCTGTCACCTGACTCATTTCGAGCAGCGATTACGGCCAATTCTTTTTCGAAATCAACGAATTTCTCCAAGACACAAGGCGCATCAAAGGCCTTATCAAAATCCTCTTCCGTTCTTATGATTTGAACTCCTTTTCCATCATATCCTCCTTTCCTCAACTTTTGAGCAAATGGAAGGAAATCGACGTGGCTATTTAGTTCCTCCTTCGAATTTATTAGCCTGAAATCAGCCGTAGGAAGGCCTTTGGCTTTATAGAACTCCTTCTGTAGCCTTTTGTCCTGAACGATTTCAAGAAGTTCGGGCTGTGGGAAAACTTTCACTCCTTCAGCATTCAAACGTTTTAAGGCCGGAATACTCACATGCTCAATTTCAACAGTAAGAACGTCTTTGTTTTTCCCGAATTCATATACTGTTTTCTCGTCATTAAAACTCCCTTGGACAAACTCCGGAACTATTTGCGAACAGGGTGCATCTGCTGCCGGGTCTAAACAGGCGAGCTTAATATCTAAGTTGACTGCCTCTTGTTGCATCATCCGTCCGAGTTGGCCGCCGCCCAACACGCCGAGACGAAAATCTTTGTCGTAAGGAGATTTTGACATGGGGCAAAGATAATTTAATGGATGACCGATACTCTTTTCGAGCTCTTTCCTTCAGGATGGATAAGTTCAATTAAGTAAATACCATTTGGTAGGGAACCAAGATCTAAACTTAAAGACCCGTAGTTACGGTAAGTGCCTTGCTGAATCAATCGCCCATCAAGGCTTCTCAAATACCACTCCTTAATGGCTCTTTCAGAAGTGATTGAGATTCGATCACGAGTAGGATTAGGATAAATCGTGAAAGAAGAAAATTGATTTTCCGTGCCGAGAGGTTCACAAACTCCCAATGGATCAAATATGACCTCTCCTAATTCAGGATCATCATTTATATGTGAAATAACTCCTTCTGCGTCTTCCAAACTTGCTTGAGGATTGCTGGCGATCCAGCAATTTCCCTGAGCGAAAATTTCATTGGGCGTATTGTTAAAAAGAGCATAAACCTCTCCTGAATTACCATTATTATCGAATG
>CAZWQX010000007.1:2765-51642 GCA_964635965.1 uncultured Cryomorphaceae bacterium
GAATGAATTGCCTCCTGAACCAATAGTAGGTTCGTCAATCTCACCCAAATTCACATTTGCTTCGGTGAGAAGCGTTATTCCCCAGAGATTTCCTTCAAAATTGTTCGAAAGGATAACATGTTCGTTTTCACCAAAGCCGGTAATGCTGATACCACTCCCCCCCAAGAATGGGTCACCTTGGGTGTTATTGTCGATAAACGAATTGCCCTCAATTCTAGAGGTGACGTTTGCGCCGAACACAGTCATTCCATAGCGGTTATCAGAGACTGAATTTTCTGAAAATATAAGGTGCCCTTCTCCACCCACTAAGAGTGAAAGAGCAAATCCTCCAACGTTGGTCAAAGCGGGATCACCAATGAATTCATTACCTATCACAAAGGTTGTATCACTGCTTGACGGTCCCAAATTCACCTGTGGACGATTGGTATTGCCTGTTACGTTTCCGATAAAAACACAGTTAGAAATAACGGGAGCGGCATCGGCATTAGCTGCGCTTCCAATGGCAGCCGCTTCATTGCCTTCGAATGTTGATTGAGTAATAATGGGGGTGCCCGTTGATAAGTCAAGGGCTGCGCCGGTTGTTTGTCCTGTATTGTGAAAACTCACGGTAGAATTGTGCATCCTGAAATTCGGAGTAAGCACCTGAAGTCCTCCTCCATTAAGAATGTCTGTATTTTCAATGTCAACGAAGGC
This sequence comes from uncultured Cryomorphaceae bacterium, assembly GCA_964635965.1. Lineage (GTDB taxonomy): Bacteria > Bacteroidota > Bacteroidia > Flavobacteriales_D > Cryomorphaceae > JAKVAV01. Next base: position 3,459 of record CAZWQX010000007.1, read on the forward strand.
AGATTCTTCAAAACGGAAACCTAAATAATGGGCTTCACAACAGGTTAATTGGTCGATCGTCGCCTCATTCGACGCGAGAAATCCACCCGCTATGGTGATCAGCACATTTTCATCCAATCGTACGTTGTCAGAATTGATAATCAATGTGTCCGTTTCAGCAATTACAAGGTTCTGATAAACCTCGTAGTTCCCAGCAGCAAGAAAAACTGCTCCGTCAGAGTTTTCCACGAGCCAATCCATGGTAATTGTAATGTTGTCACCCGGCGAAGTATACTGCCCAAAGCCAGATATAGCAAGGCATACAAAGCAAAGTCCAAATAGATTTCTCATATCAACTGCAGTTTTTAAAGGCGCAAACCTAGATAATCTTAAAAAAGGTTCCAAGATCAAATAAAGGATGGAAGTAGGATTGATTACCTTCGCTTGTCAAAATTTTATTCCATGAGCGTTGTAACCCTGCACGGAAAAGAATTTGAACTCTATCTACCTGATGAAAAAATTCAAATGGCCATTGCCCAAATGGCTGCTGAATTGAATGAGGATTACGGTGATAAATGTCCTTTATTTATTGGAGTATTAAACGGATGTTTTCGTTTCGCGGCCGATTTGATGAGATATATGGAGTTCGAATCAGAAGTTACTTTTGTAAAACTAGCTTCATATAGAGGTACGGAGAGTACGGGAAAGGTGAAAGACTTATTGGCACTGAATACCGATCTAAGAGAGAAACACGTAGTGATTTTAGAGGATATTGTTGACACGGGTCATACAATGGAATATCTTTTGGGAAGGATGGATGAACTTTCGCCTGCTTCGGTGAGAGTAGCTTCATTACTTTTTAAACCCGATTGTTTTGAGGGCAGTAAAAAACCCGATTACACCGCTTTCGAAATCCCCAATTTATTCGTTGTGGGATATGGGTTGGACTATGACGGTCTTGGCAGAAACATGAATGATATATATCAAATAAAAACCCGATGATAAATTTGGTTCTATTTGGCCCTCCGGGTGCTGGCAAAGGCACTCAGGCCGAGAAAATTGTAGAAAAGTACAATTTGATTCACCTTTCTACCGGTGATATTTTTCGACGAAACATTAAAGAACATACCGAACTGGGGGACTTGGCAAAAAGCTTCATGGACAAGGGAGCACTCTGTCCGGACGAGGTGACGATTAAGATGCTTCAAGCAGAAGTAGAGGCCCATCCGGAGGCTAATGGATATATTTTTGATGGATTTCCGCGGACTACAGCACAAGCAGAAGCGCTGGATAATTTTCTTCAATCCAAATCAACCGCAATCACAGTTATGTTGGCGCTTAGTGTTGAAGACGATGAACTCAAAGAACGGCTCAGAAAGAGAGCAGAAGTTAGCGGCAGAACAGATGATGCTGACCCTGAGATCATCTCTAATAGGATAGCCGTTTACAAAAAGGAAACGGCACCGGTAGCTGATTTTTATCAAGCCCAAAATAAACTCGAAGAGGTAAATGGGGTGGGCTCAATAGCAGAAATCAGCGAAAAACTCTTCGAGGCGATAGATCGCCATGGCTAATCGAAATTTTGTCGATTACGTAAAAATTCACTGTCGTTCGGGTAAGGGAGGCGCAGGAAGTAAACATCTCTTTCGCGATAAGTGGACCTCCAAAGGTGGACCTGACGGAGGTGACGGAGGACGAGGTGGCCACGTCATCATTCGAGGGAATGCCCAACTGTGGACCTTGCTCCATTTAAAATACCGCAAACATGTCAAAGCCGGCCATGGCGGTGCAGGTAGTGGACAAACAAGCACTGGAAAGACAGGGGAGGATATAATTTTGGAAGTTCCACTTGGAACGGTTGCCAAGGATCCCGAGACTGATGAGATTCTAACCGAAATAACGGAAGATGGTGAAGAGTATATTTTACTCTCAGGTGGTCGAGGTGGACTGGGAAATGTACACTTTAAGTCACCCACTCGCCAGACTCCCCGTTTTGCCCAGCCAGGTGAAGACGGACTTGAGGCATGGAGAATTCTAGAACTAAAAGTTCTGGCGGATGTCGGTTTGGTGGGTTTTCCGAATGCGGGAAAGTCAACATTACTTTCAGTTATTACTGCGGCCAAACCTGAGATTGCCAATTACGCTTTTACCACTCTCGTTCCGAATCTAGGCATCGTCAGTTACCGTGATCATAGGTCCTTTATTATGGCTGATATTCCAGGTATCATTGAAGGAGCGAGCAAAGGAAAAGGTTTGGGAATTCGGTTTCTGAGACATATTGAGAGAAACAGTTTGCTTCTGTTCATGGTTCCTGCAGATTCGAGTGATATCATCAAAGAGTACCAAATTCTGATAAATGAACTTAAAGCATATAATCCTGAGTTATTGGACAAAGACAGGATTCTGGCTATTACAAAATCAGATCTCCTTGATGATGAGTTGAAAAAGGAAATGGAGAACGAGCTTCCCGAAGTAGATCATATCTTTATTTCTTCAGTAGCTCAAATTGGCTTGAACGCTTTGAAGGATAAAATTTGGAACAAACTGAACCAGCCTGAATGATAGAAAGTTTAGAAGCAATTGATCGAAGATTATTTCTTTGGCTAAATGGCTTTCATGCACCTTGGCTAGATCAGGTCATGTATTACCTTACCGAAGCTACGGTATGGATCCCAATGTATTTGATATTGCTTTGGCTGATATACAGGGTCTACAACTGGAAGGTTATGTTGTGGACGCTTCTGGCCGTAGGGATCATTGTGACTATTTGCGATAGAACTTCTGTTGAATTATTTAAAGAAGTATTCCAGCGCTACCGTCCATCGCGAAATCTCGAAATAATGGATGTTGTACACACCGTCAATAACTACCGAGGTGGTTTGTACGGGTTCGTCAGTTCACATGCGACCAATCATTTTGGAATTGCCACATTTCTCTATCTCCTTTTAAAAGGAAAATATGGTATGCGCGCTTCTTGGCTTTTTCTATACGCTGCAATTATCTCATATACAAGAATATACTTAGGTGTTCACTATCCGGGAGACATATTGGGAGGAGCTCTGTTGGGATCAACCGTTGGAGTTTTGGTTTTCCTCGTTTTTAAGCGACTAATCCTCGATCGGAAGTGAAAGAGTTATTGGCGATATTTCTCGGAGGCGGATTGGGTTCAATAGCCCGTTATTTAACAGGTAGGATCTTCTTCAAAATTGTGCCTCAAACCTTTCCTTGGGGAACTTTAGTCGCCAATGTGCTTAGTTGTATAATTTTGGGTTTGATCGTAGCGGCAATTTCAAAAGAACGATTAACAGGCCTTTGGATTCCGTTCTTGGTGATTGGTTTTTGCGGTGGATTCAGTACTTTCTCTACGTTCAGTTATGAGACGATAAAGCTCTTTAGTGACGGTCATTGGATGATGGCATTAATGAACGTATTGGTTAGCTTAGTAGCCTGCCTGATTATACTGTTTTATTTAAGCAAATTGATATCATGAGAAGCCTCCTTGTTTTGATTCCCATTGCATTGTTTCCTTGCCTATTGTCTAGTCAGAGTGCTGAGAATCGACCAAAACTGGTGGTTGGGATTGTGGTTGACCAAATGCGGAATGATTATTTACAGCGATATTCAGATCTCTACAGCGATGATGGTTTCAAGAAGCTAATGAGTGAAGGGTTTTATGCAGCCAATCACCATTTTTCTTACATGCCGACTACAACTGCTCCCGGCCACGCCTCTGTTTATACGGGCACGACTCCTGCAGTGCATGGCATAGCGGGTAATGACTGGTACGACCCTATCAAGAAAAAGGAATTTTATTGTGTCCAAGACAAGAGTGTTAAGACAATAGGACTTGATAACAAGTCAGGACAAATGAGTCCGAGAAACCTGAGAACTACGACAATTACCGATGAACTAAAAGTGTATTGGAATAATCGTTCGAAGGTCATAGGGGTTTCCTTGAAGGATAGAGGCTCTATACTTCCTGCAGGTCATCTTGCTGATGCAGCTTACTGGTATGATGATCAAACCTTCATTTCGAGTTCCTTTTATATGGATGAATTACCGAAATGGGTTCGTAAGTTTAATGAAGACAAAAAAGTGGATGAGTATTTAAGCCTAGGGTGGGATTTACTTCACGAAAGAGAGAAGTACGTCGCAAGTCTTCCTGACGATAATCCTTACGAATCAATTCACGCAGGAGAATCTGCTCCTACATTACCAAAAGACCTTGAAGCTTTAGCTGAACAAAATGGCAAGGATAAGATACTCAAGCAGTCTCCTTGGGGAAACAGACTGGTCATGGAATTCGGTAAACGAGCTGTTTTGGAAGAAGGTCTGGGGAAAGATGATATCACGGATTTCTTGGCTTTGAGTTTTTCTACCCCTGATCATATGGGGCATGCCTATGGTCCACGAGCATTGGAAATTCAAGACATGTATTTGCGATTGGACATGGAGATAGCAGGATTGCTTGAGTTCTTAGACAAGGAAGTTGGTGAAGGGCAGTATTTGGTAATGCTTACCGCCGATCACGGTGCAGCAGAAGTACCACAGTTTTCAATTGATTCGGAACTCCCCGGTGGCTATTTTGACACAAAATCCGGGAGAGAAATCATTGCAGAAGCGTTATTAAAAATTGACAGCGTTGGGTCTGATATGATTGAAAAAATAGAAGGAAATCACGTCTATTTCAATCGCGAAGTCCTGGAGGAAGTTGATGTTGAATTGGATGATTTAGCGGAATACCTTTCGGAGGTGATTGCAGATCTTCCAGGCGTTTATTCCGCTTATCCCACCACAGAGGTAAGGCTTTCGGGAAGTGAAGAATTCCCGCTCCGCGCCTTACAAAGAGGAATACATCCAACCCTTTCGGGAGATGTTGTTTTTGTTTTAGAAAGTGGGTGGATCACTTATGGGCCCACAGGTACAACCCATGGAAGTCCTTGGAATTATGATTCACACATTCCACTTTTGATATATGGGGGAGGGATTTCTTCGCAAACGATATATCGAGAAACAAACATTCGTGATATCGCTCCTACCTTATGTATATTGATGGGAATTCCTTTTCCATCAGGTCTGACAGGTCAGCCGATCACAGAAGTCCTGATTAAGTAGAGCTATTTTCCTGGATTTGCGAATCTCTTCACGTCTGCAGCCGAGATCTCGTTATCGCACAGAATAATCAATCGTTCTATTAAGTTGCGTAGCTCCCTGATATTACCTGTCCAGTTGAGTTCCTGGAGAGCCTTGTAAGCCTCTTTTTTAAGTGTTTTTCGTGGACTTCCTTGCTCTTGCGCAATTGTATCCAAAAAGTGATCGGCTAATAACGGAATATCATCCGCGCGCTCGTTCAAAGAAGGAACATGAATCAGAATTACACTTAGACGATGAAAGAGATCTTCTCTAAAATTTCCTTCTTTGATTTCGGCATTCAGATCCTTATTCGTCGCAGCAACAACTCTAACATTGACCTTGATATCCTTATCTCCTCCAACACGATTGATCTTGTTTTCTTGCAACGCCCGTAAAACCTTAGCCTGAGCTGAGGCGCTCATGTCACCAATTTCATCCAGGAATAGTGTGCCCCCATCTGCCTGTTCGAATTTTCCCTTTCGCTGCTTAACTGCCGAGGTAAATGCGCCTTTTTCGTGTCCGAATAGTTCGCTTTCAATTAGTTCAGATGGAATAGCGGCACAGTTCACTTCAATGAATGGAGATTTTGCTCGGTTACTGTTTTCATGAAGTTGTCTTGCCACTAGTTCTTTTCCCGAACCATTCGGACCTGTTATTAAAACCCTGGCGTCGCTCGGAGCAACCTTGGCTATCATTTCTTTGATTTCGGAAATTGGTTTTGATTCGCCAATTATATTTGAACCTTTTATGAGCTTGATTTTCTTTCGAAGAGTCTTGGTTTCTTCCTCCAGGTTAGACCGATCTAAAGCGTTCCGAAGCGTGACCAAGGTTCGGTTCAAATCAAGGGGTTTCTCAATAAAATCGTAGGCACCCTTTTTAATTGCCTCAACTGCCGTCTCAATGTTTCCGTGACCTGAGATCATAACAATGGGGGTTTTCACATCTTGCTCCAGTGCCTTCTCAAGAACCTCCATTCCGTCCATCTTCGGCATTTTTATATCACACAAGACCACGTCATAAGCACCTTCTACTATCTTTTTAAGTCCGGAAGGCCCATCTTCTGCTTGATCTACAGTGAATTTTTCGAATTCAAGAATCTCCTTGAGCGTATTCCGAATGCTACGCTCGTCATCGACAATTAGTACTGATGCCATTTATAAATTTCCTTTAAGAACTTCGAAGAGCACTCCTTCCTTCAAAGAGTACCTTGAAAGTTTTACGTTTTCAATAGCCGTGTTTTGAAGGACCAACCGCACAAATATTGCGGAAACAACAATCATTTTTATCCGCATCGCCACCATTCCATCCATTGCTTCTCTTTGTGAACGGGTAGACAGAATCAGTTCATTTAAGTGCGCATCCAGATGATCACGATTAAATACCAAAGTAGTTTGATTGATGGTCTCTTCATAGGTTCCTTCTCTGTGGGAGAGAACATCAGAAAAGGTGTCGAAAGAACCTGAAGATCCGATGAGCGTTTTAATCCCCTCTGCCTCGACCATTTCGAAAACCTCGCCTACTTGAGAAAGGAGTTCCTTTTCAATTTCTTCCAATGTTTCCGGTGTTATCGGATCAGTTGGTCTGAATTTTTCAAGTAGTCTGCTTACTCCTAATTCGTAGCTCTTTTTCCAGATAATTTCCTCGTCATTGGCTCCAACAAACTCCGTGCTACCTCCGCCAATATCCATGATCAGGGCGTTGTTTGAACTGAGAGCACCCGACAATTGAACACCATTGTAGATCATATGAGCCTCGCGCTCTCCGTCTATGACATGAATATTTATCCCAAAGCGATCGTATACTTTCTGGAGATAATCTTCTTTATTTGAGGCCCCTCTTACGGCAGAGGTTGCAAATGCAAGGACCCTGTCACAGTATTGATTCTTTACTGCATGAATTTGAGCATCCAATGCTACAAAGGATCGACGCATGGCCTCTTCAGTGATGAAGTTCTTTTCAAAACTTCCTTCACCTAGCTTTACTCCAACTTTAGATCTGTATACGGGCTTGTATCCACCTTTTTCATCTAACTCAGCGATGAGCAGGTTAAAGGTATTGGTACCCATATCTATTATTCCAATCTTCAATTCGGGATATTAATGATAAGATCAAATATAATTGAATCCTCCCGAGAATTTTTCAATCCCAATCCTTTAGCGTAATTGAGCCAAGATTGGCTTCATACTGCGCTGAATTGAAGATATGATCCTTGTATTTGAAAAACTCGATACGAGAAGAATCTTCAGACAAAACCATGTAGTTTCGGTAATCAATTTTCTGGTACTCAAGATCTCTATTCGGTAAAGATGATTCTTCCGGAGACAGTTCATTGACGGGAGTATATTGCTGCTTGTTCTCCTTGTACATTTTTTCTTTCCCGGCAGCACTAATCATTACGTGGAAGACCGTATCGTTACTGAATAAATTAAATTCCCCATTGTGATCTGTATACGTGTTTTGACCGATTAAGTAGTATTTATTCCAACCCCTTACCAGCCCGCCCTCTATTGGTTTTCCATCCTCATCCAACAGAATTCCCGAGAGAACGTAGTTGGAGTATCCCAACATGTTGAAGTAATTTTCAGGAATCTCACAATGGCCTTTAACCGATTGAAAATCCAAGGTTTTTACTGCTTCAACCGCAGGTTTCATCTTGGCGGTAATTGGTAGAAGACTGTCCGAGGTGTAGACAATTCCATCTGAGGTCATTAATCCGGTTCCTTCTTCAGCATAACTCAATAAGGGTACTTCTTGGAAGCCCCACCAACCGAAACCTATTCCTCCGCATCTTACAGTAAGCTCAAAAGCTTTCTTCATGTATTCCGTTTGCCAGTCAAAGGGGATCTCTTCTCCATCTGCTAATAATGCCGTTTCACCGATTATCCAAGGTTTTTTGGAATAGTTGGTGTACCAGTATATTTCACTTGGAAATCTCAAGGGATTATAGCTATGAAAAGCTAAAAAATCCACTGGCAAGATGGAAGGGTCCCATGCAAACACTTCAATTGGCTCAGAAAAACCTATTGTCAGCAGTTGATCAGGGGCATAGTCATCCATCCAATCTCTCCAGATTGTAACTCTTTCTACAATTTCTTCTTTGGATAAGGCTGAATGAGCACGGTCATAAAGGGGTTCATTATTGAAATCATAGGCAAAAACGCCAAATCTGTCTTGGAATCTTTTTAGGAGTGAAATGGTGTATTCTTCAAGAATTTCTTCGCCCATAGGCGGTGCAATCAGAAGCAAAATTTTCAATTCGTTTTTTTCTGCCTCAACTATGAATTCTTCAATTGCTTTCAGCAACAATTCTTCGTCACTTTTCATCGACAGGAATCGACCCTCTGTTCCGTAGCCCTGAATTTCTGATTCCACGGAGATTCTGTCCAGACAGAGTCGAATCGTATTGAATCCCATTTCTGCGATGAGCTTGAGGTGCTCGTTTCTCTGGAGTTTGACACTGTCAGCGGTAAAGTATTCATAGACCATGGGTTTCTCGTAGAGTTTATGGACTCCCAGGATACATTCTCCTTCAACCATTCTGAAGTCGGCCACATAGTTGATCATAATAGGAAAGAAACGTTCTCCTTCCAGATAAAACAACTCATTATCAAGCCTAACAAATTTTTCAGAATTTTCCGTTTTGCCTTCGTTCGTAACGCATGAATTTATGAGCAAGGCCAGCAGTGCGAAGACCAGAACTATTTTGCCTCTCAATATTTTAGCCATTTTGCAAGTTCCTTGTAGCTCACTTTTTTCCCGTACATAAGAATTCCGGTGCGATAGATTTTTCCAGCTAACCAAACCGTGAAAAGGAAGCCTCCAATCAGAAGAGCCATTGAAAGAATTAATTGCCAGATTGTTGCTTCATCAAAACCCATAGCCACTCTTACCATCATTACGACCGGAGAAGTCAGGGGAATTTCGGAAAACCAGAATACGGCTCCTCCTTCAGGGTTGGTCAAAGCAAATTCAGAAACAATAAATCCGAAAACCAGAGGTAGCGTAATTGGCATCATGAATTGTTGGGTGTCTGTTTCATTATCTACGGCGGCCCCTACTGCTGCAAACAATGAAGCGTATAGAAGATAGCCTCCCAGGAAATAGAAGATAAACATGCCGATCATTAATGGCCAATTAACCCGAAAGAGAAATAACTCCGCAATTTCGTTTATGGCAGCTTGATCCATGGCATCGCCTGAAGCTTCTCTGGCAACTTCTTCCGTCACTTGCATCTGTTCAGCCATCGTTGCTGCATTGCTAAGCTCAGGAACCAGTATTGTCGTTGTTACTGAGAACAAAATACCCGTTAAGATTACCCAGAGAAGAAATTGTGTTAACCCGACTAAAGCCACTCCAACAATCTTTCCCATCATCAATTGAAAGGGTTTAACCGATGAGATAATCACCTCCACTATTCGGTTGCTTTTTTCTTCCATCACCCCTCTCATCACTTGAACTCCGTAGAGAAATATGAAGAAATAGATTAAAACGGCAAATCCAAACCCTATAAGCGCTTGCTCCTGCTTAAAAGATGCCTTTCCATCTTCTGCATTTACCGAAATAACCTCTATGTCAGTGCGAATACTGTCATAAGTTTCCTTGTCGATGGCATTGAGTTTAAGCTTTTCATTCTCTATTACTTTCTCAACTTCGGATTTGATATAACTTCTCGCTTTCAGGCTAGGTAGTTTTCTGAATACGAGCTCTGCTTGAGGGAAGGTGATGATATCTTCTCTCAGCACGAGCATTACTGTGTACGCGCTTGAATCAAATTCGGCGTTTGTCAAGCCATCTTGGGTATAATTGAATCGTATCTGTGATGTTTCCTTGAACTCATCGAAGAAAATGGGCTTCGCTCTTGACAGGGAGTCGGTAGCGACAGGAGGTGTCTGATCGACAACCAATACATTGTATTTGCTGGAGTCACTCATGCCCAGGTAGATGCCTAAACTTAGCAGACCCGCGATCAGAATAGGTCCGAGGAAAGTCATAATGATGAATGACTTTTTTCTAACCCTACTGAGGTATTCTCTTTCGATGATCAATTTTACTTTATTCATCGTCTGAAGATTTTTGTTGAACTACTGTGATAAATATGTCATTCATGCCGGGAATGACTTCATTTAACGAATGGACTTTAACTACGGGTAAGACCGCTTTGAGAAGATCATTTACTGAGGCATTGTCATTTAATCTGATTCGGGCACTTTTTATTTTGTCTTCGTTTTCAGAATGGTGAACCAATTCAAAGTTGACCCAAAGTGCATTCGTAAAGCTTATCATATCGCCCTCAAAACTGAGATCGAAAACGCCTTCTTTATACTTGTTCCGAACCTCCTTCACTGATCCTTCCAAAACAACCTTGGCATTGTTGATTAAGGCAATATGACTGCATATTTCCTCTACCGATCCCATATTGTGGGTGGAAAGCATAATTGTTGCGCCTTCGTCGCGTAATCTCAATAGTTCGCTTTTAATGAGATTTGCATTGATGGGGTCAAATCCACTGAAAGGCTCATCGAGAATCAATAATTTCGGTTCGTGCAAAACGGTAGTAATGAATTGCACCTTTTGAGCCATACCTTTCGAAAGCTCTTCTACTTTTTTGTTCCACCATCCCTGAATTTCGAACCTTTCAAACCAATCTTTCAGTTTCGCTGTGGCCTCGCTCTTATTCATGCCTTTTAACCTGGCCAGATAGAGCGCCTGTTCACCGACTTTCATTTTTTTGTAAAGTCCACGTTCTTCAGGTAAGTATCCTATTTCTTGAATATGTTCAGGTCTCAAGGGCTCACCGTCGAAGAGAATTTTTCCAGTATCGGGTGCGGTAATTTGGTTGATGATCCGAATGAGTGATGTTTTTCCTGCTCCATTAGGTCCTAAAAGACCAAAAACACTTTTCTCAGGAACCGAAATACTTACATCAGCAAGGGCCGTATGGTTGGCATAGAATTTACTGACGTTATCGGCTTGTAAAATGGCCATATGGTAAGTGATATTTCGCCGTAAATCTAAATGAAAAAACCGCCATACGGTTGGCGCATGGCGGTTTTTATCAAGGTTAGAATATCATTAATCGAAGAGGTCCTTTACTTTCTGAAAGAAACTTTTCTCATCGTGATTATCGGATGGTTGGAAATTCTCGCTATCCTTCAATTTTTCCAAAGTTGCCTTTTCCTCCTTATTCAGTTGCTGTGGTGTCCAAACATTTATGTTCACCAGCATATCTCCCTTGCCATAGCTTTGAATCCCGGGCAGGCCTTTGCCTTTTAAGCGAACTATTTTTCCGCTTTGCGTGCCTGCAGGGATGTTTATTTTCGCCTTTCCTTCAACAAGAGGAACTTCGGCAGATCCACCAAGAGCTGCATCTATGAAGCTTACATAGAGGTCATAGTGCAAGTTTTTGCCATTTCTCTTGAGTCTTTCATGTTCAATCTCTTCAATCACAACGAGAAGATCTCCCGGCACACCGCCCATAGGAGCTGCATTTCCCTTTCCACTCACATTCAATTGCATGCCTTCTTCAACTCCTGCAGGAATGTCAAGGCTTATAACTTCTTCTTTGCGCACTAGTCCATTGTCGTCAGCGCCAGCGGGTTTCTTATCGATCATCTGACCTGCACCGTGACATGTTGGACAAGTAGAAGTTGTTTGCATTTGGCCAAGAATGGTGTTTGTGATACGCGATACCTGGCCTGTTCCTCTACAAGTGGTGCACGTTTTAAACGTAACACCATCGGCGGGGACCAGTTTGTTGACCTTAATCTTTTTGGTCGTACCATTCAGTATCTCTGAAAGATCCAGCTTTACCTTTATTCTAAGATTAGATCCTTTTCTTCGACGCGTAGCACCGCCGAAACCACCTCCAAATCCGCCGCCGCCAAATGCACCACCGAATATGTCACCGAATTGAGAAAAGATGTCATCCATGCTCATTCCACCGCCAAATCCGCCACCTGCAGCTCCACCTACACCTTGATGACCGAACCGATCATAGCGTTGCCTTTTTTGAGCATCGCTCAGAATCTCATAGGCTTCAGCCGCCTCCTTAAAGAGAGATTCGGCCTCATCATTGTCAGGATTACGATCGGGATGGTATTTCAATGCCAGTTTTCTGTAAGCTTTTTTAAGCTCAGCGTCAGTGGCATTTTTTGAAACACCCAATACTTCGTAGTAATCTCTCTTCGCCATTTTAATCGAGTTTCCTGATTATTGTCCTACTACTACTTTCGCGTATCTCAGAACCTTATCGTTGAAGAAGTATCCTTTTTCTGCAACGTCAATAACCTTCCCTTTCATATCCTCAGATGGGGCAGGAATATTGGTGATTGCTTCGTGATATTCAGTATCAAAAGGCTGATTTATTGAATTCATCGGCTTAAGCCCTTTGCCTTCCAGCAGGTGCAGTAACTTGTGATGAATCAACTTGAAGCCTTCTTTGAGTGCTTCCTCATCCGTACCCTTTTCATTCGAGTTAATTGCTCGGTCGAAGTCGTCAATTACCGGTAGAATCTCTGCCACCATATCAGCACCTGCATTTTTCATGAGATCCAGCTTCTCCTTCGCCGTTCTGCGTCGGAAATTCTCAAACTCTGAATAAAGTCTGAGGTACTTATCATTTAAGGTGTCATATTTTGTCTGCAGTTCCGTCAGTTGGTCCACTTCTTCCTTCTTATCCTCTTGAGAATCTTTTGTATTACTTGAGGTAGATTCGTTATTGCCTTGAACGTCTGATGATTCTTTTCCAGAACCGTGATTATCAGTATTATCCATCACGGTTTCCTGCTCTTGGTTTTCTACTTTTTCTTTTTCTGACATGAAATCCATTTTTCTCGACCGCAAAGGGACAAATATTGCGCCGATTCGGCAAAAATGACAAATTGTCTTATTCTAGTCTTCGATTATCTTTTCCGCATCCAGATCTCGGACATTTACATCCTTTGCCCTTTCAATTCCCGCGTTGATTTCAAAACCGACAATTAGAACGATCGTATTTAAATACAGCCAAAGCATTACGACCAAAACGGTACCGACGGAACCGTACAACTTATTGTAGCTGCCGAAGCTGTTGACATACCAGGCAAATAGGGACGAAACAATTATCAAACCGAGGGTGGCAAAAGATGCACCTGCATTAATTGCCTTCCATTTTCCACCATGACCTGCTCTGTATAGCACAGAAATCGCAATTTCGAAAAGAACGATCACGAGTAGCCACTTGGCTACCTCAAGGAGAAAGACGACAACATCACCACCGATTATATTCAGCTCTTGGAGGTATTGAAATAAAGCTCCACTTGCAGTAATTAAAACTACTCCGATGATTATGGTTACACTGAAAACAATGAGCAGGCCAAATGATCGAATATATTGAAGGATCATGCCGTCAGGTTGTTTCAAGTTGTAGCTGTGGCTGAATCCGTCAAGCAAAGCCTGAACTGCATTGGAAGAGAAGAAAAGAGTAAGAAAAAACGAGACACTGATTAGCGTGTTTTGTTTTTTGTTTACGAGATCATCGAGGGTACTTTCTACCAAAGAATAACTGTCTCCCGGCATTGCTCTTTCCAAATATGTTAGCAAGCTTTCTTGAAAGTTTTCTATTGGAATGAAGGGAATAACGGTGAGAAAAACGATAAGCAAAGGTGGTATAGCAAGCACAAACCGAAAACAGACGGCTGAGGCTCGTGTTGTTATTCTTCCTTTTTGAAGTCCGAGAAAAAAGAATTGGAGAACCTGAAACAAGCTCAAGCCATCAAACCCGGGAAGAATGAATTTTTTAGAGAACAAAATTGCCTTTCGAACCGGGAGAGACTCGATGATTCTCGTTTTGGTCTTATCCAGCCATTCTGTTACGGTTGCCGCCATCGGCTACTAAAGTAAAAAATGGGAGAAAGAAGTTCTACTTAAAAAGCTTTAAGGCTAATATCAAGACTCCCAACACTGTGTGTTAAAGCTCCCATGGAGATGTAATCTACTCCGCATTCCGCGAACGAACGAGCGGTTTCCATAGTGATTCCTCCACTAGCTTCAGTCTCAATGTGATCAGGTATTTGACTCACAGCACTACGAAGATCTTCATGGCTGAAGTTATCTAACATGATACGGTCTACTCCACCTACGGACAATATTTCTGCCAGTTCATCAAGATTTCGTGCTTCTATTTCCAACTGGATTTCGAGATTGTGATTTTTGCGGTACTCGTTAGCTAGTTCAATGGCAGCCTTTATTCCTCCCGCATAATCAATGTGATTATCCTTGATCATCATCATGTCGTACAATCCATAACGGTGATTTACACCTCCACCAATTTGTACTGCCAATTTCTCCAAAAAGCGAATTCCGGGAGTGGTCTTTCTCGTGTCCAATACTTTCGTGTGCAATCCTTCGAGCTGATCAACTACCTTTTTAGTAACGGTGGCAATCCCGCTCATTCTTTGAATACAATTCAGTGCCAGGCGTTCAGCCATTAGTATACTTCGCGCTTTACCACTTACGGTCATCACAACCGTTCCTACACTTACCTTTTCACCCTCCGCCACCTCTGTTCTTACCTGAAGGTTAGGGTCGATAAAATAAAAGATCTGTTCTGCAATTCCTGAACCTGCGAGAACTCCGTCCTCTTTGACAATCATTTTAGCCCTGCCTACGGCAGTTTCAGGAATGCATGCGTTGCTTGTATGATCACCCTCACCGATGTCTTCTTGCACCGCATTTCGGATGAATTCGTCTATGGTCATTTTCGTAATCCTTACGATACGTTACAAAGTTCGCAATATTTTCCCGATGGAACTGCCAAGCATACCACATAGAATATGGCCAAAAACCACTTATCCCTTACCTTTGTACTCCCAAAATGAGCGGAATGACAGTAGACCAGACATATGATGTTGCAATAATCGGAGGAGGAATCGTTGGAGCGGCTGCATTCTATAAGATGCAAACTAGATTTCCCGATTTAAACCTAATCCTGATCGAGAAGGAAAAGGGTTTGGCGGATCACCAAACGGGGAATAATTCAGGTGTAATCCATTCAGGGCTCTATTATCCTCCCGGCAGTTTAAAGGCGTTGAACTGCGTAAAGGGCCGGAAAGAGCTGGTAGCTTTTGCCAAAGAGCACGGAGTACCTCACGATGTATGCGGAAAAGTAGTAGTGGCCGCTGATAAAAGTGAGCTGCCCATGCTCGACAAGATATTTGAGACGGGAAAGAAGAATGAAATTGAGGGGATTAAAAAAATCACTGCTGCAGAGATCAAAGAACACGAACCCTATTGTGAAGGTATAGCGGGTATTTGGGTGCCCGTAACCGGAATAATAGATTATCGAGCTGCCACCGAAAAAATGGTAGAACTGGCCATTGAGAAAAATAAATCTTCAAGACTCGTTTTAGGTGAAGAAGTGCTTTCCATCGAAAAGGGAAAGGATGCACAAACAATCGCTACCAATTCTTCAACTTATAAGGCTAAGTACACCATCTTCTGCGCCGGATTGCAAGCTGATAGGCTAGCCAGAAAAGACAGGGTCGACTTAAAAGAGCGTGTCGTTGGATTCAGAGGTGATTATTACGAGCTAACGGATCAAGCAAAGCATAAAGTCAGAAACCTGATTTATCCCGTACCTAACCCGGATTTCCCCTTCTTAGGCGTTCATTTCACCAGAATGACCAATGGAGAAGTTGAGTGTGGACCGAATGCCGTCTTTACTTTTAAACGAGAAGGGTATGGTAAGACTGATTTCAGCCTGCGAGATTCAATTGACGCCCTGACTTATGGCGGAACGTGGAAACTATTCTTTAAGAATATGAAATTTGGTATTGATGAATACCGTCGTGCCTTTTCCAAAAAATTATTTCTTAAAACACTTCAGCGTTTGGTTCCTTCATTGACGATGGATGATATTAAGCCAGGTAGATCCGGAGTGAGGGCCTTGTTGCTAAGCCAAGAAGGTGATACACGTGATGACTTTAGAATTGAATATGGATTGAATAGCATTCATGTTCTCAACGCACCCTCTCCGGCTGCAACTGCCGCCCTGGCCATTGGTGGACAAGTTTGTGAAATGGCGGAAGAAAAATTCAGGCTCAAAGTGAATCAAGCCGTCTGAATGACTTTGTATTTTTCTTGAAGTAAATCCCAGTTCCAAAGGAAGTTCTCCATTGCTTCTTTTAACCTTTGGATGAATATGGGATTTGGTGAAGATAATGACCGAAAGTACCGCTCTTGGAAGCCATTTAACTCGTACTTGCAGAAAACGGTTCTGGCCATGGCATTTGAAACGCTCTTACTGGGGCGGTTTTTTCTCATCATGAATTTTCGCGTTTCACTGAGCATGGATGCCAATTGCATTTTGTCCATGTCATAGAGTTCGGCAAATTTCTCGATGATTAATTGAGTGATCCTTTTGTCTTGACCAGCTTCGAAATGCTTCGGGATGCATTGCAGGTTACCTGCCAAAACAATCATGGTGAAAGGTCCGCTATTCTCGATGTCAACGTTGGGGGGAGAAATAAATTCAGGAGAGTCGTTGATCAACCCCACAACGTCTTCCCATCCGGCTTCTACGAGGGTTTGAACCCCGTTCACGAAAATGTGCGCTACCTTCTCTTCCGTTAATTTTTTCTTTCCAAATATGGCTAGCATAGAACGCCCTTGCTTTTATTCAATGCGAACGAAACGAAAATAAAAAGGAATACTCCTTGAAATTCGTGGATTCCCAACACCATTATTAACAAAGTTTTCAACCTGAGTTAACGCACGGATGGAACTTGGGTCACATCCTTTCTTCTAAGCGTATTTATCTTTGTCCGCTTCTTATGGGTCTTAAAGGGAAAAAAGTCTATTCAATATTCGCGTTTAGGTGTCCTCGTTGCCACGAAGGCAAACTTTTTATTCATAAATCCAGTTATGGCAAAGGATTTACTGAGCTGCATAAGAGATGCACCGTTTGTGGAGAGGATTTCGAGCGAGAACCGGGATTTTATTTTGGAGCAGCCTATGTTAGCTATGCCTTGACGGTTGCTTTGTGGGTTGCACTTTATGTAGCCCTCACGGTTTTTGACGCTATTGGATTGATGGAATTCTCCTTTTTTGAAGATGGCGTTCTTTTCCTGATTCTAGGCGTAATACTTCTGGTTGGTCTTTTGCCGATTATTTATCGCTTCTCCAGATCTATATGGATTAATTTTTTCGTCAAGTATCGATCAGATGCTATTGAGTTCAATCGAAAGAGAGAAGAGGAGAAGAAAGCCCGAAAGACTCAAAAAGCCCAGACTACTTCGCAATGAGATTATTGGAAAGTCTGCAAGTTGTGTAGTTTCTTATACACTCCTGAATTTTCCATGAGTTTCTCATGATTTCCTTCTTCCACGATCTTTCCACCTTCCAAGACAACAATCTTATTGGCATGCCGAATCGTGGACAGCCTGTGGGCAATGACGAGTGCAGTTCGGTTCTCCATAAGCTTATTGATGGCATCCTGAACCAATCTCTCCGATTCCGTATCGAGCGCCGATGTGGCCTCATCCAAAATAAGGAATGGCGGGTTCTTTAAAATTGCGCGAGCGATGCTGATTCTTTGCTTTTGCCCACCGCTGAGCTTGTTTCCGCTATCACCCACATTTGTTTCAAATCCATCGGGAAGTTTCTCGATAAATTCGAGGGCATTTGCTACCTCTGCTGCCTTGCGTAATTCCTCTTGAGAGGCATCAGGTTTCGACATCAGAATATTGTTAGCAATGGTGTCATTGAAAAGGATAGACTCTTGGGTAACCACGCCAAACATCCCTCTTAATTGGGTCAATGAAATGTCTCTTACATCAACACCATCGATTTTTATCGCTCCTGATTCTACATCGTAAAAACGAGGGACTAAATTTGCTAAGGTACTTTTCCCTCCACCTGAAGGGCCTACCAAAGCTACGGTTTCGCCTTTTTTTATGTTGAGGTTTATATTTGAAAGAACCGTCTCATTTCCGTATTTAAACGAGACGTTTTCAAATCCTACTTCATTCTCAAATGAACCATGATCCACCGGATTTCGTGGATCGGTGATCTTCTCCTCAGCATCAAGTACCTGATTAATTCTTTCTACTGAAGCCAGTCCTTTTTGGATTTTAAAGTATGCCTGACTAAAGGATTTGGCAGGAGGAATAATTTGGGAAAATATGATGATGAAAGTGATGAAGAACTCGCCCGTAAATCCGTTTTCTTGAGCATCCAAAACAAGCTGACCTCCGTAGAATATTAAAATAGCAAGAGTAATTGCACTCAATATTTCAGTTAATGGACTGCCTAAATAGTGCTTCCTAAAGAGTTTAACCATAAGACGGAAGAACTCGTTATTCTTCTTGTTAAATCTTTCATTTGTAGCTTCTTGTGCATTAAATGCTTGAATTACCCGTAGACCTCCCAAAGTCTCTTCAAAGACCGTGAGTACTTCACCTAACTTTGATTGTCCTCTTTGAGAAGCTCCCTTGAGTTTTCTTCCGATGATCGATATGAAAATTCCACTTATAGGAAGCAGGACCAGCACGAATAAAGTCAACTTCCAGCTCATGAAGAACATCGTAGCCAAATAGGTGATAATCAAGATGGGGTCGCGAAACACCATTTCCATAGAGGAAATGATGGAGTTTTCTATTTCATTTACATCCGAAGTCGCTCGCGAAATGATATCCCCTTTCCTCTCTTCGCTATAATAACCGAGATGTAACTTGAGAATTTTTCGATGCATGCTTTCCCGAACATCTCGGATGACTCCCATCCGAATGGGCGCCATAAAAAACATGGTCATAAAGCGAGTAATATTTTTCAAAAGAAAAATTACAACGATAAATGCACAGAAATAGACTAAGGCTCTGTCGGCACCATGTTCTATGATAAAGGCGCCAAATTGATAATTGGCATATCGGAGAAAATCCGAAGAACTAAATCCAAACTCAGGAGCTACGGGAGGTAGCTCAATATTGTCTGAATTGAACAGAATGGTCAAGAATGGAGCGACGGCTGCTAATGAAAACAGCGAAAAAATCGTAGCTAGTACGTTGAAAAATAAATTGCCTGCTACTTCGAGCTTATACTTCTTAAGTAGCTTCAGTATTTGTAAGAAACCTTTCATGGATCCACTAATTGGATACCGAGATAATTGAAGGGTGTGACTTGTTTGAGTTCTTTTTTCACTTCATCCGTGATCTTCAAACCATCAATAAATTCATGTAAACTTTGGCGATTGATAACGCTATTTGTTCTCGTCAAATCACGAAGTGCTTCATAGGGTTTTTCATAACCTTCTCTGCGCAAAACAGTCTGTATTGCCTCGGCAACAACACTCCAATTGTTCTCCAAATCCCGTTCCAAAACGCTTTCGTTCAACATTAACTTTCTCAATCCACGTAGAATTGATTTGAAAGCTATTAGTGAATACCCAAATGGCAGACCTATATTTCTTAAAACGGTGCTATCTGTCAGATCTCTCTGCAGACGTGAAATGGGCAGCTTTGCTGAGAGATGTTCCAATACTGCGTTGGCAATTCCCAGATTGCCTTCGGCATTCTCAAAATCAATAGGATTGACTTTATGTGGCATGGCAGATGATCCGACCTCTCCTTTTTTGATGGATTGTTTGAAATAATCCATTGCGACATATTGCCATACATCACGACACATATCCATCAAGATGGTATTGATGCGCTTCATCCCATCAAAACGCGCAGACAACTGATCGTAATGTTCAATTTGAGTCGTGGTTTTTAATCGTTCGATTCCAAGTGATTCCTTGAGGAACTTATTTGAAAACGAGATCCAGTCGATTTCAGGGAAAGCAACGTAATGTGCGTTGAAATTTCCCGTTGCTCCACCGAATTTTCCGCAGATCGGTACAGACTGAAGATTTTCTATTTGCTTTTCAAGTCTTTCGACAAAAACTAAAAACTCTTTTCCTAGTCTGGTTGGAGAGGCAGGCTGACCATGGGTGCGTGCCAACATCGGCACATCCTTCCACTTTTGAGATAATTCTGCCAGTTCATTTCTCACCATTTCTAATTCGGGCAAGTAGACTTCAGAAAAACACTCATTCAAAGACATCGGTACTGCCGTGTTGTTGATGTCTTGAGAGGTTAATCCGAAATGAATGAACTCAGAAAACTTCTCTAATTCTAAGGCTTTGAATTCTTCTTTAATAAAGTATTCTACTGCCTTTACGTCATGATTTGTCTGACTTTCGTACTCCTTTACCTTTTGAGCATCTGCTTCGGTAAAATTCAGGTAGAGATTTCTGAGTTGGTCTTTTACCTCCTCTGGGAAATCTGCCAGAGCCTTAATCGGCAATTCTGTTAGTCGAAGGAAATACTCTACTTCGACTTTTACACGATACTTGATTAAGGCGTATTCGGAGAAATAACCGACTAGGTCTTTTGTCTTAGATGCATATCTCCCATCAACGGGGGAGATGGCCATAATACTCATGTTTCTGTTGAGTTACGGAAAAGGCAAAAATCCGCAATTTTTACCAAATCAAAAAGTTAATGGATTCTTGGTTGGCATCGAGCTAAAAGAGTAAGTTCGTAAAAAAGAAATCGATATGGATGTGGCGTTAGCCGTGCTTTGCGGATTGTTTGTATTCATTGGATTGTTGGGGTCAGTGCTTCCCATTCTTCCTGGTCCCGCATTGTCATGGGTGGGGATTTTGATTCTACATTTCACTGAATACGCCAATTTCTCGACTACTTTTTTGGTTGTCACCGGGGTAATAATGGCAGCCATTACCGTTTTGGACTATTTCATTCCCATATGGGGAACGAAAAAATTTGGAGGTACAAAAGCGGGAGTAACAGGTTCGACCATAGGATTGATCGTCGGGTTATTCTTTCCTCCATTCGGAATCATTGTGGGCCCTTTTTTGGGTGCTCTGGTTGGGGAAATTGCGGCAAATCGACAAGAGTTTAATAAGGCCCTTCGCAGCGCAACTGGATCTTTCCTTGGTTTTTTGCTCGGTACGGGTTTGAAGCTTATTTATTGCGGTGTTCTTACCTACTATTACTTCACCGCAGTTTTCTTTTAACGCAGCGAGTACGATTTCCAGTCTTTCTCCACTAAATAAACACCTAGGTTTGTGTGAAAAGCTTTCACTGCAGGTGGGATGTTGGCCCTTGTTTTGAGTTTTTTGCTGTTGGCACCAAAACTGATCTCCGACTGGGTTGATGGCAAATCCGATATTCTCGGATCATCATAGACATCTTCCAGTTCTCGATAATCGACTTCATTTGCCATCTCAAGAATTTCATCAATTTCCTTCTCGCTAAAGGTGTAGGCATACGATCCCATTTTCTCGGCAAAATTGAGCCCTTCATAAATGGCAAATCCGCTTTTGAATATTTTGATTTTATAGACAGGGCATCGACCGAAGCAAGGAGTTGTTTCGTAGCTTAAGAGCAAGCTGTCGTTTTCTGCGGGTTGCTCAACCATTACATATACCGTATCTCGCAGGACCTCAGTGTTATCTTCAGCTACAACTGCTTTTTTCGAATTGCATCCTGCAGCAACCAGAATGAACCAACCCGAGATTATAATGGAAAGAGTTCTTATCATTTCGGACTAATTCCTCTTTGCTTAGCCATTTCTTCAAGCTTCTTTTGGAAGCGCGACTTTCCTTGTTTAGCCTTTTTCTTCTTGTTCTCTTGGATCTTTGCGTGAATTTTTTCCTCATCAATGAAGAAGTTTTTGATTACCAGCATTTGACCAATTGAGAACACATTGGCCAAGAAATAGTAATAACTCAATCCAGAGGCAAAGCTGTTAAAGAAGAACAACATCATGAAAGGGAAAATGTACATGATCACCTTCATGTTTGGCATCCCCGGCTGAGTTTGCTGGGGCATTTGGTTAGTGTTGTAAATCGTGTAGAAAAACATACTAACCGCCATCAAAATAGTGAAGAGACTCACATGACTTCCATAGGCAGGAATGTCGAAGGGCAAACTCATAATGCTATCGTAAGAAGAAAGATCGTCCGCCCACAAGAAGGATTCATGTCTCAATTGGATACTCGATGGAAAGAATCGAAACATCGCATAGAGAATAGGCAACTGGATCAACATGGGGATACATCCCGCAAACGGGCTTACCCCCGTTTTTCGATATAGATCCATGGTAGCTTGTTGCTTCTTCATTGGATCTGCATCCTTGAACTTCTCGTTTATCTCATCGATCTCGGGCTTGAGCACGCGCATTTTGGCACTACTCATGTAGTTCTTGAAAGTGAGTGGAGAAAGTGCCAACTTAATGACAATGGTCAGGATTAAGATGATGATTCCATAAGATAATCCCGTGGTTTCAAGCCAGTCAAATATGGGTATCACCACCCATTTGTTCACCCAGCCGAATATTCCCCAGCCAAGATTAATTACTTTATCTACCTCCATTCCGTAGGTTTTCAAAACCTTGTAATCATTGGGGCCGAGATAGAGTTTTGCAGATAAAGCAGTGGAGCCTGAAGAGAGATCTAAAGGTAATTCCGCGCGGTAATATTGTGTGAATTCCGGGTTTTCTTCATCGAAGGGATAACTAACGAGTTTTGCTCCTTTTTCGAAGGTTCCATTGGCCATAATCATGGCGGAAAAGAAGTGCTGTTTGAATGCGAACCACTGTAATTTATCGTCGTCCAACTCTTCATCGTCATCACCTGTCTCTGAAAGATAATCGCGACCACTTCCTTCTACTTTGTAGAATATGGTTGAGTTGTTTCTTTCCTGATCAATTCCCTTCTCGATATGCTTACCATTCATCTCCCAAACCAACTTGGGAGATGTCATTACACCCGCAAGGTCGGAGAGCCGGGTTTCAAAGCCAAGGTCGTACTTCCCGCCTGAAATCGTGTAGATATTTTCTACGCTTCGGCCATCTTCAAGTGAAAGAGTGAAACGAAGTTCTTTCGTTTCACCTTCCTCTATCTTCATATCATTAGAGGAAGAGGAGAAATGGAAATCCGAAGTGTTCAGATTACCCAGAGATGGGTAGGTAAATGCATAACCCATTTTTGAGGTCTCCCCATCAAATAGGATGAGTGGGAGGGAATCATAAGTTGTATAATTGAGCAGATTCGCCTTAATGGGAACACCACCTTTATTACTAAAGGTGATTTCAAGAAGATCAGTGGTGACAGTAATTAACTCCTCTTCTCCTTCTATAGTGTTTGCAAAAACGCCATATCTGGACTTTAATTCTTGATTTACCCTTGCGGTTTCTACTGAATCGAGTTCTTCGCTTTCTACCTCGGACGAGCTTTTGCTCATTTCGGACTCGGCAAGTTCAGCTTGGTTCTCAGCATTCCTGTCAGCTTCTATTGCTGCCAGGCTATCTTCAATACGTTGTAGCTCTGCTTGCTCTTCTTCACTTGGTCTTGTGAAAATCGAATATCCTACCAATAAAAGGGCGATCAGAACAAATCCAATGATGGAATTCTTATCCATGCAAAATATATTAAGCCGTCAAAGATAAACCCTTAGATTCAGGTGACAATATTCTGCGCAAATGGATTTTTTCTCAAGCCTTTTGCAACGTGGCTTTCGTTGAAACTGCGGCTTTCACAAAACCAACAAAAAGTGGATGGGGAGAAGCTACGGTACTCTTGTACTCAGGATGAAATTGAACACCGATAAACCAAGGGTGATCGGGAATTTCAACTATTTCTACCAATCCGTTATTAGGGTTGATACCCGAAGCTTTCATTCCTTTCTCTTCAATATCAGCTAAATAGCGGTCATTGAATTCGAATCGGTGTCGATGTCGTTCAGAGATGTTTTCTTGGTTGTATACCTCGAATGCCCGCGATCCTGGCTTGATATGACAGTTGTACGCACCAAGTCTCATCGTACCGCCCATTGTCTCCAAACCTTTTTGCTCTTCCATGAGATCAATCACAGGGGCAGAGGTCTGCTCGTCTATTTCGGTGGTGTGGGCATTTTTCAATCCAACGACATTCCTAGCAAATTCTATCACCGCGCATTGCATGCCGAGACAAATTCCCAAGAAGGGTAAACCCGTTTCTCGCGCGTGACGAATGGCTTCAATTTTTCCATCAATTCCTCTCTCACCGAAGCCCGGAGCAACTAATATGCCTTGAAGTCCTTTTAGTTGATTTTCAACATTTCCGGCGTTTATTTCTTCGCTGTGAATCCATTTCAAATCAACTTTTGCTCCATTTTCAGCACCTGCATGGATGAATGATTCAACGATTGATTTATACGCGTCTTTTAATTCTATGTATTTACCAACCAACCCGATCTTGACAACTGTTGAAGGATTCTTGTGCTGGTTGAGAAAGTGTTTCCACTGAGTAAGATCGGCGTCATGAGAGTCAGATTCCATCCCGAGTTTTTGCAGAACAACACAATCTAACTTTTCATCTTCCATTAGAAGAGGAACGTCATAGATAGTTTCTGCATCGATGGATTCAATTACCGCATCAGGACTGACGTTACAGAATCGAGCCATTTTCTGCCTTAAGTCTTCGGTTAGTTCATGCTCAGTTCGACAAACCAGAATATCGGGTTGAACTCCCTGTTCCAGCAACGCTTTTACGCTGTGCTGAGTTGGTTTGGTTTTGAGCTCTCCTGCTGCGGCGAGATATGGAACCAAGGTTAGATGTACCACAACACAGTCGTTCCCCATTTCCCATTTCAACTGCCTTACGGCTTCCACGTAGGGAAGTGATTCTATGTCACCAACAGTACCTCCGATCTCGGTAATCACAAAATCGTAGTCGTATTCGTTGCCGAGAATTTGTATGCAGCGCTTGATTTCGTCAGTAATATGTGGAACTACCTGAACGGTTTTTCCCAGAAAATCTCCTCGTCTTTCTCGGTTTATGACGTTCTGGTAAATTCTACCCGTAGTTACATTGTTTGCTTGCGAAGTATTGCTATTGAGAAAACGCTCATAATGCCCCAGATCAAGATCTGTTTCTGCCCCGTCTTCGGTTACAAAACATTCTCCATGTTCATACGGATTCAGAGTTCCAGGATCTACGTTGATGTATGGATCAAGTTTTTGAATAGTCACGGAAAAACCTCTTCCCTGAAGAAGTTTGGCCAATGATGCTGAAATGATTCCTTTACCTAAAGAAGAAGTAACCCCGCCAGTTACGAAGATATATTTGGTCTTTTGACCCATGGTTGACACGATTAAGGAGTGTAACTACGGGAAACAAATGTACTAAAATTGAGCAGGCGTTTGAGCCTATTCGAACCAATTTTAATCTAAATCGAAATAGTTTCTAGAAAGAGTAGAGCATACCTACACTTGGGAGAATAGGAAGTTGGTCAACTCTTTCCCCGGTAACTCGATCAACATAGAAGATATTCTGACGATCGTATACGTTTGTTACGCTGAAACTGGCTTCGAGACTTGAGTTTTCGGAAAAGTTAAATGTTCTTTTCAACGTGAAATCCAGTCTGTGATAATCTGGCAATCTTCCTTCATTCAGCTCTGCGAACTGAATTTCAGCTTGATCACTGTTCGTTTGGGTAATATCTGTATTCAATCCCTGCGCAAATGTTTCATCCAAGAAGAATCCCTGATTTTGGGTGAAAGGGAAACCGCTACCGTAGTTCCATCTTCCACTTACTTCCCAGTTCAAGCTACGACCAAATCTGTATGAGGCAAGCAAGTTAACATTGTAATTTCTGTCGAAAATGGGATCGTATGTTCTTACTCCGTCCCATCTGTCGACGTTTGCAGCGGAGAATACAGTCCATAAGTAGAGCTTTCTGCTCTGATAACTCAAAGTGAAATCTACCCCATAAGCACTTCCTGTTTCAACAATGAAGTCGTTCTTCAATATTTCAGGAACATTCGGGTCTAAAGTTCGACTGCTGAATATTTTGTTTCGGTTGATGTTTGTCAACTGAGTGAAGTCTTTGAAATATCCTTCAACGTTTATCGAGATATTATTAGTGAGGTCATATTCTACCCCTGCGATGTAGTGTAAAGCTCTCTGAAGGGGGTTTGTCACTTCTCGTGTAGAGCCATCTTCCAGAGTAATCTCATCCTGAAGATTTTCAGGACCTACTAAGAAACCATAAAACAGGTTTACTACATCTCTGTCAGAATTCGCTGAAATAATATTCTGAGAAAAACTTCCGAATGCAGCTTTGAACCTTAAATTCTCTGTTGCATTGTACTTAAAGCCTAATCTAGGTTCAGGTCTGAGTACCCTGATCGATGCATAATACTGCAAACGCAATCCCATATCGAGAATTACATTGTTCCATTTCTTCTTGTACGATACATAACCCGCTAGTTCCGTGTTATTATCATTTTGCTCGATTTGCTGACCAAGTGAATTGAAAAAGGATAATTCAGTTCCAAATCCCGAGATATCGATACCGTATTTTAATTCGTCGTCTCCAAAGAAATATTTGAAGTCGAGGAAGAATGTAAATCCGTTAATACGACTTGTTCGAGGTTGTAAAAGAGGTTCCGTATTGGTGTCATCTCCAGGCACGGCTGTAGCCTGTTCTTCAAGGGTGATCTCGTAATCACTGAAGTTCAATCCCCCTTCTAAAAGCGCTGCTGTAGAAGAAGGAACCAAAACGAAATTTCCACCTCCACCGTAAGAATTCCAGCTCAGATTGCTGGTTTCTTGGAATCGTACTTGGTCATTAAAGCTGAACCCGTATAGGTTAAACTTGCTTCCATTGCTCGTATTGAAAGAAACCTTTCCGTAGATATCCGTGAAGTTAAACGGGAGTCCATCTTCATCGATGTAATCGTAAAATAACTTCGAGGATTCATCGAGGTAAGAGTGCTTCGCTGAAAGCAAAAACGAAGAGGAAGATTTTCCGTCGTTCGTTTGTTTTTTAAGCGGACCCTCTATCAACGCATTTGCGGCAAAAGTGCTTACCCCAACTTTACCTGCCATTCTTCGCTTGTTTCCGTCTCTTGTTGTGATATCCATTACAGATGAAATCCTACCGCCGTATTCCGCGCCGAAGCCTCCTGTGTAGATATCTGCATTCTTAATTACTTCTGTATCGAATACAGAGAAAAGTCCAATACTGTGGAACGGATTGTAGATGGTCATTCCATCTAGCAAAACTTTGTTTTGGATAGGCGACCCCCCTCTAATGTATAGCTGCCCTCCCTGGTCACCGGTGAAGATTACACCGGGAAGCACCTGAAGATATTGGGCTAGATCTGCTGTGGCCCCTACCGTAGGTAATTGCTTAATTTCCTTTGGAGTAGCCTTGGTCACCGACATTGTCACATTCGTTCGTCGTTCTTGCTTTTCTGCAGAAATTTCTACCGTTTGTATTTGAACCGATGACTTTTTCAGGAATAGCTTTAACGTTTGAATGTCACCTTTTTCCACCGTTACTTGCTGCGAAAGCGTATCAAATCCCAGGTAGGTCACCATTAAGGTATAAGTTCCTTCAGGGATAGGTGTTATTGAGAAATAGCCGTTAACATCGGTTGCCGCTCCCAACGTAGTTCCCTTCAAATAAACATTGGTGAAGATTACAGCTTCTCCTGTTTCCTCTTCGTACACAAAACCTCGTATCGCCGAGTTTTGGGCTACAATTTGGTTACATAATAATCCTAGGATAATAAGAGAAAACAGTCGGTAAAAACGATTCATCGGTGGTGTTTAAAGTCGGCAAATTTAATCAAGTAAAAACTCTGAATGAGAAATAAACCCAAAACCAGGCCGTAAGTTTGGATTCCAAAGGTTTTTTAAACCCTAAGAATTCGAGCGACCATCTCATTCATGAGTTCTTTATGCTTGGCAGAAGCATTTCCTATTCCTTTTGTTTTCAAGTCTATATCATGAAGGATTTCCATGACGTCCATTAACTTGGTTCTTGGATAATTGGCTGCTGCTTTGCGGTATTCCTTCACAAAATAGGGTGAGACACCCATTGCGGCAGCTATTTTTTGGGGATCGGTATGATCCGGTGCACGATGGTAACGAATTAGTTGAGCAAAGTATCGATACAATCCGTAAGTAATCGGAATGATATGATGCTCCTTTTCATTGTTTGCGAAGTAATTCGCGATATACATAGCCCGCGGGTAATCCTTATTTCCAATGGCCTTCTGAAGTTCGAAAATGTTGAAATCCTTGCTGATTCCAACATGTTCCTGAATCATATCGATAGTTACCGTGTTTCCCTCTGCAACCAACACCAATCTATCTAAAACCTTGTCGAGTCTTTGTAAATCTGACCCGATGTGTTCACTCAATAAAACGATGGCCCTCTGGTCAATAGATATGTTTAGATTTTTACAATGTTCACTAAGCCAATGTGAAACCTCGTGATCTCTTAATTTGGAAGAGGTAAAGTAGATCCCCTCTTTCTTAATTCGTTTGACCACATTACTTCTCCCATCAAGTTTTTTCCCTTTGAATGAAAGGGCTAAAATGGTTGTGGGTACCGGATTCTCCAGCAATGGAAGTAATGCGTCAAGTTTCTTCCATACTTGTGCCTCCTTGACAATCACTACTTGGTACTCCGCCATCATCGGGAACCGTTTGACCACAGAAATTAATTCTTCCGGAGTGATGTCGCGTGCGTAGAAAATGGAGCGATTAAATTCCGCCTCCGCTTCGCTTAAAACTTCGTGTTGTATGTAGTCTATGAGTTTATCCGAAAAGAAAGGTTCATCCCCATCGAAAACGTATAACGGAGAGAATTTTCTTTCGCGAAGAGAGGTAAGAATCGTTTTAAAACTCATTAAAACTTCAAGTGTTTGACAGATCTTCCGTCGGAGGCAATTTCTTTCATGGCACCAATTCCCAACCTGATATGAGTGTCAACAAATTCCTTGCTCACTTTCAAGTCACTGGCATCCGTTTTCACTCCTTCGGGAACCATCGGCTGATCGGTAACCAACAAAAATGCACCCGTGGGAATTTTGTTGTAAAAACCAGCGACAAAAATAGTAGCTGTTTCCATGTCGATAGCCATCGAGCGCGTTTTTCTCAGGTACTTTTTAAATTTTTCGTCGTGTTCCCAAACCCGTCTATTCGTAGTGTAGACCGTTCCTGTCCAGTAATCCTGTCCCATATCCCTGATGGTCGAGGAAATTGCTCTTTGCAACATAAAAGAAGGGAGAGCGGGCACCTCTTCGGGTAAGTAATCATCACTGGTTCCTTCTCCCCGAATTGCTGCGATTGGAAGAATAAAATCCCCTACCGAATTCTTCTTTTTCAAGCCTCCGCATTTGCCCAAGAAAAGAACTGCCTTGGGGCTAATAGCGCTGAGCAAGTCCATTATGGTTGCTGCATTGGCACTTCCCATTCCAAAATTTATGATGCTCAAGTTTTCGGAATGAGCACTTAACATAGATTTATCCTGTCCTTTTACTTCAACATTCATGATTCCCGCGAAGCGATAGACGTAGTCATCGAAGTTTGTCAAAAGAATGTAATCGGCAAATGAGTCAAGTTCAACACCCGTGTAGCGGGGAAGCCAATTCTCGACGATTTCTTTTTTGGTTTTCATTGTAAGTTTGTTCTGTGCGTCCGCTCAATCTGCCCCCCTATCCATTCAAGCTTTTCAAAGAAGGTGAAAAGTATAAAATCCTAGACCCGATTCGAAAGAAACGATTGGTTTTAACGCCGGAAGAGTGGGTAAGACAGCATATGGTCATGTATTTAATCGAGCACAAAGGATTTCCTGCAGGTCTACTTAGGATCGAGTCGGAGGTTAAATATCATCAAAGGTATGGTAGGTGTGATGCAGTTTTTTTGAATCGAAATGGTGACAGTGTTTTATTGATTGAATGTAAGGCACCCGAAGTGGCTTTAAACCGAGAAACCTTCTTTCAGATAGCGCGTTACAATAGTACAATCAAGGCCAAATACCTTTTAATGACAAATGGATTGGAGCATTGGGTAATGGATATAGCGTTCCAAGAAAAAGGAATCTTATCGCTTAGCGATTTACCCGACTATCAATACCTTTAAGCAGATTTGTGTAGATATGAAGAACCTTTGGATTATAGCATTCTTGTTTGCCTTAACCATTCAGGCTCAAGAGAAGGATCACTTTAACTTGGAGCTGCAGCATGCGGAAAAAACTTTGGATCCTCAGGAAGAGGTGAACCTTTATATCCGTGGAAATGCTGCGGAAATTGCCACTCATACACGCACGAATGGTGGTGTGGTTAAAGGAGTAATAAACGATATTGTCTCAGTGCGAATGCCCATGTCGGCAATTGCCGGATTGAGGTATGCCCCATTTGTTGATTTCATTGAATTCAGTCTTTCCAAGCCACAAATGTTGGCGGACGTAATGATTACCAATAACAATATCCATCCCATCCATGCAGGTGCTGAACCATTGCCTCAAGCTTATTTGGGTGATGACGTGATCATCGGATTGATTGACTCGGGAATAGAATTGGATCATCCTGATTTTCAGAATACCGATGGTTCTACTCGAGTTATTGCCCTATGGGATCAAACGCAAGACGAAGATGATCCATTCAGGGTCCCTCAACCATATGATTATGGGCAAGAATGGACAGCAGAAGATATCGATCAGGATATAGACGGGCACGACGACCAGCCTCAATTCTTCGGTCATGGCTCTACCGTTAGCGGGGTGGCAGTCGGAAATGCAAATGCCACCGGCGATTTCGTTGGTGTGGCACCTTTAGCCGATATCATCGTGGTTTCATCTGATTTTTCTGTAGCCAACTGGAAACCTACAGTTGCCGATGCAGTGGACTTCATTTTTGCGAAAGCCGAAGCACTTGGAAAACCGGTGGTAATCAATGCCAGCCTGGGAGATTATTACGGTTCACATGACGCACTGGATGGATCTGCACTGTTCATCGAGTCTCTGCTTGATGAAGCACCAGGAAGGATGATGGTATCCGCTGCGGGTAACAGCAATAATTTTGTGCCTTACCACCTTTCGTACGATGTGCCTCAATCCGATACGGCTTTCACTTGGTTCTCTTACAACGTATTCTCTGCGATTGGCCAACCAGCAGTATTCTTTGAACTTTGGGCAGATTCAGTTGATTTCTACGATACCGAGTACGCCATAGGCGCCGACCTTACCGAGCCCTCGTATTCATTTCAAGGTTATTCCGCTTGGCGAAATGTTCCCGAAAACATCAATAATACCATGATTGATACCATTTTCAATGGAGAAAGCATTCTGGGTATTGTGACAACATGGGTTGGAAGGCGTGGAGATCAATTCCAGATGCAGGTTGCCGTTACGGAAGCCTTTTCTGACCAATACAAATGGAGATTTTCCACTACAGGAGGTGGCGTCTTTGATGTTTGGAGCCACGGTCCCTTTGGGACATCTGTGATTGAAAGTGAAGATTTACCCAATGTTAGTGAGTATGAAGACATGATCAATTATCGATTTCCCGATAGGTTGAAAACAATAGTTGATTCTTGGACTTGCTCGGATAAGGTTGTTACCGTTGCAAATTATGTAAACCGCGATAATTACGTCAACTTTCTTGGAGAGGTAACCACATTGGATTTTGAATCACTGAACATTTCGGAGAATTCCAGCAGCGGACCAACCAGAGACAATCGTCAGAAACCGGATATTACTGCTACGGGTGATGTGATTTTGAGTGCGGGGCGCATCGAAACATTGAATCAAATGATCAGCAATGATCCGACCCGAGTTGCAGAGGGAGGTTGGCACTACCGAAACGGAGGCACCTCTATGGCCTCTCCCGTTGTATCAGGAGTTGCCGCACTCTATTTCGAACGAGATCCAGAAGCGACTTACGCCGATGTGAAATCGGCAATTGAGGAATATGCCTTGGCTGATGAGTTCACTGGAGTATTGCCCAATTTGCGCTGGGGGCATGGAAAACTTAATGGATTCGCCGTGTTAACGGAACCTTTTGGAGTTACCAATACGAGTTTTCAGTCGGGCGTGAATACATTGAAAATTTACCCCAACCCATCCTCTGGCTTAGTAATGATCGAAGCCAATGCAGACATTGAGCGGGTTGAAATAGTCGATTTGACTGGAAGATTGGTGGTTGAAGAAATCCTCAACAGAAACCAAGGGGAGGTCTTCAATTTCTCAATTTCTCTGGCTAATGGCATTTATCTGGTTAAGGCAGTGGGTAAAGAAGGTGAAGTGAATCAATCAAAATTGATGATTGAACGCTAAAACCTTTAGCTTTGCAGCCTTCATAAAAAAGGCGAAATGGATCTTTCAAAAATTCTTTCAATCTCGGGCAAGCCCGGTTTGTACCGAATATTAAATCAATCCAGAGGGGGAGTGGTCGTTACTTCTGTTACCGATGGTAAGAAAATGGTAGTGGGCCAAACCCAAAGGGTGAGCACCCTTAGCGATATTTCCATTTATACCTTGGAGGGAGATGAACCACTGGGGAACATTTTCGAAAAAATGCACACCGAATCGGATGGAAAAGCCGTTGAAGTTGATTTCAAAGACCCCGATGCCTTAAGGGAATACCTTTTCCGCATTTTCCCGGAACACGATGAGGATCGAGTCTATCCTTCTGATATCAAAAAAATGATCAAGTGGTTCAATTTATTGCTTGAGAAAGGTCTTTTGGATTTCACGAAAGCAGAATC
Source organism: uncultured Cryomorphaceae bacterium (assembly GCA_964635965.1). GTDB lineage: Bacteria > Bacteroidota > Bacteroidia > Flavobacteriales_D > Cryomorphaceae > JAKVAV01. Next base: position 36,157 of record CAZWQX010000007.1, read on the forward strand.
CAAAGAAGATACTGAGAAAGAAGTGGCAGTTTCGGATGATCAAGAGGATAATGACGGAGAAACCGCTGATAATTAGATTACGTTTACTTCTCGTTCAAGCTCCACTCCGAATTTCAGTTTAACATCTTGTAAGATTTCTTCTGAAAGGTCGAATACCTCTTTACCTTCAGCTCCGCCATGGTTAACAAGAACTAGAGCTTGTTTGGCATGAACACCATAATTCCCTCTGTTTAATCCTTTCCAACCAGCCTGCTCAATTAACCATCCTGCAGCTAGTTTGTGCATACCGGGTTCGGCAGGGTAATGTGGCATCGATGGGTGTTCGGAGAGTATTTTTTGATAAGTCTCCTCCGGCACAATTGGATTTTTAAAGAAACTTCCCGCATTGCCAATCACCGCCGGATCGGGCAATTTGCTTTGCCGGATCCGAATCACCGCATCACTCACGTCCCGTATCGTTGGTTCGTGAATGCCCAAGGAATTCAACTCCCCGCCAATGGCACCATACGATGTATTCAGCTCAGGCTCCTTCAACAAAGCAAAGGTCACCGTGAGGATTACATATTTTCCTTTTAGCTTTCGCTTGAAAACACTCTCTCGATAACCAAATTGACAGGCCTCTTTGTCGAAGGTTTCCACTGCCAATGATTCCAAATTCAGCGCTTCCAACGAGTGAAATCGGTCTTTCACCTCCACTCCGTAAGCCCCGATGTTTTGCATGGGACTCGCACCTACGTTACCCGGGATCAAAGACAAGTTTTCCAGTCCCGCCCGATTATGATCGATGCAGTGCATTACAAAGGCATGCCAATTCTCACCCGCCCCTGCTTTTACCAAATAATGGGTGTCGGATTCTTCAACCAGGTCAATTCCCTTCACGTCGTTTTTCAGCACCAGGCCTTCAATATCTTGGGTCAGAAGGATGTTACTTCCTCCTCCCAGAATAAGGCGAGGAAGCGAACGGAGGTTTTCATCATTCAATACCTCCACCAATTCGCTCGCCGACGAAAAGGATACGAAGTGAGAAGCTTTAGCGTTGATGCCAAAGGTGTTGAAGGTTTTTAATGAAGCGTTCCGTTGGATATCCATGGTTGGCGTTTGGGCAAATCTAACGCGATTTCCGGTTTGACCGACTTCAGTACATTCGTCTTTGTGAAAAAGCGCATCGTCATATCTGTTAGTAATGATCTAGCCACTGATCAACGGGTGCGAAAGCAGTGCGCTGAACTTCACGAAGCGGGATACGAAATTTGGCTTTTGGGAAGAAAGCTGCCAAACAGTATGAACGTAGATCGTCCTTATGGAATAAGACGCTTTAACATGCTCTTCAAAAAGGGTGCTTTCTTCTATGCTTTTCTCAATATCCGCTTATTCTTTAAGCTGTTGTTTGCCAAAGCGGATGTGTTCTGGGCGAATGATTTGGATACCCTTCCCGCCAATGCCTTTGTGGCTAAGCTGAGAAATAAAAAACTCATTTACGATAGCCATGAGTTTTTTACCGAGGTACCCGAGATCCAATCAAGACCATTTGTTAAAGGAGTTTGGCGGTTTTTTGAAAAAGCAAGCATCGGCAAAGCGAGTATGGTGATTACCGTGAATCAATCCATCGCAGACCTGCTAAAGGACACCTATTCGATTGATAATGTATTGGTTGTGAGGAATGTGCCCGAAAAGGGAATTGCGGTTGAGCAAAAGAAAAAGTCGGAATTGGGTTTTGACGAGGAACTTGCCTTGTTGATCATGCAAGGCAGCGGTATTAACGTAGACAGGGGAGGAGAGGAATTGGTGGATGCGATGCCGATGATTAAAAATGCCTCGTTGGTGTTTGTTGGCGGTGGAGATGCGCTTCCCGAACTCAAAAATAGGGTGAAGTCTCTGGGGTTGACTGAGCGGGTGAGGTTCGTTCCCAAGGTGCCGTACGAGGAGATGATGGAGTATACATCGGCCGCCGACATTGGTTTTACCTTAGACAAAGACACCAACCTCAATTACCGCTTTAGTCTGCCCAATAAACTTTTTGATTACGTGATGGCCGAAACACCGATTATCGCGACCAATCTTCCCGAAGTTGCGCGACTGGTAAATGAAAAGGAGCTGGGGTTAATTATCGAACATGCAACACCTTCGGAGATTGCTTCAGCGGTGAATGAACTACTTGCAAATCCCGAGCGGCTGAAAGTAATACGAGCCAACCTAAGGAGGGCACAGAGCGACCTTTCTTGGAAGAGTGAATTTGAAGAGGTGCTTAAGCGTTTGTCCGGGCTAGTTCGCTAAGGCGGATCAACTTCATGAAATCGAGTGCGTAGAGCTTGGGTTTATCCGAAAGGCAGATTCGTTCCCATACCTTTTTTCGCGAGGCGATGAATTTCAAAAGCTTTCGCTTCACGGGAGAGGCGTTCCACTTCAGAAAGAGATTCAACACCCGAATTTCCTGACCCGTAATTTTGTTCTCCCGGTAAAGCTTCCACGCGTTTTCGATGGCTGTTAAAGACTTGCCCAAAAAAGTCGCGGCTTCTTCCAGGCCTTGATGAATCACGGGATTATCAATGTGCCGTATTTCGATTCCTTTTCGATCCAACTCAACCCCGAATAAGGTGTCCTCGTGGCCATATTGTTTCAATGATTCATCAAATCGAATGGACTGAAAGAGCTCTTTAGAAATAAAGAAATTGTTGGATTTAAACCCACGCTGGTTGGCTATTTCTCGTTGAATGCCGTGAGTGTAGTGAAGTAGGAATTTCTTGTTTTCAGGTTTTTCATATCTGCTTCCACCAACTAAAACGCCTGCGGTCTCATTGGCTTCCAAGTACCGCTCCAGAAAATCGTCACGAACGGGAATTCCGTCACAATCGAGTAAGAGTAAAAAGGGATATTTTGCTAGTTCGGCTAATTTATTTCTCGCTCTTGATCGCCCTAAATTGGAGATGGATTTCTCTATTCGTAAAATCTCCGATTTCGGATAAGTCTCAAATTGGTCTTTGAAATCCGTACTCCCATCATCAAGAACGATTATCTCACAGGGCACTTCAATAGCTCGAGCTTGATCGATAAGGGTGCTTACCAAGGCAAACGCAGAGTGATTGTAAACAGGTATAAGAACAGAGATCATACTTACTCGGCTGAGACAGAGTTGTTTTCACAACGGATGACTCTGGACGAGAATTTTTTCATATGAACGTAGTCGTGTGTGGCCATCAAAATGGCTCTCCCAGACTTTGATATCGTATTTAGGAGGTTAAGAATCTCCTCTGTGGTGTTGGGGTCGAGATTTCCCGTAGGCTCATCGGCCAAAATCAAATCGGGATCATTCAACAAGGCACGAGCGATGGCCACCCTTTGCTGTTCGCCACCTGAAAGCTCATGAGGCATTTTGTACCCCTTAGTTCCCAGACCCACCTTATCCAATACTTCCTGCATCCTGTCTTTCATTGCCTTTTTGTCCTTCCAACCAGTGGCCTTTAACACAAAAAGCAAATTGTCATTTACCGATCTATCTGTAAGCAGCTGAAAATCTTGGAATACGATGCCTAGTTTCCGCCGCAGGTAAGGAACCTGCTTGCGTTTGAGATTTTTCAAATCAAAGTCGGCAACTTTGCCTTCTCCTTCCCTGAGAGGTAAAGCACCGTAGAGAGTTTTTAATAAACTGCTTTTACCCGTTCCTGTTTTTCCGATTAGATAGACAAAATCTCCTTTCTCTAAACGAAAATTCACATCAGACAAAACCAAATGATCTCCTTGAAAAATGCGTGCGTCCTTGATTTCAACGATGGTGTCTAATGCCATGAATAAAATTTTGGTAAAACTAAAATAATTTGAGTGCAGAACTCACGTTTATTAGTGGTTCAACGCCCGAAGTGCCTTTTGTATTCTCCACAAATTCCGGTTTAAAACTTCGTCTAAAAAAACCAAGCACCCACTTATTCGAATCTAACTTTACTCGTTTATAGAATAAGATTATATGTCGGTTAAACTGCGGGTTTTCGCACTTTTCACCTGTTTGATTCTAGTCTTCGTTTCCCAAAAAATTCTGGGGCAGCAAACGGAATTGTATCGGTCTGATTTAGTTCAGTATTACAATGCACTGGATTTGATGGGGCGCCAGCACTATGAACCAGCTCGAAAAGCCTTTGATGCTTTCATCAGAGAAGACGGCGACAAGTTTGGTGAATACAATGTCAATGCCCAATACTATCGCGCTCTCAGTTCACTGAAACTGTTTCATAAAGACGCAGAATTTCTGATGGAACAGTTTATTTTAGGCTATCCCGAGAGCATATGGAAGCAAGATGCCGTGCTGGATTTGGCTCGTTATAATTTCAACCGAAGAGATTACGACGATGCCTTGCGCTGGTTTGAAGAATTGGATAAACGAGACTTATCGCCCGACTTGGCTGATGAGGTGACCTTCAAAACGGGATTCTCCGCATTTGAAGAAGAGAACTTTGAGAAAGCGAAATCAGCCTTTTATGATTTAAAAGATAAGGAAACAGTCTACAAAGGGCCATCGAATTATTACTACGGCCATATGGCATATGAAGACGGGAACTATCAAACTGCCTTAGAATCTTTCCGGAAAGCTCAGGATGATCCGAATTTTTCAAAAGTTGTTCCCTACTATATTGCTCACATTTATCACTTTCAGGAGAAGTACGACGAACTCATAGATTACGCCTCGCCGCTTATGGAAAGCGAAAAGCTTCAGCGTGAAGAAGAGATTTCACTCCTTATTGGAAATGCCTATTACTTGAGGGAGGATTATTCAGAAGCAATTCCTTTTCTAGAGAAGTACATGGCCAAGCAGTACAATCCCAATCCGGAACAGGCATACCGAATGGCCTATGCTTATTACCGAACGGGGGATTACCAAAAATCGATTGATTTTTTCGCCAAGGCCTCTAAAGATGAGGGCGAGTTAGGTCAGATTGCGACCTATCAAATGGCCGACGCTTACCTGAATGTAGGGCAGAAGGAATATGCACGAAACGCCTTTAAGGTAGCGGCGCAGATGAATTTCGATAAAGAGGTGACCGAAGATGCACTCTTCAATTATGCCAAGCTTGCATATGAATTAAGTTACGATCCCTTCCACGAAGCAATAATTGCCTTTGAACAGTATTTGAAGAATTACCCGAGTTCTACGAGGAAAGACGAGGCATTTGAATTTCTATTGAAGGTTCACTTGGCGACCAAAAATTACGAAGCAGCCTTGTCTGCTATCGATCAGATAAAAACACCTGATCCTATTCAGAAAGGTCAATATCAATCTGCTGCATTGAATTTGGGAATTGAATTGATGAACAAAAAGCAGAACGACGAGGCTTTAAAGAAGTTTGAGCTTGCCAAGAGATACGATAACAATCCTCAAACCACGGCCTTAGCAGATTACTGGTCAGGAGATGTCTATTACCGGATGAGCAAATACAGTGATGCCAAGTCATCATATAATGCTTTTTTGAACAATTCATCGGCATATTCAACAAAGTATTATAACCTCGCAAATTACAATGTTGGTTACTGCTCTTTCAAAGATGGTAGCTATGGAAATGCCTTGACTGCTTTTAGGAAGTATGTTTCTTCCAGTGATAAAGATCCAAAGCGCAGGAATGACGCCTACCTGCGAATTGGCGATTTACATCTGGTTGATAAGAATTACTCGGAGGCTATTGAAGCTTATCAAAGTGCCTTGTCTGAAGAATCCTTGAATGAAGATTATGCGCTCTTCCAGCAATCTATGGCACACGGTTATCGAGATGATTACCCTAAGAAAATTTCCACCCTTCAAAAACTCTTAAAAGAGCATCCTGAAACCTCTTTGGCCTCAGTGGCCTATTTTGAGTTGGGAACAGCTCATTTTTTAAGAAATGAATTAGAAGCTGCCAGCGCCGCTTTCGGAACCGTGATTGAAGACTACGCCCAATCACCCTATCGAAAGAAGGCTCTTCTTCAGTTGGGCTTGGTTGAATACCGAAGGGGTGAATACGACAGAGCAATCTCATCAATCAAACAAGTAGTAGACGATTATGGTGTTGACGCAGAGTCGCAAGAGGCTATTGCCACATTGAAAAATATTTATCTCGATTTGGGTAGGGTAGATGAATATTCAGCTTGGTTGAATGGGTTAGAGAATTACGAGGTGTCTCCCGGTGAAATTGACAGCCTGACATACCAGTCAGCGGAAAACCTGGTTGCCGAAGGTAACTGCGATGAAGGTATACCTGCTTTTGAAAAATACCTTCGCGAATTTCCCAATGGGCTTTTTGCATTACATGCCAATTACTACTTGGGAGACTGTGCTTACCGAAAGAACGATTACGAAAAAGCCTTGCCTGCTTTTGAATTCATAGCTCTGTCGCCTGCGGGTCAGTTTACCGAACCGGCTTTGTTGGGAGCAGCAAGTATCCGATTCAAAAGAGGTGAGTTCCAAGAAGCCTTGGGACACTTTCAAAAATTGGAACAGGCCGCAGAATTCCCCTTGAACAGATACCAATCGGTTATTGGCCAAATGCGTTCGCATTACGAACTAGGTAATTACGAAATGGCTTTTCAGTCCATCGAAAAGGTGCTGAAGGATGAGAATCTGACCGATCAAATTGAATCGGAAGCCAGATTACTCAGAGCACGGATGCATTTCACTGAACGGGATTTTTCTACAGCTACATCTGATTATGAGTGGCTTGCTGCCATTAAGGAAACTGAGTCTGGAGCTGAGGCTCAATTTCGATTGGCACAGATTGCTTATGCTAACGACGACTATGATCGATCCGAAAGACTCGTTTTTGATTTGGTTAAAGAGTTTTCAGCTTATCCATATTGGAAGGTAAAAGGGTTCATTTTACTCGCAGATGTTTATGCGGCAAAAGAAGACTTTTTCCAAGCAAAGTCTACCCTTGAAAGTGTAATTCAGAATGTAACTGATTCCGCACTGGTGAAAGAAGCAAAGGCTAAGTTGGAAATGATCAATGCCGAAGAAGACGCTTTTATCGCAAGAGGAGATACGATTCAGCCTCCTGACACACTCGATTTTGAAGACGAATACGACGAATTAATAGACGGTAACTGATGCTAAGAATGAGAAAAATAGTTTTTGCGCTTATCTCGGTTTTTACCGTAAACCTGCTTTGCGCCCAAGGAGGTGAAGATGATGGCGGATTTAATCAAACCCAAGTCATTACAGGTGATCGGACACTTACCGTTCAGAAAGCTTTTAAGATTTCAGAGCTTCCCGTTCCACAGGAAATTGAAGTGGAAATGGGTGATCTTGACTACTTGCTTATCCCACGCAGACCGGATTTAACCGTCGAAGTAGACTCCATCGAGGCTGCAAGAGTTAAGATTCGTGAGCCACTTGATAAGCTCTACAAGGGTTATGTGAAAGCAGGAGCAGGTAATTTCGCTACACCTTTGTTAGAGGCATATTTTGCTTCAGATCGAGACAGAGAATTGGCTTATGGGGCCAAGGTTCGGCATCTTTCTCACAACGATGGAGTAAACCGTCCCGTGGCGTTTAGTGGAATGAGTCAGAATTCAATTGATGTGTGGGGGAAGAAAATATTCGGAAAGCATAGCCTTCAATCTCAGCTCTCTTACAATCGCGACGTTTGGCACTACTATGGGTTTGATCCTCAGGATGCTGATATTGACAATGATGATATTCAACAACGCTTTAATCTTTTCGAGCTCAATTCGAATTGGAAAAGTTACTATCGAGATTCTTCAAAAGTGAACCATGATTTAGGGCTTGATATTTACTATTTGAATGATCGTTTCGAAGCGGGTGAATTTGGGATTAATGCAACGGGAGATTTACGTTCATATAGAGGTGATCAGCTCTATTTACTCGATCTGGGATTTGATTTGATCAGTTACTCAGGAGCAGATGTGCAAGCATTTGAATTCATGTCGAACGACAGTATTTCAATTGCGGCAACCGATGAGACGAATGCCATCTTCAACGCTGTCCCAAAAATTGTATTGAGAAATGGCGCGATAAGAGCTGATGTTGGATTGGGGATTTATGCAAGATTCACAGATAAAGTACGATTTAATGCCTTCCCTGATTTAGAATTCAGTGTACGACTGTTCAATGACATTTTCGTTCCGTATGCGGGGGTTACAGGAAATGTTGAGCGAGTGAGCTACCGAACGTTGACAACCGATAATCCTTTCGTGCTTTCTCAATTGCCTTTGGAAAATACAGTTAATAGGTATAAAGCTTATGGAGGTTTTCGTGGAAGCGTGAGTGATAACCTTAGCTTTAATGTTGGTGCATCTTACCAAAAAGGAGATAATACTCCATTGTTCGTGAATGACACCTTAGTGAGCAGAGAAAATAGATTCTCAGTGATTTACGATGATGTGAAGACATTCACACTTTTCGGTGAAGTAACCTATACTTCGGGTGATAAATGGGGTGTTAACCTGAGTGGAAGAATCTACAGCTACGACACGGAAGATGAGGATGAAGCATGGCATTTACCTTCCTCTGAATTCACTCTGGCCGGTCACTACAACTTATATGATAAGTTCGTTCTGGGAGCCTCGGCAGCTCTAATCGGTTCGAGACAGGTAAAATCACTTTTCCCAATTCCGAACGAACAACCGGAAGATGGAGGATATTGGAAAGTGGAATTAGATCCATATTTGGACATAAGTCTTTCAGCAGAGTACCGATACACAGAGAGATTATCAGCATTTATACAGGCCACTAACCTCACTGCGACTAAATACGATATCTACTATCGCTTTCCCGCTCAAAGAGCCTTCGTTTTAGGGGGAGTTAAGTATTCATTTTAAGGATTTCCTCTTTCGATTTTTTAGCAGTTCATCCAGGCTGTTGAAAAGCTCATCTTTTTGTTGAAAAACCACAGCATTTACGGGCTTTACAGGCCAATTAAGCGGTGGATATTTCGTATCTTTGTATATCTACATTTGATCTAATAATCAGACATTTATGACTGACGAACAGAAGAAGCAACCGACGGATTATTCAGCAGGGAATATTCAAGTTCTCGAAGGACTGGAAGCCGTTAGGAAAAGACCCGCCATGTACATTGGAGATGTGGGGGTAAAAGGACTCCACCATTTGGTTTATGAGGTAGTCGATAACTCTATAGATGAGGCGCTTGCAGGATATTGCGACCATATTCAGGTGGAAATTCATGAGAATAATTCAATTAGCGTAAGAGATAACGGACGCGGGATCCCTACGGGTTTTCACGAGAAGGAGCAGAAATCTGCTCTCGAAGTAGTAATGACTGTGCTACACGCGGGGGGTAAATTCGACAAGGATACCTACAAAGTATCGGGTGGATTACACGGAGTTGGAGTTTCTTGTGTAAACGCTCTTTCCCAAGACCTTAAAGCTACCGTATATCGCGATAGCAAAATTTGGGAGCAAACCTACAGTAAGGGAAAGCCTCAAAAAGAGGTTGAGATAATCGGAGAAACGGATGAAAGTGGAACCTTGGTTCAGTTTCTTCCGGATGCCGAGATATTCGAAGTTGTTGAATACAACTACGATACTTTAGCAAAGCGAATGAGGGAATTGGCTTTCCTAAACAAGGGAATCCGAATTGACCTCAAAGACTTGCGTGAACTCGACGAAGAAGGAAATCCGAAAGCTGATTCTTTTTACTCAGAAGGTGGTTTGTACGAATTTGTTCAGTTTTTGGACCAGGCACGAGAGAAATTGATCTCTCAACCCATTTACATGGAAGGTGAGAAGAACGGTATCCCGGTTGAGGTTGCCATGATCTACAACACTTCTTTTACTGAGAATATTCATTCGTACGTTAATAACATCAATACGCACGAAGGAGGAACTCACCTTCAAGGATTTCGTCGTGGTTTGACAGCAACTTTGAAAAAGTATGCTGAGGAATCAGGTATGCTCAGTAAGCTTAAATTCGAGATTGCAGGAGACGACTTCCGAGAAGGACTCACGGCCGTCATATCAGTTAAAGTCGCTGAGCCTCAATTTGAAGGTCAGACGAAGACCAAACTTGGAAACCGTGAAGTGAATGCGCCTGTTTCACAATCCGTTTCTGAAATGTTGACGCATTACCTCGAGGAGAATCCAAATGAGGCAAGACAAATTGTCAATAAAGTGATTCTAGCTGCGCAAGCTCGTCACGCTGCCAGGAAGGCAAGGGAGATGGTGCAACGCAAGAATGTACTTTCTTCAACGGGACTTCCGGGAAAATTGAGTGACTGCTCAGACAAAAATCCGGAAAACTGCGAGATTTACCTGGTAGAGGGAGACTCTGCTGGTGGTACTGCCAAGCAAGGGAGATCGCGTGAATTTCAGGCTATTTTGCCCCTTAGAGGAAAGATTCTCAACGTTGAAAAGGCTATGCAGCACAAAATTTTTGACAATGAGGAGATTAAGAACATCTATACTGCACTGGGAGTTCGAGTTGGAACGGAAGAGGATAGTAAAGCTCTGGATGTCTCTAAGCTTCGTTATCACAAAGTGATTATCATGTGTGATGCCGATGTTGATGGTAGCCACATTGAAACGTTGATTCTGACCTTCTTCTTTAGGCATATGCGCGAGTTGATAGAATCGGGATATATCTATATCGCTACTCCACCTCTCTACCAATTGAAGAAGGGGAATTCCATTCGCTATGCGTGGGATGATAAACAGCGCGAAGAGTTTGTTGCTGATATGAAAGGTGCAGCAAAGGAAAGTTCGGTTTCTATCCAGCGATACAAAGGTTTGGGAGAGATGAACGCCGAGCAACTTTGGGAGACAACAATGAATCCCGAGTCGCGCACTCTTCGTCAAGTGACCATTGAAAATGCGGCAGAGTCAGATAGAATATTCTCAATGCTGATGGGTGACGATGTGCCGCCAAGACGTGAGTTTATTGAGAAGAATGCCAAATACGCAAATATTGATGCGTAGACTCAATTTGATATTTTGAAAAAGGCCTCGAAAGAGGCCTTTTTTATTGCTCGCTATTTCTTAATGATAGATCTAAGAAAATTGGAAGGTGATCACTAAAGCCGCCTTTGTAGGCAGGACCTTGATAGGTGCGGTTCGTCACGGAATTTCCTGCTGCATTTTCTTTCAATAACCAGGGCGCGTCGAAAATGCCGATCATGCCATATCCCGTTGAAGTGGTTGAACCCTCGAGAAGATTCTCTGTGACGATAAATTGGTCTAACACACCCCATTCTCCTGCAAAGCTGTGGGTGCCAAATTTATTCTTCACCGGAAACATCAAGTTTACCAAGTCTCCATCTTCTACTTCTTCAAAATCATTTTTTGCCCGAAGATGATCGGTCAAACTCAAATCCTCAGGCTCATCGTTAAAGTCACCAGTCAAGATTATTAAAGGATTTCCGAAACGTGCTTGAAGGCTGTCAACCTTTTGCCTAACAACACCGGCCACATGCGCCCGTGAAGGTTCTGAGACAAATTGACCTCCGTAGCGTGAGGGCCAATGGTTGACGAAGAAATGCAAGGTATCTGTATTCGGCAAAATGCCCTTTACGTATAAGACATCTCTAGTGGTTCTATCCGGATTATCAGGAAAAGTAATCTTGTAGTATTTATAGAGAATCACTTCGAATCGGTCAGGCTGATAGAGACAGGCGACATCGATTCCTCTTCTATCGGGCGAGTCTTTGTGAATAAACTCGTATCCCGAATTCTTTAACGGCGAAAATTTGGTTAGGCCATCCAATACCCACTCACTCTCAACCTCACATACACCCATTAATTCAACCGGATTCCAGCCACCTAGTGCAAGAATAGTTCTTGACAAGCCATTCTTTTTATTGTCGTACCTGCTGTAGGTATATCGGTTACTTCCTTCAGGTGTGAATGATTCATCAGCAGTCAAACTGTCGTCTTCAAGGTCAAAGAGATTCTCCAGGTTATAAAAACCAATTCGAAAACTACTCTCGCTTCTATCGATTTGGTCGAAGTCAGCATAACGTTTGAACGTGTCTTGCGCAATTGAGCAAAGAGCAGCGCAAAGAAAAATCCCTATCGCCGCAATATATTTCACGATTGGACTTTTTTGGCCTTGGACGCCTGATAGATAAAATAGAGGCCCGCGACAACAAAGGGAATGCTGAGAATTTGACCCATGTTAATGGGTAAATCATTTTCAAATGCTTCTTGATTGATTTTGACAAACTCGTCCAGAAAACGAAGAGAAAATAGAATAACAAGGAAAATTCCGAAAATCATTCCATTGGCCATTTTTTCTCGTTTGGTTTTCCAAAGCCAGTACAACAGGCCCATTAGTAGGAGACAGTAGATTGCCTCGTAAAGTTGAGCAGGATGTCTTGGGTCCTGCGCGAGATATTCGGGGTAGGCTCTTTCGAAAACAAATCCCCATGGAAGGTCCGTGATGGTACCTAATATTTCTGAGTTCATTAAGTTTCCCGTTCTGATACATGCACCTGTGAAGCAGACTACTATCACCAATCGGTCCATTACCCAGATATAATTGAATTTGTATTTTCTACAATAGAAATACAGGGCTAAAAGTATCCCAATCGCTCCTCCATGACTAGCTAATCCCCCTTCCCAAACTTTAATTATTTCTCCTGGATTGCTGAGGTAATAAGAAGCATCATAAAAGAAAACATGACCTAGACGAGCGCCTAGAATTGTCCCGATAACAACGTAAATAGCAAGATCTTCGACATTCTTTTTGGTCTTTCCGTCTTTTTCGAAAATGTGAAAGAGGACATATTCGCTAACTAAAAGCCCTGTAACAAAAAGGATTCCGTACCACCTAACCGGCCAATCTATAAATGGGATGGTAAATGCCGTAGGGTCGACATTCCAATTAATCACCAATAAACTATTCAACTTTCACTGACTATTTGTGCCCGAATTTAGGCAAATTATCAGCCAAGCACTAAGGCTATCGAATAAGTGTGATGAATCCTGTTATCTCTTCTTTTTCCTCCGTTGTAGCCGAAGTAATTTCAATAACGTAGGTAAATACCGAAGCACCTGAGAAGTATTCCGAGTCATCCACATTCCCTCGCCATCCTTCATCGATATCCGCAGTTTCAAAAACCAAACGCCCCCAACGATCATAAATCTTGCACGAGTATGAACTCAGATCAACTGAGTTTCCAACTGGCTTCCATATATCATTGATTCCGTCACCATTTGGTGAGAAACTATTTGGAATGAACCAAAGCAGGTCATCATTGATAACCAATACTTGGGTAGTTGTATCAATACAACCATTTACGCTTTGGCTTATCAAGGTTATCAAATACTCTCCCGCGGTATCCTTTGGAAATACGAATTGCGATATTCTGTCAGTTCCTTCGTCGAATGGTGGATCGCCATATAAAAAGAGAGTTTTGTCAATTGGCCCTGGCCTTGAAACGTCTTGAAAAGTAATCAAGGTGTTTTTAACCGTTGTTGGGTTAGGATTGATATTGAAGTCAGCGATAAACGGTTCCGGATTCGATAAAATAACATCATCTTTTATCTCACATCCTGCCTCGTTTCTTGCAACTACGAATACTTGACCGGCACAAGAGAAACCCACATTATCTGAAGAAAAAGTTATTCCTCCGTCATAACTATATTCCACGGCACCAGGTGAATTAACCGTCACTCTTCCATTACAAGAATCAGCGCAGAGAGGAGGTTCACCTAACAATGTTATATCTTGTTCCATCGGTTGACCTACGCTAAAGGTAGTCGAGTCGGTGCACCCAACATTATCTGTGACGATCAAGCTATAAGTGCCGGCACAAAGGCTATCTCTTACTTGATTTACGATTCCTTGTGTTCCACCAGACCACTCAAAACTATACAAGCCATTATCTGCAGTTCCACCACCTGCAATGGCAACCGCTGTTCCGCTGCATTCATCAAAACAAATTGCATCCGACGGAACAGCGTTAATTGTCAAACTGTCGGCAAAAATCACTTCAATTTCATCGACGGCTTCACATTGAAAACCGTTCGAATCCGTCCAAGTAAGAATATAAGTTCCACCGGGCGACACAGCTGTTGCGATAGCCTGTGGGTCATTAATGTCACTAAAACTTACTTCGGGAGGACCTGACCATGAACCTAATCCTATCGTGGGCTCAGCATTCAGTTGATAGGAAAGTGCGCAGGCGACAGCGTCAGGTCCTGCGTTGGCATTTACTTGGCAACATGTTTCATCCGTGGCGGGGAGGATATTAATGATCAAATTAGAGCTGTTCGTGCATACTCCATTCGTCACCGTATAAGTGTAGTTGAAATTGCCACCATTCGGATAATCCGTTGGCGCAAAACTCGAAGGGTCAAAAGGATTACCACTCACCGTTTCAATCCAATCTCCACCGGGAGCGGGGTTACCTCCCAGATAATCAATTAATGGAATTGTTGGTGAGTTGTAACAAAGAGTTGTGTCCGTATCTAATCCGGGATCAGACTCGGCATCTGGGGCAACAGTTACTTGGTCTGTAATAACGCAGCCTGGAAAGCCAACAGGAAATGCCGACACTGTGTAAGTGGTGGCTTGATCTACTAGAACCGTTGGATTTTGGATATTCGGGTCAGACAATCCATCAGGCGGACTCCAAGACCAGATCAATCCACTACCTCCACCACAAGAAACCGTGATATCCAATTCCGTCTGAGATCCGGATCCACATGAAACTGAACCATCGGGCGTGATTTCAATCGTTATACATCCTGTAGAATTCGTTGCCTGAAAACTCAATCCTGATAAATCGCCAAAAAGAGGTCCGGCCAGAAGGGGTGCACCGTTATTGTCGCCATCATATACCCAGAATTCATCAAAGAAATTTTCGGTACTACCCGCATTTATGATTACTTCCATAAACGTTACCCCATCGCCCGGTACGTCCGGACAGAAAGTCTGAGTCAGGACTTGATTGTTCTCGTAACAATAGACGTAATTACCGGAGGCGTTGGCGCAAGATGCACTGCTATTAGCTATCCCTGCTTGCAAAGGAACAGGATCATTACAAACCGTAAGATCGGGACCAGCAGTAATTTCAGGACCTTCTATAGCCTCAATTACAACCGTGGTATCAAATGTGCATCCAAAGTTGTTCGTGGAGAAAAAGGTATACTCATAGGTGCCTGGTTGGTCAAAAAGTACTTCTATGGTATTTGCATCGTCCGAGACGCTTACAATATTTGGCCCATCCCAAAAAGTAGAATCTGAGCCATATCCGATAATTGGAGTAAAAGTTGTGATGTCAGGAAACAATAGAGGATTGAAATCAATTCCCCATTCAAAAATATACCCATTGTCGATGGCTAGATTGTCAACAACGCTGAAAGTCCAATCTCCGTTGAGCGGACACCCGACGAAATTGCACATATCCTCTTCACTTTGATAAATACCGGGAGGTACTGGAGTTGCTCCAGGTGCCCCTTGGTCAGGCAGGTTGCCATTGGTTTGACCAGGAGCCCATCCATAATCATAACCAACACCGGGGTCGTTTCCGCCGTCGTCAATTGCTTCGCCG
>CAZWQX010000008.1:0-50691 GCA_964635965.1 uncultured Cryomorphaceae bacterium
GACGTACTAAATACCGCAGCTCGAATTCAGGGCGAATGCAGGACCTTTAATTCGGATTTACTTGTCTCAAAAGAGCTCATCGATAGTCTTGAGAATATCGATGGATTTAAGGTCCGAGAAATTGGTAAGATTCCTCTTAAAGGAAAAAACGAGTCTGTCGAGCTATTTTCGATTCAACCTTTGAATAGAGAATGATGGATTTGCTATTTTTCCGATGAAATTCATGAGGTGGATTAGATAGAATTCTGAGATTAATTGAATGGGTAAAACAAATTGCTATGACCAGAGAAGAACGGCTTGAGTATTGTAAAATCTGTACGAATCGAAAGATGACCATGAAGCAGGGCTTGGTTTGTGGACTCACAAATGCCCTTGCCGATTTCGATGGTTCGTGCAAGGATTTCAATAGAGATGATGAAGCTGAGCAAATTGAGTTTGAGCGTAAAATGGCTGCTACAGGGGATTATGAAACAGGAGATCCCATCGATTACAAGAAAAACAAAAAAGTAGGGGCGATCATCTTTGTAATCGGAAGCTTAATCACACTTGTTACGCACCTCTATATCGATGATCTCGGAGTAGCGATTGTTACGTACGGAACAATAATCTACGGCGCCTCACAATACTATCGTGGCATGCAGCAGGAGAAGATTGCAAAACAACGTGAGAATAGAAAAGGATAGGTTGTTCCTTCTTTCAAGTTCTTGCTCAGATAGTGTTTGTCTTTTAGGAGAACCTTTTTTTACAGAGTATTTTCTACTTAAGGAGTCTGATTTATTTGGGTTTATCCTTGTGTAACCAAACCGAATTCAGACAGGCACTATGTTTCTTTTTAGTGCAGTCAGAGGTGAACTTAAAGCTCATCCAGAGATGCTGGTTTCCTTTTGAGAGTTTAAATCTGTAATAAGTACCACCAAAGTCGCTGTCCTCAAAAAGCTCGGAAACATTCGGGTTCTCATCCAGAATTTCCTTCACCTTTTCTTTCCGCATTTTCCCGATTATACCCGGCAAAAACTCTTCCGAGAATGGATAGGCGTAAATACAATCTCCCGTGGAAGTGATTTTGGAGTAAAAATCCTTGCCTTCAATCGACATTACGCTAACCTGCCTTCCGTAATGGTTGCAAGCATAATCTTCTGTTGCTTTTATTTCAAACCACCTATCCTCAGGGATATGGCCAACGAGTAGTTCTAAATCTCCATCTTCAACAGGAGCGTTGAACCAAGTCACCAAGTCAGCTTCTGATTGGGCATTGCATGTGAGTGAAATTAGGGCAAGTAGAATAACTGATAGCGTTTTCATGGGTCTAGGATTTTGGTTGTCAGGTATTTGGTTGTGGTACTAAATATAGCAAATCTCAAAATCCATCCTTTAGATCTGAAACAATTCAATGGAGTTTATTTATGATTGGCGAGTTCGACGCGTTATATTAGTGTTTAAGATTAATTCATCTATGGAAGATAATTCCGAACATATTGAAGAATACCTGGCGGCTCATTACATCCACAAGAGCAATTGGCTTCGAGCAGCTGTTTTAGGAGCTAATGACGGGATATTATCCACTGCAAGTCTTGCCATTGGTGTGGCTGCTGCCAGCGATGTTCGTGAGCCTATCATGTTGGCAACTCTTGCGGGGATGGTAGCAGGCGCATTATCAATGGCGGCGGGAGAATATGTATCCGTAAGTTCTCAGACCGATATTGAACAGGCAGATATCCAAAGAGAGCAACAGGAGCTCACGGATATGCCCGAGATCGAGTTACAACGACTCGCTCAAATCTACGAGGAACGAGGCCTGAAGAAGGAAACGGCAATGTTGGTGGCGAAAGAGCTTACCGAAAAAGACGCACTTGCGGCTCATGTGAGAGATGAGCTGGGCATTAATGATATGACCAAGGCCAACCCATTACAAGCCGCCCTGGCCTCAGGTGCTGCCTTTACCGCAGGGGGGGGGCTTCCATTGATAGTAACAATCCTCTTTCCTCTTCAAGGGATGGTATATGTGCTCTACGCCTTTGCCATTGTCTTTTTGATTATCCTTGGAGCTTTTGCCGCCAAAACCGGAGGCTCCAGTATGTGGAAGGCCATTTCCAGAATCACCTTTTGGGGAACCATCGCGATGGGCTTAACTGCTCTTGTAGGGCACTTCTTCGGGGTGAATTTAGGGTGATATGATAGACATTCTCAATGCAGTTTTCGATAAACTTTACCCAGGTCTCACAGGAAAGTCCAGAGATCAAATTATTGCTATTTCCGAAAAGATCACCTTTCCAAAAGGATCTAGAATTGCAGAAAAAGGAAGAAGAAATCAATATGAATACATCCTACTTGATGGCCTTGTGCGTAGTTTCCTTTTGGATCAAGAAGGCGAGGCGGTCACACTTTTGTTTTTTGAAAAACAAACGGTTTTGAGCCCTTATGTCACAAGAACGTGCAATAGTGTTTCACTCATTAATCTCGAGGCTCTGGCTGATTGCCACTTGGCTAGAATTGATGCCGGTCAATTTGAAAAACTCATCGAAGAAAACCTTGAGATAAGAGAGTTCGCCAATACTATCCTCAGACAAGAGCTTTTTCGAAAAACCAATAAGGAAATCAGGTTGATATCTTGGACAGGTAAGCAGCGACTTGAGCAGTTCAGAAAGGATTATTCCATGCTCGAAAACATCATTCCTCACTCAATGGTAGCTTCTTATTTGGGAATCACCAATGTGTCATTGAGCAGATTGAGAAAGGAGTCCTGATCATTTTATCAAATGTTAATGGAAGGGGATGAGGGGTGCCATTCTTTTGTAAAAAAGAAATGAAACGCCTGTCAATTCTACTCATCATGGTTTTAGCATCTCATACCTCTTCTGAAGTTATCAACGAGCAAGTCGATAAGCACCTTAACTCTCCCGCATTTTATTATGCCGTCGTTTCACCTCATTCAATTGAATACACCTACTCAAAAGGAAAACTCAACCTAACCGCTAAGCGTGAGATTGATGAAGAAGTTCAGTTTCCGCTGTTCAGCATTACCAAAACCTTTACGGCTGTGGCCATTTTACAGCTTGAGGAAAAGGGTAAACTCAATCTGGATGATCTCGCCATCACTTATTTACCACAATATGAGTTTTTGGGAGAGATAAGCATTAGGCATCTATTAAGCCATCAATCGGGCTTGAACAATCCCATTCCAATACGATGGATTCATCTTCAGGAAGATGATGAGCGTTTTGACTATGAAAAATTCAGTGAGGAGACCCTTTTTAAAAAGGCCAAAGCAATACGAAAGCCGAGAAAGAAAGCTTCCTATTCTAATCTGAACTATCTGGTCTTGGGGGAAATAGTCGCAAAAGTATCAGGTCAGTCATATCAAGAATACATTACCACCAACGTTCTGAATAATCCATCGATTGGGTTTAAATGGGATAATTCAAATGCCGTCACAGGTTACCACGAGTCAGGACTTCAATCTTTCATTTTGGGTTTTCTACTCGATAAGTCAAAATACATGGAACCCAAACAAGGAAGGCTTCTTCCGTTTAAAAAAGTTTACCTCAATGGCGCGGCTCATGGTGGTCTTTTCGCGACCCCAAAAGGATTGAACGGATTCTTGCAAGAACTCCTCAAATCGAATAGTTCAATCCTTTCTGATAAGAATAAGGAACTAATGTTCAAGCAACAGACTCTTTCAAATGGAAAGCCTTCGGGACATACCTTGGGGTGGTTTTCAGGAGAACTTGATGGTCATTCTTATGTTCACCATGCTGGCGGGGGAGGCGGATTCTACTTGGAGCTCCGAATTTATCCCGAATTAAACATGGCTACTTATGTTTTGACCAATAAATCGGGTTTTTCCGATAAGCGACTTCTTGATAAGCTCGATGCCAACATCCTCCGCGCGATGCATTAGGTTTGAGGTTTCCATCGAAACTCAAATCTACACCTTACCTTGAGGCCCAATTAAATCAAAGTGCAAACTCTTTCGGATAAAAAGACCTCAATCGCCGTTCTTCCTTTTAAGAACATCAGTTCCGATAAGGAAAATGAACATTTCTGTGATGGAATTACTGAGGAAATTATTCATGCCCTCGGAAAGATCGATCAGCTCAAGGTCATCTCCAGGAACTCTAGTTTCTATTTCAAAGACCACGAGGCATCAGTAAAGGAAATAGGAGAAAAACTCGATGTAAACACCCTTTTAGAAGGAAGCGTAAGATTGGGAGGTGACAAGCTTCGCATCTCTGCTCACTTGATCGATGTGGAAACTGACGAAACTTATTGGTCAGAAACATGGGATCGTACTAGGGAGGATATATTTGAGATTCAAGATGATGTGAGTTTGGCAATTGCCGAAGTACTCCGTGAGCATCTGGGACATTTAGATATTTCCGACCATCTTGTAACCAAACCGACCGAAAGTGTCAATGCATACGATCATTACCTAAAAGGTCGATTTCATTTCAATGCGTGGAACGCTGAAGGGGCAAAGACTTCCATTAAGGAGTTTCAGAAAGCAGTAGATCTCGATCCCAATATGATTCAAGGTCATTTGGGATTGGCTGATGCTTATAGTTTTTTGGCCGTTGCGGGATTCGCCCCAAAGGAGGAGTCATGGATGAAGGCTACCGAATCTATTGAGGTGGCAAAAAAGATCAATCCGAATGACGCTGAGCTGAATTACATGCTCGCCAATCAATACCTCTTCACCGAGGCTAGTTACCCGAAATCACTGGAGTACCTGCTTAAATCTTTAGCGGTTGACCCAACCAGTCCTGAAACCCATCGAATCACTTCTTTCGTCTATTCATTAAAAGGAGATTTTGCAAAAGCCAATGAACACATCTTCTATGCGAAATCCGTTGACCCTTTAAATCCTGAGACCCTCTTTTTTGAAGCTTCTTGTTTATACCGAATGGGAGAATATGAGAGGTCAAAATTCATCTTAAAGGGTATTCTGGAAGAGAATGACAAGAATCTTCCCGCTGTTCATTTAAGTCTGAACATTAAAATTTTGGAGGGTGATATAGAGGGTGCTAAAGCTCTTCTTGAATCTACTCCGCAAGCACTTTTTACCCCTGATGAAAGATTGGGGTTCCTCACGCTAATTGATATTAAGCTAGGAGAGAGGAGTGGTGATCATCTAAGTGAATTAATCGAAAAGGCGAATTCCCCTTTTGCACATCATGCGCACTCTTATCTTTTCATGTCATACTCTATGCTGGGAGAATTTGAGAAAGCCTTTGATGTTCTGCAGAACCTATTCGAAAATCATTCTTCCATTCTGCTTTTGGGGTTTAGTGATCCTCTGGCCTCAGATATTCAAAAGACGGAGAAATACAAAAGGTTTCATTCAAAAATTTACCCTGATCCTAAGTCTCAGGTATCCATTGAAAAATCAAAAGCCATAACCATCGATGATGATACTGCTGAAGACTATTTAAAAAGACTCAACGACTATATAATCTCTGAGGAGCCTTACTTGAATCCAACACTTACACTTCGGCTTTTGGCCGATAACCTCGAAATTCATCCAAACCAGCTTTCCAGACTTCTGAACGAAAAGCTTGGAAAAAACTTCAATGAGTTCATCAATCAACAAAGGATTGAGCATTTCAAACATCTCGTTGTCGATCCCGCTAACTCCCATATTTCTTTAATTGGCCTTGCTTATGAGAGTGGTTTTAATTCGAAAACCGTCTTTAATACGACGTTCAAAAAAGAGGTGGGAATGACTCCTAAAGAGTACCAAAAGAGCCAATTGGCTTGAAAAAGGTTCTGAATTACATATCGGAACTTCCTTGAGCTAATCCCGAACCTTTCCCTTTGACTATTTCAGTCCATTTGTCATGAACAAAACGCCAAACTCATGACAAAAATGAAAGCAATAGTAGCAACAGGATACGGTTCTCCCGAAGTATTCGGATTACAAAACGTCAATAAGCCAGAGCCTAAGAAAGGCGAGGTACTGGTAAAAGTTGTTGCCTCCGCGGCTACGACTGCCGATGCAATGATGCGAACGGGTAAACCCTATTTTGCCAGGCTATTTCTAGGACTCACAAAACCCAAGAAAGGTATCCCTGGAACTGGTTTTGCGGGTTTAGTGGAGAAGGTAGGAGATGAGGTAACCAACTTTAAGGTTGGAGACCGCATTTTTGGAGAGACGGCTTTCGGATTTAGCGCCAATGCGGAATACTTGGTGGTTCCCTCAAACGGTGTGGTGCTGCCACTTCCAGGAAATATCGACTTCTCTGAAGCTGCAAATTTTTGTGACGGACACCTTACCTCGTACAATTTCCTAATAGAAATGGCGAAGTTAGAGAAAGGGCAAAAAGTACTGATCAATGGAGCTTCAGGAGCTTTGGGTCTTTCAGCTGTTCAAATTGCCAAGTACATCGGAGCCAGAGTGACGGCAGTAACCAGCGGCAGAAACGTTGGATTGGTAAAATCTTTGGGAGCAGATGAGGTAATCGATTACCAGAAAGAAGATTTCACTAGAGGAGATAAAAAGTACGATTTCGTTTACGATACCATTGGGAAGAGCTCCTTCAAAGACGCAAAAAACGTCTTAACCGATACAGGAGTTTATCTCTCTCCCGTTCTTCAATTCCCCCTTTTGGCCGACATGATTCGGACATCATTCTCAATGGGTAAAAAAGCTCGTTTTGAAGCCACGGGAACGAATAAACCTGACAAACTTCAAAAGATGCTTTCGGAGGTGCTTGACATCTACAAGACAGGAAAACTTAGGACCATTATCGATCGCCAATTCCCACTGGAGAAACTTGCTGAAGCTCACAGATACATTGACTCAGGTCGCAAAAAGGGCAATGTGGTAATCTACAACTCATAACTGATTCTAATAGCTAATAACCAATACTATGAATGCAAAAAAATACAGGTTAACGGGATTCTTGTACCTACTCGTCATCATCTGTGCAGGAATCAGCCAAGCGTATGTGAGGGGAACACTTATTGTTCCGAATGACGCTCTTGAAACGGCAACCAATATAATTGAGAATATTGGCCTCTTTAGATGGGGAATTACGCTTGATCTCACGGCATTTATCCTGGATGCCATCATTTCTGTTTTGCTCTATCAGATGTTCAAACCTTTTGGCAAGAGCATAGCGATGGCCTCCTCAGCTTTGCGTTTGATCGCTCATCCTGCCATTGGAAGCTTAAACCTTTTGAACCACTATCTGGCAGGACATGTTTTGGGTGGAGCTGACTATCTGTCGGCTTTTGATCAGGCACAACTCGAATCATTGAGTCTTTTTTTCACTCAAGCTCATAATTACGGTTACTTAATTGCAGGGGGATTTTTCGGTGTTCATCTCCTTTTATTGGGAGTTTTGATTTATCGCTCAAATACGATTCCAAATCTTTTGGGTGGGTTTCTTCTTGGTTCTGGAGCCGGATACCTGATCGAAACATTCGGAAATTTCAATGTTCCCGGTTATGAGAAGTATACGGCACTAATCGTAGGATTTGCAGCGGCCATTGGAGAAATCTCATTTACACTTTTACTCCTTTTCAAACGACAATTCAAAGACTCATCAATTATCAAAAAGTAATACCATGAAGCGATTTATCATATTCGGAATCTTGATGCTGAGTATTCCGAGTCTCCTTACTGCGAGAAGCAAAAACTTAAATAAGAATGAGTCAGAGATCTCAATTTATACAAATGAGGTGACCATTTCGGGCGCTCTTGTCGAACCTGCAGAAAAGAAATCAGAGGCCTTGGTTATTATGATCTCCGGAAGTGGTCCTCAGGATCGAGATGAAACACTAGAGGGCTTTGGAGTTTTTGGAGTAATCGCAGACCATCTCAGCTCGGAGGGAATTGCTTCTTGTCGATACGACGATCGTGGAGTCGGTGGGAGTACAGGCGATTTCGTCAATAGTACGATCGATGATTTAACCGAAGATGTGGAGGGAATAATGGACTACTATTTATCTAATGGATATAAAGAATTCATCCTACTTGGTCACAGTCAAGGTGGAATAATCGCTGGAAAAGTTGCTGCTCAAAATGATATTGTGACAGGCGTGATATTAATGGCGTCTACAGGAGTGCCTTTAGCTGATATTGTTCTTTCACAAGTGCGACTTGAATCTACCAATTCCAGAATCCAACGTTCCTTAGTTGAGTCTGAAGTGTTTGCTCACAATCTGCTGATGAGATCCATTCGGACTGGAAGTGGCGTGAACAAGGCCCTCGAAGTTTTCGAGGAAAGCGTGAAGAAGAAATTGGAAAGTGAACAGGTTGGTGATCCTTCTGAAATTCAAAAAATGGCAAAGGATATAACCGAGGAACATAGGGTGGTATACAGCTTACCCTCATTGGCATCTTTTCTCTATTATGATCCCATTGAAGATTTAGAAAAGTTGAAGGTCCCTGTTTTGGCTTTATTTGGAGGTAATGATCAACAAGTGACGATTGAACAAAACAAGGATAGAATGGAAGGAGCATTGATTGAAGCGGGAGTTGATTACCAAGCTAAAACTTTTGAATTCGCTAACCACCTTTTCCAAAAATCCCAAACAGGCTTGAGAAATGAATACATAAAATTGGAAAAGAGATTCGTAGAGGGATTTGAAGCTGAGATTTCCAAATGGATTTTATCCTTGAAACCAAAAAGTTTCTAACTGATTAGCTTGGGGCTAATCTTTTGTCATCAATAATGAAGAATACTCATCGCTTAAGACTTTCAGTAATTGTCATCCTAATAATTCTCTCAGGATGGGTCTCGACGAAGATGCAGGACTAATTCGATATAGATTTAGCGTCGGAATAAATCAGAGAAAGTACAGATCAGATTACAGCAGCCAACATTTCCAAAGGCACTTCTTATCTCAATAATATCTTCACGGAAGATGCCAAGATATTACCTACAAATTCAGACGTGGTAACGGGTAAAAAGAATATTACTCAGCTCAACCATGAATGGGTTAGCTACGGCATTTATGAATTCGCCGAAACAAGTGAACAGATCTATGGAAGTGGCGAAGACATAATTGATGACGGAACTTATTTCATGCACTACGGTGAGAATAAAACCGCTGAGAAAGGGAAGTACTTAAATATTTGGAATACGAGTTCCTTGAAGTGAAATGATTACTTTGGCTAAAGGCAAGGCGAGTAATTAACACCAACCTGCCATGAACAAGCTACGAACTACTATCAATGACTAGAAAAAAAAGAAGGATTAGAATTCGACAGACCGGTTTCGGATTTTGTCTGGCTGGCTGTGCCTTTTTGCCCATGGAGGCCATTTTTGGTAGTGAATTTCCTTTTTTCACTCTCGCTCTTGTCCTGAATGGAATCGGATTGTTTCTGTTTTTTGTCGTTGGCAGAAAATAGAATTAAGACGGATAGATTCGCAATCAAGAAATCGTTTTGAACATGTATATTCGTCTTAACACTCATAAATCAACCAGTATGCATTTCTCATTAAAAATCAAATCTCTTTTCAGTTTCTTCATTGCCTTGACAGGGGTGGTGTTTCTATTCTCGTGTGCAACGAACCCGGCAGATTCGGAAGAGCACAAAACCCTGATGGAAGAGCACGCAAAAATGGAATCAGATCACAATAAATTGGCTTCAGAACACGCCGATATGCAAGCTCAACACGATCAACTTATGGCAGATCATGAAGGCATGAGCGACCCTGCTACAGACTCTACTCACATGGCGATGGAAGCGGCTCATTCGGAAATGATGGCAAAGCATGACGAACTGATGAAGAGACATGATGAGATATTGGCCGAGCACAAGGAGTTAATGGAAAATCACGCAAGTGGTGAGGTCGACATGGAAACAATGAAAGCTGATCATGAGCGAATGGAGAAAGAACATGAGGCAATGCTTAAGGAGCATGCGATGATGGAAGCTGAGCATGAAAAGATGAATGCAGAACACGAAATGATGCTCAAAGAACACCAAGAAATGATGGAGGATCCTGAGTAGGGGATCTTTCCTTTTTTAGAGCTCAGTACTTGTTGAAATAGTTCTTGGAAGAAGGGAAATTACCTTTTTCCTTTTCTTCCTGTCGTGCTTTGGTTAGGGCTGATGCAAACATGCCCGCAGGTACGGCAATAATTCCTAAACCAATCAACAATATTATTGCCGTAAAGATCTTCCCGCCTATTGTAATTGGAACCACATCTCCATAACCTACAGTAGTTAAAGTGGCAATGGCCCACCACATGGAGTGGAATACCGAGGTGAAGAATTGTGGTTGAGCCTCTGATTCGAAGTAGTAAATCCCCGTTGAGGCAAGAAAAATCACAATCGTACTCACGCCAAGAAAAAGGACGATCTCTTCTCTGATTATCAAAAGTGCTCTGTGATACCGCTGCACCGCCCTGCTATACCTGGCGAGTTTTAAGATCCTGAATAACCTCAATAAACGAAACGCTCGAACTCCTCGTAGATCAATGCCCATCGACAGGTAAAAGGGCAAAATTGCAATTAAGTCGACTAGTCCAAAGAAGCTCGTGATGAATTTGAACTTCTTATCTGCGACAATTATTCTGAGGAAATATTCAAGGGTAAATATCACCACACAAATAGTCTCAGTGATTTCAAGGTAACTCCGGAACTCAGCTGAAATACTCGGTAACGTTTCAATGGAAAACGATACCAGGGAAATTACAATTAGGGCTTGTATAAACAGGTCAAATAGCTTCCCTTCTCGCGAGTCCGATTTTTCAATGATATCTTTTAATCGCTTCAAAGTAGATTCGTGATTGCCAGCTGTAAGATCAAAAAATGAATTTGAATTACCATATTCGTAGTAGAAGATATTCAATCATCTCAACGGTGAATATGGTTAAACGGTGATTAGAGTTCTAAGATTTAAAGAAACAGAAAATGCAAAATCTTTCTCTCGATAGCGAAATGACCTTGGACGAGGTAGATTCAAATGTGAAGTATGCAGGGTTTTGGATAAGGGTAGGGGCTTCACTGCTCGATTTACTTGCATATTCACCAGTGCTTTTATTGTATTTCTACAACCTGATGGCGTTTAAGAGTTTGGGGCTTCAACTCTTAGTGTTCTTGTTTCTGTTTTTGTACAAACCTTTTATGGAGTACCGTTACGGAGCAACATTGGGGAAGATGGCTGTTGGGATCAAGGTTATTGGCATAGATTATCGACCAATTTCTCTTCAACAGGCAACTTTGAGGTACGTACCATGGATGTTCAGTCAAGCGGTTTCGGTTTATGTCATCGTTGAGTTATTTCGTCATCACACATTTCCTTATTCTACAACCTTCGCCGAAATAGCCTATTTGCAGAACAAGGTCACCCCAACCTTTTGGAATAGCATCGCTTCATTGATAAACCTTGGTGCTTGCATCACGGTGGCTTTTACCACCGAAAAGCAAGGGCTACATGATTTACTGGCAAAGACGTTTTGCGTTTACAAAAAGAAGGGCTGAAGGCTTATAACCGTATGATTTACACATCGCTTACAGTGCTATTATAAAAGGTATCTACCTTTCATCCAAGCTATATCACCGCTTGAATATTCTGTATTGATCAAAGCGTCAAACACCCTCATCTTTGGATCATGAAGGCATTTACCCTTGAGAAATACGGCGACCCCGAGGAGGTATTAAAAGAAATCACCATCGACCGACCAAAACCCCAAAAAGAGGAAGTTCTGGTAAAGGTCATGACTAGCTCCATCAACGATTTTGACTGGAGCCTCTGCTCCGGAACTCCTTTTGCCTACCGCACCTTTTTTGGTCTTTTTAAACCAAAAGCAAAAATGCGTTTTCCCGGAATGGAAGTAGCAGGAGTGGTGGAAGAAATTGGCCCCAAGGTCGAAAAATTTCAAGTTGGCGATCGGGTTTACGGTGATACTTCCGATCATGCTTTTGGAAGCCTATCCGAATACCTGGCGGTTAGTGAGAAGGGCTTGAGAAAGTTTCCCGATGAAATGAGTTTTGAAGAGGCCGTATGCTTCCCACATGCCTCGGCTCTTGCCATGCAGGGTTTAATTGATCTGGGAGGCATCAAAGAGGGAGATAAGGTTTTGATTAATGGAGCTGGAGGAGGAGTAGGAATTTTGGGGGTACAAATCGCCAAGTCATACAACCCTTCAGAGATAACGGGGGTCGATTCGGGGATAAAACTCGAGACGATGAAAGAATTCGGTTTTGACAAAGTGATCGATTATCAAAAAGAAGACTTTACCCAAACCGGGGAGCAGTATGATCTCATCTTGGATTGCCGGACATCTCGGTTTCCCCGCGCTCATCTCAGGGCCTTAAAACCGGAAGGGCGATATGTATCTATTGGAGGCCATTCGGGAAAACTAATTGTCATGGTCCTGTTCAGTGGAATAATCAGACTTTTCTCTAAGAAGAAACTCAAAATGGTTGCGGTAAAGCCCAACAAAGACCTAGACAGGATTGAGAAGTTATATGCCGAAAATCGGCTTCGCCCCTTGATTGATGGACCTCATTCATACCAAGACACGCCGAAGGCCATAAAGCGATTTGGGGAGGCCAAACATACTGGCAAGGTTGTGGTGATTGTACATTCCTCAAAGGATTCCTGATTCATAAAGGGATACAAGCTGACTTAAGTCATTTCTTCCGTGCGGCTTTGAGCGTACATTTGAGCGCTTAAAAATTCCGACTATGGCTTTTAAGTTCCTCGACAGGGAAAACACGGTTGCCAAGCCCGGTTTCAACCGATGGCTCGTTCCTCCCGCCGCACTTTCCATCCACCTTTGCATCGGGCAGATTTATGCCTACAGCGTTTTTAATCAACCCCTTACCAGGATTCAGGGAATTCAAGTTTCAACGGCAGACGATTGGGAATTAACCACCCTTGGTTGGATCTTTTCCATTGCCCTTTTCACCTTGGGAGCCTCTGCGGCAATCTTTGGTCAATGGCTTGAGCGAGTTGGTCCGAGGAAGGCCATGTTTGTTTCTGCCTTGTGTTTTGCGGGAGGATTTATGGCTGCCTCTTTGGGCGTTCACCTTCATCAGATTTGGTTGGTTTATTTGGGTCATGGAGTACTTGGGGGGATCGGTTTGGGAATTGGATATATTTCTCCGGTTTCTACCTTGATAAAGTGGTTTCCCGACAGGCCCGGAATGGCCACGGGGATGGCAATTATGGGATTTGGTGGAGGTGCAATGATCGCCAGTCCGTTGGCTGTGGGATTGATGAATTTCTTTTCTTCTGATGCCTCTACCGGTGTAGCTCAGACCTTCATGGCGATGGGCTTGATTTACTTCATCTTTATGATGTTTGGTGTAATCACGGTCAGGGTACCTGCTGATGATTGGAAGCCTACGGGATGGGAACCAAAACCTAATGCAAACACTATGGCGACAGATGGCCACGTGGATGCAAACCAAGCCATAAAGACTCCTCAATTCTATTTTCTATTTGCTGTATTGGCATTGAACGTCACTGCGGGAATCGGGGTTTTAGGTCAGGCATCGGTAATGATCCAAGAAATGTTTTCCGTTGAATCCGTTGGGGAGAAGATGGCGGTGAGTGCTGCTGCGGCAGG
Organism: uncultured Cryomorphaceae bacterium; assembly: GCA_964635965.1. Taxonomy (GTDB): domain Bacteria; phylum Bacteroidota; class Bacteroidia; order Flavobacteriales_D; family Cryomorphaceae; genus JAKVAV01. Next base: position 13,534 of record CAZWQX010000008.1, read on the forward strand.
TGGATTTGTGGGCTTGTTGAGTGTCTTCAATATGCTTGGCAGGTTTATTTGGTCTTCCTTATCCGATAAGATTGGGCGGAAGAACACGTACAACATCTTTTTCATCCTCGGAGCATTACTCTATGTTTCAGTTCCATTTGCCGGTAATACGGGGAGTGTTGTTTTATTCGTTGCTTGTTTCGCGGTAATTATTAGTATGTATGGCGGGGGATTTGCCACCATTCCCGCTTACTTAAAAGACATGTTCGGCACACGCCAAGTAGGAGCCATTCACGGCAGATTGCTATTGGCTTGGTCATTAGCCGCAATTCTGGGACCTGTTTTGGTGAATTATATCAGAGCCTATCAGATCGAAGAATTGCAGATAGCTCCCGCCCAAGCATACTCAACCACCATGTATATCATGGCGGGACTCTTGATTCTGGGATTCATCAGCAATCTCATGATCAAACCTGTTGATAAGAAACACTTTAGTTGAAACGATGAAAGAACATTTTAAGGTCATTTTGTTCTGGTCCATCGTCGGTATCCCTTTGCTATGGGGGATTTCTCAAACAGTTATCAAATCCATGGCTTTATTTCAGTGATACTCGTTCTGACCAAGCCTATTAACCATGAATCACCTTATCGATTACTTCGGACGGTTCGTTGATCTTTCGGATGATGAGATCCAATTCCTCGTAGAAAATACAGAAGTTATATCGCTGGAAAAGAATAATGTCATTCTTGCTGAAGGACAAATTTCGAGAGAATTCTACTTTGTCAACAGCGGTTGCCTAAGGATGTACTACATCTCAAGAGGAGAGGAAAAAACTGCTTATTTCTACACCGAGAACATGTTTGTGAGTTCTTATCGGAGTTTCACCAAACAGATTCCTGCTAATCACAATATCGCGACGATTGAGGAGGCTGAATTGATCGTTTTTAGTCTGGAATCGGTGCAAAAATTCGTCTCCTTCTCTTCTACCTTTGAGATGCTGGCGAGAGTTATGATGGAAGAGGAGTTGGCCGCTTACCAGGAGATGATCTCTGCCTTTATCGCTCACAGCGCTGAAGAACGCTATTTGAAATTGGTTTCGGAAAAACCCAATCTCCTGCAGCGAATTCCTCAGCATCTAATTGCGACCTATCTTGGAGTAACACCGGAAACCCTAAGTAGAATTAGATCCAGAATTCACAAAAAATGATTTCTTGACGATCGTCAATGAGTTAAAACTCGAGCTTGGAATAGTTTTGGGTAAAACTCCGAATCATGAAAAAGACCTACCTCATTCTGGCAATTTTGGGATTCATCGCACCGAGTATTTTGGTTTTCATCGAAAGTTTAGAAACGGGGAATATTCTGCTGTATGCCCATCCATTAAAGACCATTCAGGGAATGTTTGCCAATCGCATTTCGTCTATTTTCATGATTGACCTGTTATTTGCCCTTATGGTTTTTCTCATTTGGACACATAGAGAGGCAAGAAAACATTCCGTGAATAACCTCTATTTAGTATGGCTGCTAACCATGCTGTTCGGGCTCGCCGGGGGATTTCCGCTCTTTCTCTATTTTCGACAAAAGACCATTGATTCAACCCAATCGGTCAACTAGGCATTATCAATTTTCGCAACTTGCACAGCAAGGACAGGAGGTTAGTATTTCTTCGTCTAAACCCGCCGAGTATTCCTGAATTTCACTGTAAAAGGGGAGGGAACTGTCAGCATCAACCATTCGCTTCCTGAGATCAATCAGATAAGCAGGACTTAGACAGTTCGTAGCGTTAACGTGATTGATGGCGTTGTCGATGGTCGGTATCATCCAAGTGCTGATGTCTTTATTATCAAGCGCTCCATACTCAAGTGAAAACATATTTTTTCCCAAGCCTAATAGCGTGTGACAATTGACAGGACCGCTTGGAGCAGCGCTCTGCCCATAGATGTAGTATACGTAATGATCGCCCATCATGATGTAAAACGCGGTATGGGGGACATTCTTTTTTACGGAGTATTTCAAGGTGCTTGTGGTACTGTAGCTCCCCTGGTCCCATCCGTTCACGCCACCACCCTTTACTACTGCATCAATATTTCCATTGTATTCAGATGGGTACTCCGGGGTAATGGGCCAAAAAATATTTCCGGATCCTGAGACCGACCCCGATGTCCACTTTTTTCCGCATGTAGATTTACAGCTTAAGCAAGTTAGGGTTACCTCAAATTCATCACCTTCATTTAAGGTGCTTAAGTCCTTCGAAAACTCCCATTTCAAAACGTAATTCGTCTTACAAGAACTTGAGTAATCTCGAGTAAACCGCATCACACCTCCTTTGGAATCAGCATCAACAACCGCAGCGCTGACGTCGGGCTTTGATTTGAGAAAAATCTTCAGCAAACTCACTGATTGAGCGTTGAGAAGTCCACTGAAAAGAAATGCCAGTATTGTGATTCCGAGAGCAGATTTGGTCATGATGATTGGTTATTAGGTGATTGATAAACTTGTATAAGGTATGAAAAAGTGATTTATCCACTTCAAAGTGGATTCCAAGAAACATGCCAACGCAATTTTGCCTTTTTGCTGAAAGCAAAATCTTCGACTTAATATTCGTAATTCCTCTTAGTTTCGCTTTTCAAAATCGCCAGGTGCCAAACCATTTTACACCCGTTTCAGGAAAGGATAGAATTGAAGAGCTGGATATCTTCCGAGGATTCGCCATTTTCGGAATTTTTATGGTGAATATCCTGGTGATGGCTGTGAGTTTCGTTTACCGTGAAGAATGGGTAGAGGAACAGACAGGACTGATTCAAGACATCCCCAGGTTTATTTTGGAGAATTTCTTCTTCGGAAAGTTCTATCTCATCTTCTCTTTTCTGTTTGGGCTGGGTGTAGCCATGCAGATAGCTAAATCGAAAGAAAGCGGTCAATATTCCAACCGCTTTTTCCTCAGGCGATTTTTTAGTCTTTTTCTCTTTGGGATAGTCCATATACTTTTCCTCTGGTCGGGAGATATTTTGCATATCTACGGCGCTTTGGGCTTTTCACTTCTTCTTTTCTTCAGATTAAGACCGAAGGTGATCTTTTGGTCAGCAATGCTGATCTTCCTGTTTCCTCTTTATTCTGAAGTATTTCAGCTCGTGGTGAATGAATGGATTGGCTTTGATCATATGGTGCCTTTGGCAGAATATTCCAGAATCGAGTTGGCTGATTTGAAGCATAATGGAACATATTTAAGTGGAATTTCCATTCGCCTGAAAGAATATGCCTATCTCGCTGAATATGTCTATGCAGGGATGATTCCTGCGGCTTTAACGATGATGTTACTCGGAGGATATTTTGTCAAGAGGAAATTGCTGTGGAGTCTTCACGATTGGGTATTCCGATATCGATTTACCGTGCCTGTGCTGGCCTTATTTTCTCTGGGCTATAAATTGATCCTGATGTACTACGTCAGACCGAATTTTGAAATTGAATTTGGGTCGCCTCTTTCGATAGTCTTGATGACTATCTTCTACTTCGCGGATATCGTGATTTCAATCGGTTATTTGTGGCTTATCGTTTTCCTGCTGCGTCGCGAATTTTGGCAGAAGATGTTTTCTCCGTTGGCTTACGTGGGTAGAATGGCATTGACGAATTACATTTTACAAAGCGTATGCGGGTACTGGATTATGAGAACCTTAAATGGTTATGACTTCCTCACTATTGCAGCTTGTGTTGTGATTGTGATTGCGGTTTACATCTGTCAAATCTTTTTTAGCAAGGCTTGGCTAAGTCGATTTAAGTTTGGGCCACTGGAGTGGTTTTGGAGGTGTTTGTCATACGGTAAGATTCTTCCATTCAGGTAATTCAATTTATCTTTCACATTGAATTTTCTCATTGATGAAAACTCCTTTACAGCAGCTAAGAAAGAAAAAGAATTTGACCCAAGCTGAGCTTTCGTCTTTATCGAATATTTCTGTTCGAACGATTCAGCGGATCGAGTCAGGCTCTCCTCCAAAGGGATATACCTTACGGAAGTTAGCCGATACTTTAGGAGTTGATACAGTTGAGCTACTTAATGAGTCGAGTGATGATCGGAATATCCGAAGGATCAAACTCATCAACCTCTCTGCTTTATTCTTCTTGGTGTTTCCATTCGGGAACATTATTGCCACTTCACTATTGACCTATAGAAGTAAGGACGAGCATGCGAGAAAAGTAGGAAAGAAGATAATTGAACTTCAGGTATTTTGGTTTTTGATAACCGCAATAGTCTTGTTTGGCTCTCCTTTGATTCAGAAAAATTTACACTTGAGTTCGAGCTTTTTATTCTTCATCCTTGCCCTACTTACGGTTTCAAATATCCTTCTGGTTTTGATTAATGGAGTCGCCTTAAGTAAGAATGGTGAGCTACGTATTAAATTGAAATTCAATTTATTATAACGTTTGTCGCCCAATTGTCGTCTTTTTGTCATGGGCTATTTCTCGTTTTCTACCGCATTCATGGCGAATGTTGTGGAAAATTATCAAGATGAAAAAAATCAAGTACTTCTTAATTGCCATTCTGGGACTAATTGTTGTTTCTGCTTTCGGTGGGTATTTATATTTCAATGAGCAATTCACTCCGGCCGACAACTATCTGAACGTTAAGGGAGAATCGGCATCAATTCCAATGACTTGGTTGAGTAACGAATCAAACGATCATGTTGCTCAGCTCCTACCTGTTCAAATTGATGGTATAGACCACATATTCTACATGCAATTTGACTTCGGATCACCTTACACCATGTTTTACAAGAAACCTTTTGATTCCATTCTATCGAAGTTCACCGGGGTGCAATCAGTCAACCACACCGACAATTCGGTTTCGCTAGAGTTGCTCTTAGGTGGTTTGTCCATTTCTTCCGATAACTTCTTTTTAATAAACTACGGAAATTCAATCGATTGGAATAATACTTCGCGACCAATAATAATAGGAACAATCGGAACCGATTTATTGGAAAAACGAATAGTTGAGATGGATTTTCAAAACGATGTATGTTCTTTCAGTAAATCAACCGATATCGAAGGATTCTATCCATTCAAATTCAAAAAGAGACGTATCCACTTACCGGCAATCTTCAATGGAAGAAAGGTAAATCTCATGTACGATTCAGGAACAAGCGGCTATCAGTTGGTTACTTCAAAAGATCAATGGGATGAGTTCCGAATTCATGGTTCTGCAGTGAAAAAAGAATCCGGAAACATGTGGGGACGGAAGCTGGACGTATTCACAACCGAAGCCTCGGCAGAGTTGGAGTTTTCAGGAAAAAAGTTGCCACTTAGCAGTATAACCCATATTGAAGGAGTGCCTGGAATTCAACGGCACCTGATGAGCATTTCAGGGATGGACGGAATGCTCGGAAACAAAATTTTCCTCAATCATAAGGTTATCCTCGATTGTAAAAATGAGCGCTTCAGAATAGAATAATGATAAAGCTTAAAATCATTTGGTAACCCGATGCATAAATCTATACAAGATTCAGAATTACAGGTAGATATATTTTGTTTTGGAAAATGATGCTAAAATGGAACGTGATTTGATCTTATGGTGAAAACTGAACCACTGAACGGAATAGGTTCGACTCGGGAAAAAATCAATGGGTTTGTATATACGTTCAGAATGCAAATACTCTACACTAAAACGGAATACCATGAAATCAAATCTGAAGTTAGTGGCACTGTCGGCATTATCTATGTTGGTCTTGTATTCGTGTAAGAAAGAAAAGGAGAACAAAAGGGATTATAGTTTTTCACCCAAGCCAATAAGTAACTCAATCAATAAGATTATGCCTCTGGGAGCTTCCAGAGTGATGGGAGCTCGTCCCGCACATGAGAGCTTTAGGTACGAATTATGGAAAGATTTGACCGAAGACGGATGGACCTTCGACTTTATCGGGACTCAATCAGATTACTCAGATTACCCTGCTTTTTACGGTGAAGATTTCGATATAGACCATGAAGGAAGAGGAGGGTGGAGGTCCAGCCAGATCTTGGAAGGATTACCGGAATGGTTGCCTTTTATAGGTTCACCCGATATTGTATTATTCAGTTCACCTGCAGGAAATGACGGATTATCAGGAAGAGATTACGATGAAGCAATTTCAAATATCAACGCCATTATTGACATTCTTCAGGATAACAATCCCGAAGTGACCATCATTATTGAGCAAGCGGCCCCACCTCGATCGGATTTTATGACCGTAGAGCTAGGTGAAAAGCTAAACCGTCTCCACCAAGATCTCCTGTCTATCGCTGAAGAGCAAACTACCGAAACATCTCAAGTCATTCCAATTGACATGTTTACCGGATTTACAGATGACTATCTCGCCGATGATGTGCATTACAACGAGGCAGGAGCAGAATTTATCGCGGAGAGGTATTTCGAACTCCTCGTAGACATTTTGGAGGAATAATGAAGTCTTTAGAGTAATTCAGATTAGCTGAAGTATATCCAAAGGGCGGCGATAATTAAGACGAGTATCACGGTTAATACGGTATCCAATCTTCTGCCTTTTGATTCCATTCGTACTCCGCGTTGGTATGTTATTCCATCCGTTTTTATCGGATCAGGTGCAGCTGTAAACAAGCTTACCGTAACCAAAACAGTGCTACACACAACAAACAAGAATATGGCTATATGAAGAAAGTTAATGGTAGCAAAGTCGTACCAAATTCCTGATAAAGAGTCTTTGTTGAGCTCGAGGATAAATCGAGTAGCACCTAAAACCAAACCTGTCATCAGGGCAGCCATAGCTCCTTGATGGTTTAGTCTTTTGAAAAATATTCCCAGGAGAAACACTGCAGTTATGGGGGGAGCGATATACCCTTGAACACTCTGGAGATAAACAAATAACTGATCGGATACATTTTCCATAAAGGGTATCCATGCCAGACCAATACCAACCATAATTACGGTTGCGACTTGGCCAACCACGACGAGCCTTTTTTCACTGGTTTCCGGTTTCCACCGCTTGTAGACGTCTATGGTGAACAGAGTGGAGCAGGAGTTGAAAACAGATGAGAGCGAACTCATTAAGGCAGCCAGCAAACCGGCGATAACCAACCCTCGCAGCCCAATAGGCACCATGTTTTTGACCATGACAATTAGCGCTTGATCCTTGTCATCGAGCTCAAAAACGCCCTTTTGTGAAAGCGCAAAGGCAATTACACCGGGCAGCACAAAAAGGAATACGGGCAGCATTTTTAGAAATCCACCGAAAATTGTTCCTTTTCGGGCATTTTCGATATTTCTGGCCGATAGTACTCTCTGAACAATGTATTGATCCGTACACCAGTACCACATCCCTAAGATCGGTGCCCCAAACAGAATCCCTGTCCAGGGAAAGTCGGGATGATTGATTGGCTGCCACATGTCGAAGAATTCTGGACCTACTGTGGCTTGGAGTTCTCCCCAACCACCCAACTTGGATAGCCCAAAAAAGGTAACTGCCAAGGATCCTCCTATTAGCACAAACATTTGGATCATATCCGTGTAGAGGACAGCTTTTAATCCACCAAAAATGGTGTAGACACCAGTGGCTACCACAACAATTAAGGCTCCCGTCCAAAAGTTGATGCCTATGGCTTCGAAAACAATTCCACCTGCCGCGATCGTTACCGAAATTTTGGTTAGTACGTAAGCTACGATAGACATCCAGGAGAGATAGTTGCGTGCACCTGTTGAGTACCTTTTTTCGAGAAATTCAGGCATTGTAAAGACACCTGATCTAACATAAAAAGGCACAAATACCCAACCCAAGAGAAGAAGCATGAACCCTGCAAGAATTTCAAATTGCCCCACCGCTACTCCTGATGACGCTCCGCTACCTGCGAGGCCTACCAGATGCTCTGATCCAATATTTGAGGCAAACAAGGAAGCCCCAATAACAAACCAGCCTACGTTTTTTCCACCCAAGAAATAATCTGCCGACGAGGCATTTACTTTTTCTTTAAAGGTGGCCCAACCTGCTATCCCGAAAACCAGCAAGAAATATCCGGCTATTACAATATAATCAAGTGTATCGAGGGCGACCATAGTTCCTTTTATTGAGGGATCGCTAATTTAACGGAATCTCGCGCAATGCAAATTCCTGATTCTTCCTCCACTTTATGAAAGTCTCGATTATTACCGGAGAATTCTTTGAAATCAATACAGTATTTTTCCATTACCAAAGAACATCCAATGAGCTGAAAACTTGAAAATGCAAAGAACCTCTATCTTGAGGGAATTAGAGATGGACATGCCCGAGAAGCAGTTACGAAATACACGGGAGACCGATATACTCAGCATAGCACAGGCGTAAAGGATGGGATTGAAGGATTTGTAGAATTCTTCGAAGAATTCATTCAGCGAAATCCTAAAAGAGAAATTCAGATAATTCGTGGTCTGGTTGATGGGCAATATGTATTTATTCATGCCTTTCAGAGCCTCAATGATGGCGAATGGAAATGGGTAACCACCGACTTTTTCGATACCGATGAAAACGACAAAATCATAGAACATTGGGATGTGATTTCAGAGTACGTAGATTCGACACCATCAGGTCATACCTCAGTCGATGGTCCAACTGAAGTTCTGGATTTGGATAAAACGGGCGAAAATAAGGAGTTGGTAAGAATGCTGATTTCCGACGGCCTAATGCGAGGTGGTAATCCTCAAAACATTCCCAATTACATTTCTTCCGACAAGTATGTTCAGCACAATAAAGAAGTGGAGGATGGAATGGGAAATTTTCTCAAGCTGGCAAGCTCCCCAAATAGGCCGCTAAATTACGAGGAGATAGTTTTGATGGTTGGACAGGGCAATTTCGTCGCAACATTGTGCAGAGCAAATTGGAATGATGGTAAGACCAACCAAGACTTTGCTCAAGTTGATCTTTTTCGAGTCGAAAATGGCAAGGTTGTGGAGCACTGGGATAATGTTGAACCCGTTCCTGAAGATGATGTCAATGGAGGCAAGTTCTGATTAAAAGTCTAAAGTCAGCTGCCCGCCTTTAATCTGTCGCTCCACGTCTAAATTGCTTACCGTGATTCCCAAGAGTCGGAAGGCCTGTTCTCGTGGATGTTCGATAAAGAGTTTTCTAGCCACCGAATATATCAACGCTTCGTCATTGGTAAAATGGTCGAGCGTCAAGCTTCTTGTATGTGTTGTAAAATCACTGTAGCGGAGTTTTACGGTAATCGTTCTACCTTGATACTTTCCTTTTTTCAAGCGATTTCCAACTTCTTCAGCAATACGCATTAAGGCTTCTAACTGATCATCGAGCTCCCCCAAATCTGCATTATACGTTCGTTCTGCACCTACCGACTTTCGAATGCGATCCGGTTTTACCGGTCGTTCATCAATTCCTCTACAGATATGGTAATAGTAACTTCCGCTCTTGCCAAACATGGAAACAAGGTCTCGTCTGGAATACTTTCTCAGGTCAGATCCCTTATGTATGCCCATGTCGTGGAGTTTCTGTGCGGTCACTTTCCCTATGCCAAAGAACCTATCAATCTCTAGGTTAGCAGTAAAATCGTCTACTTGGATAGGGTGAATAAGGGTTTGACCGTTCGGTTTGTTGATGTCCGAAGCTACTTTCGCCAGAAATTTATTGATGGATATTCCGGCACTGGCCGTCAACTGGGTTTCATCAAGAATTCTCTGTCTTATCTCTCTTGCAATGGCGGTAGCTCTTTGCATTCCTCGCTTATTTTCGGTTACATCCAAAAAGGCTTCATCCAAGGAGAGTGGTTCTACTAAATCGGTATAAGAATGAAAAATATCGCGGATTTGTTGAGATACTTCTTTATAGACTTCGAAGCGATGTTTCACGAAAATCAGATCGGGACACTTCCGAGCCGCGATGGCCGATGGCATGGCCGATTTTACTCCGAATACCCTTGCTTCATAACTTGCAGCGGCCACGACCCCTCGTTCTCTCGACCCTCCAACGGCAACAGGTTTTCCTCTTAATTCAGGATTGTCACGTTGCTCCACTGATGCAAAGAATGCATCCATATCGATATGGAGAATCTTACGCACGGGACCGTCTAGTTGAAATAATTAGTTTTTGACAAAGGAAGAATAGCCTTTTTGACCATTACCAAACTCTATGACAATAAAGTAAATTCCAGGCGAGAATCTGTCCACCGCGATACTATTGCTTTGAGGAAATATTTCCTCCATCAGGACTCCATTCGAGGAATAGATTAGGACACTTCGAATGCTTTCAGCGCCTCTAATGTCAATTTTATCACTTGTGGGATTCGGGAATATGGTGATCATATTCGCCTGAGTACCCCTCAATCCCAAGGTTGAATTTATGGTAACTTCCACTGTTTCTGAGCACCCAAAAGAATCCATTATAGTTAAAGAATAATCTCCTGCTTCTAAATTTTCGATTACAGTGCTCATTGTGTCCTCTTCCAGAAGAACCAGATAGGGAGGGGCGCCTCCAAAAATGCTTAGTGTAATTGATCCGTTTCCTGCACCGGGATCTTCTGGGGTGACAGAAGGGAAAATGAATAACTCCTCTGGATCTATCACTTCCACAAAACCCGACGAAGAACAGCCGTTTATGTCTACAAACACATAGGAGTAAGTCCCCGCGACGAGGGAGTCTATAAACACCCCGGTCATTCCGTTGTCCCAAAAAACGGAATCCGCTTCAACTCCATTCAGGTTATCAATTTCAATGGAAGCAAGCGAATCTCCTAAACAAGGATTCGGAGATAAAGATGTTGAAATAAGCGGATTAGACAGGATTTCCAATTCATACACCGCGGTTGCTGAAATGCCAAATTCATTGGTCACTTCAACCGAGTAATTTCCAGGTTCACTCACCGTAATGTATCGAGTCGATTCACCCGTACTCCATGAATGGGTTTCATGATCACCTCCATCCAGAATGACCTCGTCATTTTCACAGATAGCCTGGGGACTCGCACTAACTTGAGGAGTAAACGTTTCTCCTTCAAAGAATTGATAGGAAGTATCCGCTTGGAGATAAAAGTATACATCTGTATGACCGGAAGGATACTGGATTTTCAAAGAATCTACCTGAGTAGATTGATTTAACCCAAAAATCAGATGTTGAGAATGTTGGGCCAAATATCCCACACCACACATGGTGAAATGAACGTATTGATTTCCATTTTCATAGAGCTTAATCCAAGATCCTGTGGCCATAGAATTCGAAACCGTACCATGCGGTGTGATTTTTATTGAGTGGTTCGAAATTCCTTGGTTCATAAGTAGTTGTGAACGAGTAGGAGTTCGACTCTGAACCACCAAGTCATAACACCCGTCATTGTCAAAATCACCTTTTGCTGCACTGTATGAATTCACCTGTTCGGTAACGCCCAATTCATTATATGCCAAGGTGAATACTCCACCGTTATTTAAATAAAAGTGGTTTTCAATTGCCGTACTCGTGCTATAGAATAGATCCTGCCAGCCATTATTATTCGCATCAATCCAAACTGCTCCCCAGCCGAATTCCAGGCCTTGAACATTTACATCGATGGCCACATCCGCAAATGTTTGACCCTGGAAGTTTTTCATAAGGTATGAAGGCATATCCAGGCCACCTGAATTGGTCATAAAAACATCCAGATACCCATCATTGTCAAAGTCGGCTATGGAATTAGACATGATGTCATTAAAGGGTAAATGAATTCCATATTCAACAGCTGATTCAGTGAATTCACCTCCGTTATTCACGAATAAGCGATTTCCGGGATTTTTGTCGATTATGGTAATATTATCGGGCCAAAGGTCATTGTCGAAATCAAAGAACACACCCATAAAAACCGGCGATGGATCAATAACAAATCCGTTTGAGATGGTAACATCATTAAACGTTGCATCTCCATTGTTGAGGTAGAGTCTTGACCATTTGTGTGGCTCGGTGGTGGGATTGTCAGGAGGATTGATCCAATGGTGACTCCGTGTTAATTGGAGATCAACGAAACCGTCACGATTCACATCGCAAAAACTTGCTCCCCAATTACCTGCAATATCCGTTGAAAGGCCGCAGTTTTCGGTGATATCCTCGAATTCCATATCTCCCAGCCCTTTGTAGAGTTTCACGCCTCCCAAGTAAGAGGTGATCAATAAATCGAGGTGGTTGTCATTATCGATATCCGACCAGATAACGGCTTTTACATCACCGGAAGGTGCCGAAAGATCTAAATCGAGAATCTGAAACTGACCATTGATATTTTCATAAAATTGAATGAACCCGTTAAATCCCACAGTAAGATCGTCGTCGCCATCTTGATCAAAATCCATTGCCGATATTCCAGGCCCGCCCAGATCTGTGGAGTTGACTACCACGTCGAAACCACGTTGTAGACCTTCTTCGATAAAAGTTTGTGAAAACAGGGGAGCCGTTGCGGATAAACTTCCGCAAAGAATCATTATACCTATTCTTTTTTCGATCAAACCCACTATCTAACTAATTCGATTGAATTCTCTAGATATTCAACTCTAGGTGCCAAAGTACCGACTGGTCCGAAGTCGTCTTCTCTACAATTGCATTTAAGCTTCCGTCAATCCATTTACTCTTTAACCAATCTTGAATGTCCAAGAATTCCGCCATCACTTATAGCTATGATTACGTAAATACCTGAAGCAAGTTCACTTATGTCAATAATATTCGTGGGTGATTTGAATTCTTTTTGAAGAGTACCTGTCGCATTGTAGATTAATAATTGATCGAGAAATGCGGTGCTTTTGACTTCAATTGTGTTCGATGCGGGGTTGGGAGAAACGGAAAATTTATCTTTTTCGATTTCACTAACACTTAATGTACTTTCTACGGTCACTTCAATGGTTTCCGAACATCCGTTTGAATCAGTAACAACCAAAGGATATGTGCCTGCTTCAAGGTTATCAATTGTTGTACTCACTGTTTCTCCATCTAAACCAACGGTATATGGAGCGGCTCCGCCAAATATCAAAAGAGTGATTGATCCATTAGCTTGACCTTCATCAGCAGGTGTCATTGTCGACAGTAATACGAGTTCGGAAGGATCGATTATTTCAACGCTGCCTGAAGTTGAACACCCACTAACAGACAGGTAATCATAACTATACGTGCCGGCCTGAAGAGAATCAATAGTCGAGCCAGTCATTCCATTGTCCCAAACTACCGATTCAGTTTCAATTCCCAGAATATCTTCTAAACTGATTACGGCTAGTGAATCACCTAGACACGGGTTGGGTGTGATACTCACAGATATAATGGGTATCGGTTGAACTTCTACCTCAAAGGTATCCGTAGCCGTAATGCCAAATTCGTTGCTGACTGTGACAGAATATAATCCGGTTTCATTCACCGTTAGATACCGCGTGGTTTCACCACTGCTCCATTCGATAGTATCGAAATCTCCCGCGTCTAATGTCATTTCCTCTCCATCACAAATGCCAAAAACATCAGATGTAATTTCGACTTGAAAAGTTTCTCCCTCATAAAAGTGATAACTCGAATCTGCAGGCAAATTATAGTAGGTATCCATATGCCCTGATGGATACCAAATTTCCACGGAATCAACTTCTGTAGTCTCCTCGCCCAAACCAAAATTCAAGTGTTGTGAATTTTGTGAGATATATCCTTCCCCACATAGTGTAAAGTGAACATAGGTATCGGAATCCGCATAAACTCTTATCCATGATCCTGTTGCCATTGAATTAGATAGTGTCCCATGAGGGGTCAGTTTAATGTAATGATTGTCTCCTCCTTGATTCATCAAGAGTATAGATCGATCAGGAGATCTACTATTGACCATTAAATCACTAAATCCATCGTTGTCAAAATCACCTTTTGCAGCACTGAAAGAAGGGACTTCTTCATCGAGTAGCATTTCGTCTTGAGCAAGGGTGAAATTTCCACCGTTGTTGATATAGAAGTAGTTCTGGGAGGAAAATCTATTGCCAAAAAACAAGTCTTGCCACCCATCGTTGTCGGCATCAATCCAAACTGCTCCCCAGCAAAAATCGAAGGTCTGAACACCGACATCTGCGGCAACCTCTGTGAACGATTCACCATTGTTGTTATTTTCCAGTAAATAACTTGGTGTCACAAAACCTCCGTTGTTGGTCATGAAAATATCAAGGTCTCCGTCGTTGTCATAATCGGCTATTGAATTAGACATGATATCATTGAACGGATACGAAACGCCATATTCATCGGTGACGTCCTCAAAAACCCCTTCATTATTTATGAACATGCGATTTCCCGGATCTCTGTCGATAATGGAAAAATTGTCTGGCCACAGATCATTATTTATATCCAGGAAAACTCCTTGGAACACAGGCGCTGGCTCAATTATGAAGCCACTATCAATTGTGAAATCCGTGAAGGTATCATCTCCATTATTCAAGTAAAGTCTCGTCCAGAGTAATTGGTCTACTGAAGGGTCTTCAGGAATATCTAACCACCCTACGTACCTGCAAAGCTGCAAATCCACAAAACCATCTCGATTTATATCTGCAAAGCTCACTCCCCAATTTCCCGTATTTACATTAGCAATTCCTGAACTCTCAGTGATATCCTCAAATACCATGTTCCCCAGGTTCTTGTAAAACCGAACCTCACCAAGATAAGAGCTTAACAGAAGGTCAAAGTGCCCATCATTATTGATATCTGACCAAACCACACCTCGTAAATCACCTGGTGGAGTCTCAATATCCACATCGATCAATTCAAATACCCCATTGTTGTTCTCGTAGAATCGAACTCCCAGATTATCACCTAATGTGATATCGTCATCACCGTCCTGATCGAAGTCGATAGTTGATACGCCTGAACCCCCCAATCCAAGTGATGCAATTGTGGCATCTATCCCTCTCTCTATCGCTTCCTCTACAAATATCTGTGCCGATAGAGGAATCGACACCAGAAACAGCATGGCGAGAACAAGGGCACGGCTGAACATTTTTTCTTTCATTCTCATATCAATCACCGAATTATCAGTTTACCTGTCGCCATATCACCATCCAGATATAACTCGTAGAGATACATACCTGAGCTGAAGTCATCAATGGTCAATCTATTTTTCCCACTGGAAAATTCCGTAAGATTTTGTTCTTGGAGAATTCTGCCTTTTACATCACGAATTCGAAAGCTTCCGGTAGACGGGTTTTGGGGCAAGGTGATCGTGAGAACATCTCCGTTTGTGAGCAGCGTTGGATACACTTCAACACCTTCAATATCAGTAATTGAGTTTGTACTTAAAACGCTCATGTCAATTGACAAGAGATTTTCAAAACTAGATGATTGCATAGGATTTCCCGCAAGATCCCCTCCCTCAGAGGCCAAAACACTCACTGATGAAATAACCTCAGAAGATTCGAAAACATCAAATACAGCCAAATACGTAAACTGATTGATCCATTCAGAGCTATTCGGGTTTAGTTGAATAATAGAATTAACAGGCGCTTCAGGAGAGAATGAGACATTGATTTCAGCTTCCGCGTCCATCGATTCATCGAAGATCATCACCATATTAAACGATTCTTCTCCAATGTCATCTTGTTCGATTAAATAGTCGGAAGAAGAAAGAGATATGAGCTCTGGATTTCTCGTGTCCAAATCAAATGCAGCATCCTGTATGTATTCGTTCTGTGCATTTCCGTTTGCATCAAGGGCAAACCCAACGGTTAATCCAACATTATCAATTTCGACATTTTCATCAGAGGCATCGAAATCAGCCCTGAAAGTGTTTTCATCAATCCAATTGCTGGAGATGAAGTTATTAGTCAGAGAGTTTTCAATTTCAGGCGCTGTCAAAAGTACCAGAGCAGGTTGTTCTTCATCCATCGTTTCTGAGAAAACGACATCGATGGAGAATCCTCCATTCTCCACGTTTTGATCTGAGACCATAATATCTTCAGGAGTCACCAATTCTACTAAAGGTCTTTTGGTATCGATTGAGAACAATTCAGGGACTGTAGAATCGTTCAAGCTGTTCCCGTTGCTATCTTGGAAATTCTCAAGTGATACTTCTACGTCAATGAATTCCGCTTCAGTGGACTCGAACAGGTAGTGAATTTCGCAAGTGTTTTCTGAGGTCCAATTGCTCGCAACTTCATTGTAAACCAAACTGATTCCCAGTGGGTTCTGATTGTTAAAAACCAATTCAGGCGTCGATTCGTCGTTCATGGGTTCGTCGAATTCCACAGTAACAATCAAGTTTGTATTCCCAAAATCTTGAATGTTTAATACATTATCATTTACTGAAATATCATTTAATTCAGGATTCTTGGTATCGAGAATAAGTACATTTTCATTGAGCGAAACTCCCATTTGATTTCCAAAAAGGTCCTCAACCATTTCAACTGATAAGTGAATTTCTTCGCTAAATGCGTCTTCATCTGTGAGGGAGAAGTAGACAATATATGTTTGATTGTCAATCCAAGCGCTTTCAGATGAATTCAGCATGAGAGAGTTCCCGATCTCTTGATCTGAAAGAATCGTGATTTCAACATCTTCATTTTGAACACAAGGTTCACTGAAAGTCAGGGTTATCGACAATTCTCCACCTGCGGCTACATTGTCATTTATTACGAAGTCGGATACATTAACCTGCTGTACCTCCGGGCTTTTTGTATCTACTTCAAATACACTGGGATATGCCGCGGGATTCTGCTCAGTTCCTTCCAAGTTTACGGCCCCGCTGATAGAAAATGCGGTGTTAACATTCTCAACTGCCAAATCGAGCAGTTCGAAGGTTATTTGATATTGATTCGAACCTGACCAATTTGAACCCGTTTCGGAGAGAAAATTTGAAACCTGCAATTGAACAAAATCGAACTCAGGCTCCACAGTCTGATCCATCTCTTGGTCATAAGTAAATGTAAGGGTGAGTGTGTTGCCAATAAATTCTGCACTTAAAATATTGTCGCTTGCCTCCAATGAGGAAACAAATGGATGATTAATCTGGATAATGTCATTTGCGTGATTAAAACTTTGAGGACCTAATTCCATTCCGATTTTTCGTCCCGGAATGTCGTCAATTGGTGGATGGATGCCACCCCAAATCCTTGACAAGCTGCATTGGTCTGAAGCATCTTTATACGTTGCCCACTGAAGAGAAAAAGTCTGAGAAGGACCATCTTCGAACACCAGGAAAGCATTCTTTTCCACGACGAAACCGCTCATTCCTCCAGGGAAAAAAGCTGAACCTGTCATTAACTCCATCAACTCCGCAGCGGTGCGAGAATAGGTTGAATGCCCTGAAACATAACCCGCAAATGGAGGGGTCACAAAACTAGGTCTTTGGTACGGCCACCAGTTTTCTGCAAGAATCCATCCTACACCTGCCTCATCGGTTTCAGGTTCTTCGATGAAATCAGGACCGCGCCAAGTATAGAGCTTTATTTTCCCAACATTTTCATTCATATCTCCTGAAAGCTCATCACCAGGACCCACATTCTCTATTAATCCAGGTATCAAGGGGATACCTGCAGGATGGTAATTCCCTAGGTTTTCATTCGTGCATTGCCCTCTGTCAGCCATGAATCTTACCGCTGATACAGGTCTCAGGTAGTCATAGTAACCTTTTATACTCCACGCCGCGATTGCCGCATCATGCATTGCTCCACCAATGGCAAAATAAGCCCGAACATCATACTCAAGAGAATCGAGGTCATCACCCAGTCCCATCCACTTACGTTCGAACAATGGATGATCGCTTACTTCATTGTAAATCTTAAACCAGTGACCCGGAGGAGTCACGGAATCCGGACCATCTGCCCAAAATTCAGCGAGAACACGTGCGTAATCAGCTCGTCTAATTAATTGTGGAGAATAGGGGAAACCTGTGATAGGGTTAATCTCGTAGCCTGTTCCGGGATCTCCACCATCCAGAAAGTTGTAAAAGGCGTGATATTCTTCTTCCGTTTCGGGATATTCTTGAATATTACCAATAGATGCGGGAGAGGTATCCCAAATTACATTATCTGCCGTGTCTAGATGAGATTGCCAAACAGGAACCAAAGTAAAATTCCACTTATAAAACGATTCCAATCCTGAAGGGTCCGTAGTGTCGATGTACGCAGGTGGTCCCGGATCGAAATAAATCTTGTAGTCATTTCCACCTCTGTTTTGCACAGTCAAATCGTCATCCGTCATAGAGAAGGGCAATACATCGCCCCATTCAGGACTTAGAAAATCAGGTGCGTTGGCCACTATTTCTCCTGATTGGTCAATTGATTCGGAAAGGGAAATTTGCTGCCATCTGTTGGGATCAATAATTTCAGGATTGCCCGATTCTTCCACTTCTATAGGGGGATTCAATGGCTCATAGTATTGATTGGCGTAATCGTCAATTTCATTTGAGCCGTCAGTATATCCAAATGCGATAATCTGCTCTGCGATGTAATTTCCTAACTGAGCCGGCCCTCCGTTGATGTAATCGGTAGAAGTTATCCCGGGGTCGTATCCCAACTCATTCATCAAATTGTTGATTGAATCAGTGATGGCCACAATTCCAGGCGATATTGCATACCGGTGTTCAATTATTCGATATACCGTGTAGCTTATTGCCATTTCCCTGGCAGCCTGAATATTTTCGGGTTGGGGTGCAACGAGAAACTCACTTGTATATTCGCCAACGGTGTTGCCTATAAGATAGGTGTTTCCCGAAGGTTCATAGGCCATCCAGGCATCATACATACCGATGGAGGCATGGAATAGATTTCTGGCATGAACCGTAGGCCTGGCAAAGTCAGCGCTGATTGCATAAAGTACTTCTTCATTCCATTGTCTGGCAACGGATTGATCCGATTGAGCTAAAGCAGGAGTAGCCACACAAAGTGCTATGGCACTTGTGAGACAGAGTAAAATCTTCTTCATTAAAATTGGTCTTTAAATGCAAGATAATCAAAATGAAAACGCTTGTAAACCTTATGGTTGCTTTTTTCCGCTCTTTAAAATTTGGAATTTTTCTCATCTCATGACCGATTATCAGCACTAATTCGGTGCTAATGAAAAGTCTAACTTTGCCGGGCATGATGAAACCTCGAAAGTTTTCACCTTCTTCCTTTTCTCAACTCCTGTTCCTTTTTGTTTCAGTCTTGTTTATCCTTCAGGCCTGTGCACAAGAACCGGTAATAATCGAATTAAGTGATAATCAGAGTATGTCGATCACGGGAAAAGGCCAAGGTCAAGATGCGGTCGAAAATCCTTTTGATCAACAGTCGAGCATTGCCGTTATGGAGAACGTAGGAAGGACGTCGCTAACGATTCGAATTGAAAAAAGCGGTAAGATCATCGACCTTATTCAAATTCATCCAAAAGAAATAAGGAAGATAGAATTAGAAGAGGGTTATCAATTATTCCTCGATAGTAAATATCGTGGCAAGGCAACAGTGCACTTTGAGAAGCGAAAAGGGAAGAGTTAGTCTGCAAGGATAATGGAATCTTGAATCTTGTTTCCATCATACGGCAATGAGCATATTTACGTGAGAAGCGAATGAATGGCATATCTATCATTATTCCTGCTTTAAACGAAGCCGATAATTTGCCACGCCTATTTGACTACTTGAAGGCTAATTCGAGTCGGAAGATTATCAAAGAAATCATAGTTGTCGATGGAGGAAGTACAGATAATACTCTTCAAATAGTAAAAGAGCAAAATGACATCGTTCTCCTTCAGTCAGAAAAGGGGAGGGCAATCCAAATGAACACGGGTGCCAAAAAGGCAAAGGGTTCCATATTGTATTTTTTGCACGCAGATTCTTTTCCACCTGCAAATTTTGATGAGCTCATCCTCTCAGTCACGGCAGACGGGGGCTGCTTTCGCTTGAAGTTTGATCAACCAAACTCCATTTGGCTTAAGATAGCACCTTGGTTCACTCAATTCGGAAGCTTCCTTTTTCGGGGAGGTGATCAATCTCTGTTTATCAACGCCAAGGTTTTTGAGGAACTTGGAGGATACGATGAAAGGTACGAGGTTTATGAGGACATTGAGTTTGTCAACAGATTTAAGGAAGAATTCGAATTCGTAATTCTAAAACAGTTCTTGACTACCTCGAGCAGGCGTTTTCGGGAGAATGGAACTTTCAGACTTTATATACATTTCTTAATTGTTCATGTCAAAGCGTGGCTTGGACAATCCCCTGAGTCCTTGACGAAATATTACCGAAAACATATTAAGTGAAACCATCATTCTAAACTTTAATTGAGCAAATCCGTGAAAAGTGCTTGTAATCAGTGGAATTGTGTGGTTAAGGTTTACAACTTATTCGGAGATTTGGCATATCATCTAAAACGAAGACAAAAATGAATCAAACAATTCTTATAACAGGCGCTAGCAGCGGAATTGGAAAATCAACTGCAAAGCACTTTCAAGCAAATGGTTGGAATGTTGTGGCCACTATGCGCAGGCCAGGGAATGAACAAGAGTTGAATCAGCTCAATAATGTTTTGGTAACCCGATTGGACGTTATGGATTTGAGTTCGATTGATGCGGCGGTAAAAGAAGGTGTTGACCGTTTCGGTAAAATCGACGTCCTTTTGAATAATGCGGGTTATGGCGCCTATGGGCCGTTGGAAGCATTTCCCAGAGAAAACGTGGTCCGTCAGTTCAATACTAATGTAATTGGTTTATTGGATGTTACCAGGGCAATTTTGCCACACTTCAGGTCCAATAATTCAGGAACAATTATCAATATCTCTTCAATAGGAGGAAAAATGACCTTTCCGTTGGGATCACTATACCACGGGACGAAGTTTGCTGTGGAGGGAATTTCAGAAGCCATGAGTTATGAAATGGAGCAAATTGGCGTAAAGGTCAAAATTGTTGAGCCAGGAGGTGTAGCTACGGATTTTGGAGGGAGATCATTTGATTTTCAGAATGATGAAAAGATGCCGGAGTACCAACCGATAATCGCCAAGCTTATGGAAGGTATGCAGAGAATGACAAATTCTCCTGAGAGTATGTCTACACCTGAATTGGTGGCAGAAGTAATTTACACGGCTGCGACGGACGGTACGAATACCTTGCGCTACAGAGCCGGAGCTGATGCAGAAGTTCTCTTGACTAATCGGAAAGAATTTGATGACGAAACCTTTATGGCAGGGATCAAGCAGCAGTTCGGTCTTTAAGAAACGTTAAATTTCTATTCAAAAGCGGGACGAATTCTATATCGTTCCGCTTTTTTGGTTGAAAGCATTTAGATTTATAAAAATCTAAACTCAACCAATCAATCGCTTATGAAAGAAGAAGTTAACCATGAAGTCTTTTTAGCCGTTTCACCTGAGCATCTTTATACTGCTTGGTTAGACAGTAATATACATACGGCAATGACGGGGGGAGAAGCCGATTGCGGAGATCAAATTGGAGATGAATTTTCGGCTTGGGATGGATATATCTCGGGAAAAAATTTGGAATTGGTTCAAAATGAAAAGATTGTACAAACTTGGAGGACCGTTGAGTTTTTAGAAAACGACGAAGATTCCTTACTCACCCTGCTATTTGAAAAGGCCGAAGGAGGAACAAAACTGGTTTTGATCCATAAGAACATTCCCGAAGGACAAACGCAATATGACCAAGGTTGGGTCGATAATTACTTCGAGCCAATGAAGTTGTATTTTGACTCATGAGATCGATTTCCAAGAACCCTTAAATTCCTCTCGATTAATTTTTTGAATTCTATGAGGAGTAGGTACGTCATACTATACGCCATTACGGCCATTTTTTTCCAGTGCTGTAAAGCACAAGAAAAACTTCTGCCGGGAACAGAGCCTACAAGGCAGCAAATTCAAATAATAGACATTTCTCAGAAGCAGCTTGCACTTTACAAATTATTACTGGGAGCCGACTCATTAAACCAACAAGCTAAAACTCTTCGTGATTCACTCTATTATCCCTATCAGGACTTATGGGATGGGTATGTGGGTGGTAGAAAAGGTTTTGATTTGACCTCTTATCATTATGGCCTGAAGATGATAGATTCACTTTCTCAAAAGAACAGGGCATTTTATAACCCTAATCACCAGCTTGACTTAACGGAAGAGTTCATTAAGTCAAGCTGGTTCACGGTATAGAGGAGATGACGGGAATAAAACCCAGGGGCAAATGGTATCTGCTTTATGGTCCCGGGATGGCAAATCTAGGCAGCGTTGGAAAACTGGTGATGTTTGTTGATTTTGCCAATCCCGAAAACAAGGATTTTGAATCGGTAATCAACTGGTTTCCCCATGAGTTGAACCATTTGATCTATGAGAGTAGTGTCGGAAACCAAGAACGAAGTGTTTTAAGTCATTGTCTGAATGAAGGTTTTGCGGTTTATGTGAATGAACTTTACTGGAGAAATAAGGGTGATCAACCCGACTATTCAACTGCGATGAGTCTTGCCTATTCTGATGATGAGTTGACCCAAGCCGTAAAAGAGTGGGATTATATATCTGCATATTTTCTGGAGAGGTACAAGTCCAAGGATAAAGAAGTCATTGATCAATTCGGTACCCGAAATCATCGAATCAAAAAAGAACTTCCGGGTGCAATTGGATACTTCATTGGATACAAAATTGTGGACTCCTACGTTCAATTACATGGTACTGATTCGTGGAAAGACATCTACCACCTATCACCTGAGGTTGTGTTGACCAGATCTGGATTGTTTGATCTAAAATAGTCAGATCGGGTTATTTAATTCGACAAAGGAAGGGTGATTTATTTTAGCAATTCACTGAATTTCATTATTTTAGACTACACCGATTCATCAAGATTATGTCGATTTCTATTAGGATCATCAAAAAATGGGCTGCGATAACAGTCATTTTGCTGACTATTCCACTTACTGCAATGTTTTTAACCAATGAAGTAGATTGGGGCGTTTTTGATTTTCTGGTAATGGGCGTTTTGTTGTTTTCTTTCGGAATGGTACTTGAGCTAATTGGAAGAAAGACTCGGCGCTTCAAGATCATCTGGATCGCATTAGTCATCTTGACTTTTCTTTTAATTTGGGCCGAACTGGGTGTTGGAATCTTTGGCACTCCCTTTTCAGGAAATTGATTGAGTTCGTCTCGGCATCGCTTCACAAAATTTGACAATGCCTTATTGATATGGCAACTATCTTTGATCCGTGAAGCGGCTATTTTCATCTGATCCACTCGAAATCTCCATCCATCGTTATGCTGAGTTTCAGGATAATATGCCTGAGCATTCTCATGATTTCTTAACCATTAGTCTACTTCTCAATGGTGAAGTTTTGGAGAAGGTAGATGGGCGGTCTAAGGTAGCTACGGGATGCCAAGTGTCTGTAAAACCTGCCGGCGTGATGCATAGTGATGTCTTTACCCAGAACTCTACGATGCTTTCTATGAAGATTTACGATCCAAGATGGTTTGGACTTGAATTCGAAGACTGGAGATGGATTTTCACAAAAGATGCCCTAGGACTCTTCAGCCACCTGGTTAGCACGGAAAACAAAAAGGACGCTTTTAAAATGTTGAATAGACATCTTAAAAATGTAACGGCTAACGGGAGTGATCATGTGACCTGGTTGGATCAGATACATGATGTGGTTTGTGCAAACTACCGTGATAATTTATCGGTAGGAGCGTTGGCTGATTCTGTAGGGAAGCACCCCGTTTATTTGGCAAGAGTGTTTAAGGAGCGTTATGGAACCGATATTAAATCCTATCAATCCAATCTCAGATTGGGATATGCGATTTCAGAGAGAATTAATAAGAATATGAGCTTGACGGAAATAGCCTATGACGCGGGATTCTCTGACCAGAGTCATTTTAATAGAACTTTCAAACGGGTCTTCGGGAGTTCACCCAAAAGGGTATTGGGTGATTTTGAGGTTTGATTTGTTCAATTTTTGACTCTTCACAACCTTTTTCTTTGTGATGAACTAAAAAGGCATTCATGAAACACCTTTTTTTTATTTCCGCTCTCTTTATTGCTACTGTTGGCAATTCTCAAAGCAACGAGGAATTCGCAAAATTCGTTCAAAGCACGCTTTCCAACCTCGAGATTATACCTGGAATTTCCGTTGCTGTGACGAGTGACAATGAAATCATCTACACGGGTGGTTTTGGAGTGGGAGATGTGGAGAATAATGTACGGGCAACTTCGACGACAAATTTCTATATCGCATCCTCCACCAAGGCCTTTACAGGGTTAATGACATCCCTTATCGCGGAGAACGGAAGCTTAGATTTGAATAAAAACATTACTTCCTACAAGCCTTTTTCCGACTTTGAAAATCAAGATTTGTTTTCAGGTATTACCATTCAAGATCTCCTTAGTCACACCTCGGGTGTCGATAATCCGTATCTCTCTTTTCGATTGGCCTTCTCAGGCGACTACACACATCAAGAAATTCTTGAACTCGTTGAAGATTACTCAGAACGCTTAGAAAAGGGTAAGGAATTTGACTACACCAACTATGGGTATTACTTGATTTCCTTAATTATCAAAGAAGAGTTGGGCCTGGATTGGCGTAAACTAATGGATGAGATGATTTTTTCTCCCACGGGAATGGATGGCACCACTGCCTTTGTTAGTGAAGATCCCATGCATGCCAGGCCATACGTTGCGTTGCATAAGGATGAATTGAGTGCCGTGCAGTTCAAAACAGATGCAACAATGCATGCAGCGGGGGGATTACTTCTCAATGCTGAAGATGCCGCTCACTTTCTGCAAATCTTTTTGAGTGGAGGAGAGGTAGATGGTAAGAGAGTTTTTTCTGAAAAAGTCATTACTCGAGCAACAACACCAGTGGCAACCCAGAATGATAAGAAAGAAAGAATTTTCACGCGGGAATATTATGCTAATGGATGGAATATTGGGAAGTACAATGACGATGACGTTTTATATCACTTTGGTGGATATACCGGCGCAGCATCTCATTTGTCCTTTATTCCTGAACGCAATTTAGGAGTCGCTGTTTTTGTAAACCATGATTTGGGAATGCCCGTGGCTAATCTCATTGCTTCGTATGCATATGAGTTCTATGGTGGAAATAAGGAGAAGTTAAGGGAACTTGAGAAAAAACGAGATAGAGATTTACCTGAGATGTTGGAAAAGAGAAGGAAAAATCACGCTAAGCACCTTGAAAAGCTGGCAGAGCGTGAATGGGATCTCGAGCTTCCGCCATCGAGCTACGAAGGAGCTTTTTTTAGTAACACCATGGGTACATTGACCATCGGCAGAACTGAAGAATCCTTTCGCGTTTCATGTGGTAATATGTCTACAATAGCTACCGCTTTTCCAGAACCCAACTGTTTACGTGTTGAGGTGATTCCGGGAAGCGGTACGATTATTCAGTTTCTTCCCGCAGATCAAAAAGCGGATACCCTCAATTGGAATGGAGAATTATTTGTGAGAATTTTAGAGAAAGAAAACTAAGCAATACCCTCTGCCGATTCTTGCTTTGCGGCAATTGATTCTTTCAGGCCTTCAACTAAATACATATCGATCTCTCCCTTATTCTTGGCCTGAATTTTTCCGCGATGAACACAATTGAAATCGTTCTTTACAATTTCATAAGTGGTTCCTGAAATATTCACTTCTCCCGGAATTCCACTTGATTCCATTCTGCTTGCCGTATTCACGGCGTCTCCCCATATATCGTAAGCAAATTTGTTTTTACCGACAACTCCCGCGATCACCGGACCCGTATGAATTCCAATTCTGAGTTCCCAAAATTCTTCGCCTTTGGCTTCTCTTTCTTTGCGGAGATTCTCCATGAAATCGCGAATCTCAAGGGCAGCTCTGACTATTTTATGTGGGTTTTCAGAATCTTCGACAGGAATGCCTCCGGCACACATGTAAGCATCACCTATGGTTTTGATCTTTTCCAATTCATACTTGTCGATGATATCGTCAAATGCAATAAAGCTATGATTCAACTCTTCCACTAATTCTTGTGGTGTGAGTTTTTCAGCAATCTTAGTAAACCCTTTAAAGTCGGTGAACAGCACCGATACTTGCTCGTAATATCTGGGTGTAGCACTTCCTTTTTCTTTTAACTCATCTGCCGTTTCCGTTGGCAGGATGTTTAACAAAAGCTTATCGGAGCGCTCTTTTTCGTTTGCAATTATTTTGCTTGTCCTTCGAGTGTATTTATACCGATTGAAAAGTCCTGCGGCAAGAAGAAGAAGGAGTATCCCAACAATACCGGCAGCATTTCTGATTGCTTTTTGGCGTTCAAGTTGCACTTCTTTCAGCTCTTGATCTTTTTCAAGAAGAGAAATCTGCCCTTGTTTTTTTTCTATTTCATAATGTAGGGTCTGAGATTGAAGTTGTTTGTCCATCTCAGCATTATACAGGGTATCCTTAAGTGATGAGAATAGCTTTTGGTATCTGTAAGCGTTTTGGAAGTCATTCAGTTCAAAGTAATTTTTTGCCAGCCCTTCATAGGCCGCTTGCACCTCGTATGCCGCTTCGAGTTCCCGCGAGAGTTCCTTGGCCAACTCATAAGTTTCAATTGATTTTCTGTGATCTCCTTGCATTTCATAGGTCATGGCCATGCTTTGCAGCGACTGGGCCATTTCTAACCTGGCATCCTGGGATTTCGCCAAGTTGTAAGCATCCGATTGAAATTTTAATGCCTCCTCGTAATCTCCGCGTTGTGCGTATACCTGACCAATGTTCTTGAGGGCGAAAGCGACATTTCCGGTGGCTGACTTTTGATACGCATCCAAGGCTAGTTCAAAATAGTAAAGCGCGGAATCCAACTTAGTGGTATCGGACAAGTATATCGTCCCCAAATTAACGGCACAAGTACCTAAAGCGTCGTAGTCCTCAATACTTCTGCTTATGGGCAAAGCTCTTTGGTAATAATTGAAAGCCAGGTCGTAATGTGATTTCTTGTCCAGGTAAACAGTCCCGATATTGATTAATGCGCTCACTGTTCTCAGGGTATCCCTGAGGCTTTCTGCCACTTTTAGAGAGCCTAAGTAAAATTCGAGAGCAGATTCATTATCACCACCGTTAAAATGCACGGCACCAAGATTATTCAGCATATTAGAGACTCCTGTTAGGTGTTCGATTGATTCAAACACTTCAAGAGCCTTTTCCCACTGAACCAAAGCGTCAATCCAATTATTCTGGAAGTAGTAGCTCATTCCGAGAGCCTTGTGAGAATAACCTACACCACGAGCGAAACTAATTTCCGTCGCCAGATCGTTTGCCTCTTGTGCATATCCTCTTGCAGTCTCGGGATCCGATCTGTAATACTTTGCAGCCAGATCAATAAGGGTATTTACCTTATTGGAATCTGCAGGCATCGTATTAACAACTTTCTTTAAGCTATCTGCAACTTCATCTTGAGCAGAAAGAGTAGGGGAGAACAAGAGAAATAGGGAAAAAGCGCCGCAATGCAAGGCCTTTGTTACCGCTTTTTTGAAAATTCTTTTCTTGATTTCAGCGAGTTTCATTGGTGCATATTTCGGTAAGGCTACCCTAGTTCATGATTATCTCAATCATTATTTGAACCGAGATGACCACCGAATATAGCTCTAGTTTCTAAGAACTAGCGCAAAACAATGCTTTTCACCTCAAATTCTCCATTTCCCAAATCTGCTCTGACCAGATAAATACCGGGATTCAATCCTGACAAATCGACTTCTATTAAGCCTTTGACTCCCAATTGAGAATAGGAGTATACTCTTCGGCCAATGCCATCAAACACCTCGATCGTTGCGGTCTCAACATCCTCCTTGTTTAATCGAACAAAAACAACTCCATCTGAAGGATTCGGGAAGAGAGTCATCCACGATTCCGAATCAAGATCCGAAAGCCCGGCAATAGACTTGTTGCCATTTTCTGTTGCGGGACATTGCCGGTTAATTGCGGTTGAAATTCTTGTTACTAAAGCATCATTTTGAAAGGTCGTTATCTCCCATCCTGGCGCGGTACCATCAAAATTAAACGGAAAAGCAATTATGTCATTTCCCGGGAGGAATACCTCAGGTTGTTCACTGATATCACTTTCTACTCCGAAAAAAAGATTATCAGGTCCGAGTGGAACAAATACGGGCACCTGATTTGGATTTACGTATCTGAAGTAAGCAGTGTAGTCGAATTCTTCACCTTCTTCATTGATAACGTAGCACAAAAATTTCGGTCTTACCGGGCTGGTTCCTTCCCCTTTCGGGTTTACATACAAGGTTCCTGGAGTAGCGGTGAACGCATAATTTTTTGAAACCGCAAACGGAATCACTTCATAAATTCCTGCTTCATCTTCGAACACGGGACTTAAGTCAAAAGCCAAGGAATCAACAACTGTTTCGTCGTCCTCATTTAAGAAACCGCTAAACACTGCCTCGAAATCAGGAAGTGCATCCCCTTCAGCGATGACTTCCACTCCGGTTGAAACGCTTGCCTGAGCTTTGTCGATTATTAAAGTACCGGTATCAAAGATTTCAACATCGGATTCATTTACACTTGCAAGCACGATGTAACTATCAGCATCAATTGGAGCCAATGTGTCTCCACGATACGTGGTGGTTACTCCCAGACCTTCTGGATTTGTAATGACATCTACGGGTTTTCTGGTTCCATCAAAAACTGTCCATAGAGTGGATTCATCAATTTCAATGGTGACACCTTCCGATGAAATTATCTCCAATGTTCCCTGGGCTGAGCCCACGAAATTCGGATCATCCACTTCGACAACCACCGGATATTCACCAATTTCAGACGGGGCACTCATGTCTTCGCCGAAGGAAATAATTACATCAAGTCCAACGGGATTCGTTTCAACTTCTATTGCTTTTGGTGAACCCGTGAACAATCTCACCAATGTGCCTTCGGCAAAAGAAATTTCAGCTGTATCGGGCAAAATATTTAAGGTGGTTTGGGCAAATCCCACATAGTTCGAATCACTAATTGAAGCTTCCACCAAATAAGAACCCACTTCCGCAGGGGGTAAAGAATCTCCGTTATAAGTGATATCTACATCGATACTGTCGGGGAAGGTATTGAGAAGAACTTCCGTTGGTTCACCCGTATATGTTTGAGAAAGTGATGCCTCATCAAATAAAATGGTGGCGGGGGCAGGAACAATAAGGATTTCGCCCAATCCGTACTGAACATTGAAGTTGTTAGTTAAAAATGCCCCCGGAACTATAGTATGTGTACCCACTTCATTGCCGGTAACAAGGCTAATTGCTTCAATATTTACATCTCCAATTGAGTCCCCGGAAAGAATTGAAATATCCTCCTCAACCAGAATAACTATTGTTTCTCGGTTGCTTTCTTCACTAATGGTCGTCGAATTTACCAGAGAATTACTATTTGCCAGCACCTCGGAATTTGTAAGTGCAGTGGTATTTATTACTCCACCGCTGGAGTCGAGTTCATTCACAAGGGCTGTCCCTCGAGTCAGCGTGAATCCGTTTACCAAAGCGGTTCCTCTTGAAACTCTCGTCGTTGAGCCTCCTTCGGAAGCTTCTGCAAGGGCGAGGGGATCGATTAGCTCACCATTAACCAATGCCGTTCCTCTTGTGGTTCTTGCAGTAGAAGAAACCAAAATACTCTTGTTAGTCAGCACGCTGTCACTAAGCAATTCCTCACCCAATTCATTCACCAGTGCCGTTCCTCGCGTAACAGCCACCCGTTTATTGGATACTTCATTTTGATGATTCGTTTGTAAGGCAGATGTGATGGCCAAGCTATCCGCCATGCCGATTTCCACATTGCTCTCCGAATTGAAATTGTACTCAAAAGTGATCCCAACAATTGTATCATTAAATACAAAAGTTGTGTCTCGAGGAGTAATTATCAGGTCAAGCGGGAATACTTCCATCAAACCATTCCCAAAAACGAACTCAAATCGATTTGCCAACGAAATATCAATGGAATCCGAAGGCGCAACTCCACTCTCGGGGTTTAAAGGGTCGCTCGGATCCGCTTCAATACCCCAGAATCCAACGTTGCTCAAAGGATTGGCAATCGTGGTCAGTTCAATTCCCAAAACTCTATTTAACTCGTTTTCCGTAAGTCCTGCAGAGTCAATTGGAAATAACCCACCATCAAGCGTGCTGTAAAAGTAATCGGCCTGAAAGTCTGGTAGAACCTCGCCATAGATTTTGGTGGTATCTGCTATTCTAATGAAGATGGTTTGTTTGGTTGTAAAATAAAGAGGGTTAGAAAGGCCTCCATCTTCACCGTTTGTGCCTTCAGCAGGTGGGTTAAAGACTTGAATTTCGGGAAACAAATCATCAAAAGGTGGAATAATGGTAATAACAGCCGTGTCTCCCTCCAAAGTAGTTGTTCCCTCAAGTGGCTCACCATTGAAAAATACTTGAGATCCCTCATCCAGGTATTCTCCGATTATCCGGATTTCAATTTCATCAACTCCTGGTATAAGTGTGGTGTCATAATCAATCTCGGTAATGAATGGAGAAGGGTTAGCAAAGTCGATTAAGGCGGAGTCTGCCAGAATATAGCCCGCACCTGATTCAACATCATATCCGTTCGAACCCATCTCTATTGCGGTGTTTTGAAGTAAGCTCTTTACTTGCGATGGAGTGAAGTTATCGCCGTAATACTTTTGTCGGGCTTCCAAAATCAGAGCGACTACACCTGCCGCGTGTGGCGCCGCCGCCGAAGTCCCGAAGAAGTTAGGGAATGCATCGTCATCGGGGTCAAAACCCCCAAGGTCTACGGAGGTGTTTCCGCCGTTGGGGGCACAGAATTCTGGTTTCATTCGATCCACTCCGTTTACGGGTGTTCCTCCGACTGAGGAAAATGATTCGACCAAAGGTGGGGTCACCCCGAATTCAGGAGTCTGGTCATAACGGACGGCACCAACTGCCATTGCTCCTTCTGAATTTGCCTGCCCGACTAAAGTGGAGGTATTCGAAGAAGCATATTCATTTATTGTAAGAAATCCTCTGAAAACGATGTATTTCAGCTGAACAGGGCCTGTTCCTGACTCCCGAACGATCATTAGATTTGTCTCAGATGTTTCCGAAACAACTGTAAAAGGAAGGACTTCAATGGGAGCTCCTCCGGTATTTACACTGTTGAAACCGAACAAGATGTTTCCATCATCATCGGTTAAGTATATATCAAAGTCACTATTGGTTAGGTTCCCTTCCGTTCCGTCATCCCACTGAAATACTACCGTAAAATCTCCTGCTGAAAGGCTGACATTTTGAAGAACATCGGTTCCACTTCCATTAGCGAAATTATGAGCTTGTCCTACGATTTCTCCAGGCGCGTCAGCCGGACTGAAACTCCCTTCCCACGCGCGATTTCCAAAATTTCCTGCAGCCGAAAGGTAAGAAACCCCTAAAGAGTTAACACTGTCAGCGGCTTGAGCCACAACTCCATCTCTAAAAAACGGTTCGCTGATGTAGGTGATGTCATCGACAATTACGTCGCATCCTGCCTCTTGCAATTCAATTATACCTGCAGCGAAGTCATTCGCGCCTAAAAAACCTGTTCTGAATGCTAGTTCTGCTCCGGGTGCTACGTCATGAATAATTTGCAGCATGGCCCTACCTTCATCGGAGAGGCTGCCGAAAGGATAGTCCTGAATCACGTCAACAGGAGTGGGAAAATCAGGATTTTCGACGCCGGGTAAATCTCGTTTGATAACATCATCAGAAGCCGGATCTCCGATAATTGTGTTGTAACTATCAGAAAGCACGCCCACTTTAATCCCCGACCCGTTTACGGCAAATACATCTCGCGCAATGTACGAACGGAGTGATGTGTCACCTTGAGATACAATTAAACCCGCATTGGACAAAGCAGGGTAAACAGGCCGTACGGAAATCAGAACGTCCGTTAAATCATTTAATGCAAGTAGATTCAGAATGGGAACCTGTCCATTAATTGTTCGGTTGGATGGATTTCCAACAAAATCCTGCAGTTCATATGGTGGGTCAACCAAAAGGGCGAGGGCATTTTCATATTCTCCTTCTAAGGTGAGAATAGAAACAATCACCCTATCGTCGATAATCTGAAAAATATCGTCCGAAATAAAGTTACCCGTGCTAAGGAAAGTCTCGTACAAGAAGGTTAACTCTGCCCCGATAAGATCGAATGATTTACCATCTTCAGGAGGATTGTAATAGGGTACAATTTCGTTTTCTAAACATTCAAGCACAGACTGAAAGTCTTCAACTGTAAACGATGCACCCAATTCTGTTTCGCTATCATTTCCTTGAAGAAGTGCTTGTTGGTTCTGTAATCCACTTGATAACGTATAGGAAACCGTAAAGGCTGCGGCATCTTCTTGCGTATTTAATCCGTTTGTATTCAATACTCGAAATCCTTGAAAAGGTATGTCATCTCCTAAATCAGGACCCTCTATGATGTTTGCTACAGGTATTCCATCACTCAGAAGTTCGTAGCTAATATTCGAATAGGTGCCCGGCAGAGCTTCAACAGCAAATCGGTTCAATCTTTCACAACCTTCACACCCTTCACTTTCAACAAGCAAAGTAATGTCAAAGGTCCCGTCGTTTTCTGTAACGGACTGAATGGAGATTGAATAACCAAGGTCAAGATCTGACGTGATCGGACAGATGCTCTGAGAGACACCAGAAAGACTCATAGTCAGTGCTATAAAAAATCCTACTAAGGATTTTAAACTGAGTGTGTGAAATTGCATGATTGGTCGTAAATTGGTTAGTGCTTGGGTGGTAGCCAAATTATCCTAGCAATATACAAAGTATTGACATCAAATACAAGGAGTGTAAGATGTGATAAGTAATTGATATTCAGATTGATGATTGGGTCTATTGTTTTTTCAATTCGCCGCAATAATTGAGCGCTACGAGTTGCTCAACGCAATTGGTTGTGATTTCTTAATGTTAAAAATCACCAGTCGAGGAAATACCCGGTATCAACTAATTCTTCCTGATTTTGCGTTTTAATGGCATAATTAAAGCCAGAATAAACACTGTAACCACCTGAATGGCCTTCCCGATTGAGTGCGAGAAAACCGACTTGCAAATTTTCCCTGTTTTTATGCTTAGCAAGAATCCGTTCTACCGCCAATTTGCAAGCTTGTTCAGGAGAGTTGCCCTGTCGCATCAACTCAACCACAACAGTACTTCCTGCAATTCTGATTACCGCTTCTCCCATTCCGGTGGCACAAGCAGCTCCTACTTCATTGTCGACAAATAATCCCGCACCGATAATGGGGGAATCTCCAAGTCTTCCGGGGTGCTTGTACGCCCAGCCGCTTGTTGTGCAAGCTCCTGATAAATTCCCATATTCATCAAGAGCAAGCATGCCTATGGTATCGTGGTTTTCATGATTGATTTGAGGCCTTTCTGCCTCTTGATTCTTTTTCCATTCCAGCCAGTCCTTTTCAGTTTCAGGAGTAAGGAGATTTGTGCGTTTAAAACCTTGAGATGTAGCAAATGATAGGGCCCCCTCACCAACGAGCATTACATGAGGAGTCTCCTCCATCACTTTTCGAGCGACGGAAATTGGGTTTTCAATTTCTTTTAAGTACCCAACCGAACCACAATGACTGTTATGATCCATTATGCAAGCATCGAGCGTGACTTCTCCGTTGCTATCCGGGCGACCACCAATTCCTACGCTTCTGTTTTCCTTATCAGATTCAATGATTCTAACACCTGCCTCCACCGCATCTAGAGCATTACCTCCTTGTGCGAGGGTCTTCCACGCTTCTTCATTTGCGGGGATTCCATGGTTCCAAGTTGAAATAACGACAGGCTTATTCACTGTTGGATCTTCCTCACTTCCAAAAGCACTTAATTGCTTAACTAAAGGAGCAAAGGCGCCAAGCAGAGAGATCTTGTTGAAGGCTCTTCTTTTCATGTTAGGCCAAGTTACGGATTCGCAGGTGAATGAGGTGGAGTTGATCATTCTCCCGGAATGCTACTTTTGAAGCAAAGAACCCGATGAATATTCACATTCAAACCGAGAGATTAATTCTCCGCGACATAGAGCAAGAAGATGTCGAAGGAATGTTCAGACTTGATTCTGATCCGGAAGTTCACAGCTACCTCGGCAATCAGCCAATTTCAACTCGTGAAGAAGCCGCCGAAGTAATTCGATACATCCGTTCGCAATATGATGAATTCGGAATTGGCCGTTGGGCTGTTCAAAGTCGAGATTCGGGAGAATTTCTTGGTTGGGCCGGATTTAAGTGGATTACAGAAGACTGGGGAGGCTACACAAATTTTCACGACATCGGTTACCGACTCAGAAAAGAACACTGGGGAAAAGGCTATGCCTCTGAGGCGGCTTTCGCCTTAATTAAGTTCGGATTTGACAAACTGAGATTCGAAGAAATCATGGCAGGAGCTGATATAGAAAACAAAGCTTCAAATCGAATTCTTCAGAAAATTGGAATGGATCTGATTGATCAATTCACTTATGACGGATGCCTGCATAATCTTTATGCAATCAAGGCAAAAGCTAGCTTATGAAATACTCTTCATTAATCCGAAATCGCAGGACAAAATGATTCGAGTTGATGTTCTAACTTTGGTGCCAACATGAAAGCTGCTGTAATCGAGAAATACGGGTCAATTGACTCTTTGCGAGTTCAGGAAGTTGAAAAGCCTGAACCTACTGAAGATGAGGTCAGATTAAAAGTTTTTGCCGCTTCGGTAAACCCTTCAGATCTCCATTTGATCAAAGGAAAACATTTTGGTTCCAGATTTGGAAAAAAGAGACGTATCCCCGGGATAGATGTTAGCGGTATGGTTGATGCCATGGGTCCAAACGCGATGGACTGTTCGTGGGGAGATGAGGTGTACGCTGATTTGTCAAATCACGGGTATGGTTCTTTTGCGGAGTATGTTTGTGTGCCTAGATCTGCGATTGCCCTCAAACCGAAGAATCTTGATTACATCGAAGCGGCCTGTGTTCCGTATGCCGCAACTTCGGCTTTACAGGGATTAGTTGACGAGGGCGATATCTTCTCTCATCGCTCGGCACTTATCGTGGGTGCGTCTGGTGGAGTTGGGCACTTCGCCGTGCAAATCGCTAAAAACTATGATCTACAGGTAACAGGAGTTGCACGGACTGAGAAACTGGATTTCGTCAAAACGCTCGGTGCTGATTTTGTTTTGGATTACACTAAAGAGGATTACATGAAGAGCGATAATCATTACGAGTTGATCTTTGATACGGCAGGTCAGCGATCGGCTTTTAAGTTTCGTAAGATGCTTACACGTGATGGGAGGTATGTGGCTATCGCTGCTACCGCCTCGGCACTATTACAAACTCCCATTATTGGCATACTCAATAATCGAAGAGTCAAAACTTTTCGCACCCGGCCCAGCACCGAAGATCTGGCGACATTGCGCAAGTTGATTGAGAAAGGGAGTGTGAAGCCTAATGTGGATAAAGTCTTTTCGCTAGATGAAGTCCCTCAAGCTCTCAAATATCTTGAGTCAGGTCAAGTGAAAGGGAAAATTGCCATCCACGTTTCTGATGGATAGTTTCAAAAGAGGTTTGATTTTTGTACTTCGAAAAGCATGATTTTAAGAACTTGCCTTTTTTCGTTGTTTCTGCTGTCTTCTTTTTTCTTGCAGAGCCAATCCATTCATGAAGTTGACGATCCAGATATTTCTTTTTCGATTGAAGTGCCCCAAGGATGGCAGGTACATGATGATGGATACATGCTTGCCATAGTGCCTGCCAAAGGTGGGACTGAGTATTTAGATTTTACCTACTACGAAACGGATGAGACAGATGTAGATCGGGCTTTTGAATTTTCGGTCCATGCATTTAACGGGCCTAATGAGACAGATGCAGAGATTCTTAATGAAGGAAGCGACCAAGTAGACGGGGTTAAAGCCAGGTGGGCCGAAATGAGTTTGATTGTGGATGGGGTACCCCATAAAAGGCTCATCTATTTGCTCGTCAAAGAAGGTCAATTTTTTATCCTCAGAGGTCACGCATTGCCTGAAAACTACTCTTTCTTTAAGCCATTTTTCGAAGAAGCGTTTCGCTCCCTAAGAATATGGATTCGTCAATGATCGTGTTCCATTTCCATCATATCGGATAGAATGAAATAGGCGTCTTCGTAAACAAATTGCTTGTTCTTTAAGACATCATTCGAAGAGCGTAATTCGCGCCATCCGTTGTGTTCAATTCCAACTTCCACACGTATTTTTTCAAACTTTATTTCGCCTTCATCAGCTAGTAAGGCGCTGATAATAAACCATGATTCTCCATCCCGAACGAAGGCCTCTGCGGGTAAGGAAGGGACAGGGTTATCGCTTAAAAGGATACGGCCGCTAACGTACATCCCTGGCAAAAGCCCCTTTGGTTTATCACCTTTAATTTCGGCATGAACACTCACTGCTTTGGTGTCTTCTTCAAATGTGTTTCCAATCGCAAATACGGTGGCCTCAAATTCGCGATCAGGTGAGGATTCTAAATGGAACAAAACTTTTTGTCCTTCTGCGATAAGTGAGATGTCTTTTTCATAAACATGGAGATCAACGTGGATGTGATGATTATCAATTACTTCGAATAATGGCATCTGTGGGTTAGCGTACTGTCCAACACCAATTTCAATGGTATTAACGGCTCCGCTGATCGGAGACTTAATCGGTACGAATTCATATATATCTCCATTTTTTATTCGATCAGGGTCGAGATGAAGCTGCTTCAATTGCGCTTCGATTCCTTTTACTCTCCCTTTTAATGTTAGGTATTCGGTTTTAACTTCTTGAAATTTCTTTCCCGATCCGATTTCTTCCTCCAGTAGCTTTGATTGCCGATTGAATTCTTTTTCGGCAAACTCAAGTTGATTGCTCTCATGGGTATAGTCAGTTTGGATTGAAATCAAATCGGGATGGCTCATGGTAGCTAATGTTTCCGCCTTCTTAACGATCTGACCGGGAATTACCATAATGGATTGAATATTCCCTCCTATAACCGCAGATATTACCGCTTTATTCTGAGGCGGAACTGTGAGTATGCCATTGGTTCTGATATGATTACTAAGGTTCTTTTCGGCTATAGGCCCTAACTTCAGGTCAAAATTTTCAAGATGACCAGGACCGAGTAGGTGATCTTCATCTTCATGGTGATGGTGGGCGTGGCTCCCCTCGTTATTCGTGTTATGGTCGTGTGCTTGTTCGCAGGCCCCAATAAAGATGAAGCCAACAAATAAGATAGATAGTTTAGAAAGCTTAATCATCGTTTTTGGGAATTGAGTTTAAAGCTGGGAAATATTTCCGAATACGGAAAAG
>CAZWQX010000009.1:0-8121 GCA_964635965.1 uncultured Cryomorphaceae bacterium
TTGAAATGGGTGCAAAGATACCTAAAAAAATACCTTATCTGCCAAAATGGCATAGCGTTCAAGATGCAATAAACTTGCACTTTTTTTCATCCAACGGCGATTTAGAAATTCATTGCTTTACTTTGCATTCGCCTAAACCACTACTGTAAACGGAAATTCATGTCGAAAAATCTAGTCATCGTAGAGTCGCCGGCCAAAGCAAAAACCATCGAAGGTTTCTTGGGCAAAGACTACATCGTTAAGTCCAGTTATGGCCATGTCCGAGATCTTAAAAAGAAAGGATTAGCTGTTGATGTTGAGAATGGTTTTAAGCCTGAATACGAGGTTTCACCAGATAAGAAAAAGGTGATCGACGAACTCAAAAAGTTGGTAGCGAAATCTGATAAGGTTTGGTTGGCAACGGATGAAGACCGAGAAGGAGAGGCTATTAGTTGGCATTTGGAGGAAGTGCTCAATCTCAAGAATAAGGACACCAGCAGAATTGTTTTCCACGAGATCACCAAAAATGCCATAACCAGAGCAATCGAGTCACCTAGAAAACTTGATTACCGATTGGTTGACGCTCAGCAGGCGAGGCGCGTATTGGACAGATTGGTTGGATTTGAACTGTCGCCGGTTCTTTGGCGAAAAGTAAAGCCTTCTCTAAGCGCAGGCCGAGTTCAGTCAGTTACCGTGCGTTTAATCGTAGAGCGTGAAAGAGAAATTCAGGAATTTAAAGAGACTACCTCCTATAGGGTAACGGCCGTTTTTGAGGCGAACGGGAAGAAATTCAAGGCAGAATTAAACAAGAGATTCGACTCCCTTGAAGAAGCAAGATCCTTTATGGAAGCTTGTCAATCGGGTTCATTTTCCGTAGAAGATTTGGAAGTAAAACCAGCCAAGAAAAGCCCTGCACCACCTTTTACTACATCTACATTGCAACAGGAGGCAAGTAGAAAATTGAGCTTTGGAGTGGCACGTACCATGTCTGTTGCACAAAAGCTCTACGAAGAAGGAAAGATAACCTACATGCGAACAGATAGTTTGAATCTTTCAGACACTGCTCTTGCAGGAGCGAAAAAGCAAATTGTTAGCAGCTATGGTGAGAATTATTCAAAAACCCGGAAGTTCACCACCAAGTCTAAAGGAGCTCAAGAAGCGCACGAGGCAATCAGACCTGCAGACATGTCGGTTACCTCGGTTTCCGGCGATCCCGCAGCTCAAAGGCTTTATGATTTGATCTGGAAAAGAACGGTCGCTTCTCAAATGTCCGACGCTCAGCTCGAAAAGACGCGTGTGAAAATCGCAATCGAGACCAGTAGCCAGAATTTGAGTGATTTGCACTTCGTTGCTCGGGGCGAGGTGATCAAATTCGATGGTTTCTTGAAAGTGTATATGGAAGGTAATGACGATGAGAATACTGATTCTGAGGAATCAGGACTTCTTCCTCCAATGAAAGAAGGAGACAATTTGGTGCGTCAAATTATTACCGCAACCCAACGATTTGGCAATCATCCTCCTCGATACACCGAGGCAAGTCTCGTAAAGAAGTTGGAAGAATTGGGTATCGGAAGACCAAGTACCTATGCGCCGACGATTTCCACGGTGCAGAAACGAGGCTATGTTGTAAAAGAAGACCGCGACGGCCGACAGCGAAACTATATGCAAATAGAGCTGTCCGAAGGGGGACTTAAGGAAAATGAGCTCACCGAAACTACAGGCACTGAAAGACAAAAACTTTTTCCCACGGATATAGGAATCGTGGTAAACGATTTCTTGGTTGAGCATTTTGAGAAAATATTGAGTTACGACTTCACTGCATCAGTCGAGAAGCAGTTTGACGACATCGCCGACGGCATGTTAGAGTGGACCGAAATGATCAATAAGTTCTATAAGCCTTTCCACGTCAATGTTGAAGAAACATTAGAACACAGCGAAAGACCTACCGGAAGAGAGCTGGGTGTTGATCCTGCTTCGGGTAAAAACGTATACGCTAAAATTGGTCGATACGGACCCATGGTTCAAATTGGTGAGGCGGAGGATGAGGAGAAACCTAGATTCGCCTCTCTTCGACCCGAACAGAGTATGACCACCATTTCTCTGGACGAAGCATTGGAATTGTTTAAGTTACCTAGAGAAGTGGGGGTTTATGAAGAAGAAAAAGTAACTGCAGCCATAGGAAGATTCGGTCCTTACCTTCGTCACAAGGGTAGCTTTGTTTCCCTCAAAGAGGATGATGGAGATGACCCATTCAGTGTTGACATTGAAAGGGCGATCGAATTAATCGAGGCAAAAAGGAAAGCTGATAGAGAGCGTTTTATCAAATCGTTTGATGAGGATGACACCATGCAGGTTTTGAATGGTCGCTGGGGGCCTTATTTAAAGGCGGGCAAGAAGAATTACAAGATTCCCAAGGATTTGGAACCCGCTGAGTTGACCTATGAAGACTGTTTGAAAATCATCAAGGAAGCTCCTCAAAAGAAAGGTAGGAGAACGAAAAAGAAATCTTGATCGCATATTTAAGCCGCCACAAGGAGTGTCTTGGATTGATGAGATAGCGTATTTATTGCAACCTGTTGGAGAGCCGTTTCAGGATTATGTGCTCGGTGAAGGTAATTTTATCGGCAATAAGATTCTCAAGAACAACGGCAAATCTCTCCCTGATCCTGAAGAATTCAAATTAGCTATCCTTGGAGTCGGCGAGGGTCGCAGATTTGATGGTTCGGATCAAACCCGTTCACCGAATCAAATCAGAGAGGCGCTATATTCCATGTTTCCTCCCAGTGAAGGAATTAAGATTGCCGATCTTGGTGATATAATTCCGGGGAAGGAGCCTACCGATACCGATGCTGCCATTAAACTCATAGTAGGGGAGCTCTTATCTCACAAGAAATCCGTCATCTTTCTCGGCGGTAGCCACGATTTAACCTATGCGCTCCATCAGGCCTTTGATCCACTTGAAATTCCGATCAATATTTCCATTGTAGACAAGTTGATCGATCTGGGAGAGTTACACGGTGAATTAACGGCCGTGAACTTCCTGAATAAGATCATTTTGCATGAGCCTTCTTATCTTTTTTCGCTTAGTGTTTTAGGTTATCAATCCTATTATGCCGATCCCGAGGTGTTGTCTCTGATGGATAAACTCATGTTCGATTATTACCGCTTAGGTGAATTGCAGTCAAATTTGAATAGGATTGAACCGATACTTCGCAATTGCGACTTGGTCTCGATAGATATGGGGTCCGTTTCAAACGCGGCTGCTCCGGGATCAAACGAACCCAATGGATTTTCGGGTGAAGAGATTTGCCGAATTGCGAGGTATGCCGGGCTGAGCAACCGAACTTCCGTTTTCGGATTGTTCAATTACAACGGGACAGATGATACCAAGGGTGTTCAGGCCAAACTAATTGGTCAAATGATTTGGTACTTCATTGAAGGATACTCGGGCAGAGTGCGTGAGTTCCCCTTGGTTAAAAAAGAGGGTTTTTTCGAGTTTAAAATTCACTTGCCCGAGCACAATGATGCTATAACCTTTTTTAAGAGCAAAAGGACCGACAAATGGTGGTTGAAAGTGCCTTATTCGGTTAAAGGTTCCCTTTATTCCGAAAGACAGCATTTGGTACCCTGTTCATATGAAGATTATAAGTTGGCCAGTGAAGGTGAAATTCCTGATTTGTGGTGGAAAACGGTCAGGAAACTATCCTGATTTATTCTCCTTTTAGGATTCCTCTACTCCTTGAAATTAGGCCCCTGGCGGAGTTAAAAATTTTTGTGACTAATGTTATTTGGTTATTTTAGCCCTGTACTTGACGTGAAATAACCCCTCCAAAAGGGGTTGTTTTCGTTAATAAACCAATTCAACCCGAATGAAAAAAGTTTGCTTTTTGATGGTGCTATCCCTGCTTGGAATTAGTACCATTCATGCACAACAAGACCCGCAGTTTTCACAGTTCATGTATGATCGATTGTCGATCAATCCAGGTTTTGCAGGGAGCAGCAATGCAATTTGTGCAACCCTTTTGGGCCGTCAACAGTGGTCTGGATTTTCGGGTCAGCCTAATACGGGACTATTGAATGTATCAGCACCAATCTCTTCGATCAACAGCGGGATCGGAGCGACCGTTTATTTGGATGAAATTGGCCCTCAATCAACAACTGCATTTCGTTTTTCTTATGCATATCATTTGAGAATCTCAGGTGCCACAAAACTTGGGCTGGGAGTTTCAATTGGGCTTTTAAATAGTACTATAAGTCCTGATTGGGTTGCATACGATTATAACGACGACGGAGGTCTGTCAGGATTAGGCACGGGAGTCGGAGATCCATCAATTCCCCAATCCAATCAAAGGGCTTCTACTTTTGATGCCTCGTTTGGTGCATATTTATACAATCCAAAATATTACGTGGGATTATCCGTTGTTCACCTTAACCAAGGAGATTTGTCCGACTTAAACATTGAGGTGGCCAGACACCTTTATTTTATGGCGGGTTATGATTTCGAACTTGGCCCAATGATTAAATTGA
Organism: uncultured Cryomorphaceae bacterium; assembly: GCA_964635965.1. Taxonomy (GTDB): domain Bacteria; phylum Bacteroidota; class Bacteroidia; order Flavobacteriales_D; family Cryomorphaceae; genus JAKVAV01. The sequence continues at coordinate 4,507 of CAZWQX010000009.1, forward strand.
CACCCAGTACGTTGGTAAAAACTGATTTAGCTTCTACGCAAGTTGATGTAAATGCAACTGCAACTTACGATGACACTTTCTGGTTGGGAGTAAGTTATCGTTTAGAAGATGCTATAGCGCCAATGGCGGGCTATCAGTATGCATTTCCCGATGGTAAAAGCACATTGCGAATTGGCTACTCATACGACCTAACGACTTCAGAATTGAATAACTATAGCAGTGGTAGCCATGAACTCATGCTCGGCTATTGCTACAAACTCCTTAAACCCTTACCAAAACGAGTCTATAAAAATCCACGCTTCCTTTAATTTGATACTTTGAAACCATTATCTAACATTAAACGTACAGGATTTGCTGCATAGATTGTTTTATGAGGATTAATAACCTGCAAGGCATGAAAAGAATCGTTTTATTTCTATTGGTTGCCGCAACGCTGGCCAGTTGTGTCGGTGGTAATAGGGGCGAGCTCGTTGGAGTGGCTCCTCGTGAGGACTGGATTCAATACAATCCCTACGGAATGAATTACATTCACTTTGGTAGTTATGTAATGGGTTCCGATGATCAAGATGTTCCTTACGCGCACGTCAACAATACAAAACGAGTAACCGTCTCGGCATTCTACATGGATGATACCGAGATTTCGAACAACGAATATCGACAGTTCGTTTACTGGGTTCGGGATTCCATCGCACACCGCTATTTGGGAGAAGCTGGAATTGGCGAACACGTTATTGAGGAGGATGAATACGGAGAGATCATCGATCCCCCGATCATCAACTGGGACGAAGACATCGAATGGAATGGAGAGGATGAGCGAGAGGAACTTGCTGATCTTTTTCTTCCCGAATATGAAAGATTCTATCGTCGTAAAGAGATTGATACGCGTAAGCTCAAGTTCGAATATTTTTGGGTTGACCTCAAAGCAGCAGCTAGCAAAGGAGGGCGTGATCTAGACTTGTCTTACACGAATATTAAAGGTCAGAACAACGCCATCAAAGGCCATACAGATCGAAGCAAATTCATAATCCGTGAGATTATCAACGTTTACCCTGATACATTAGCTTGGGTACATGATTTCACATATGGCTTTAACGAGCCGATGACTGAAATGTATTTCTGGCATCCGGCATACGACAACTATCCTGTAGTCGGAGTTACTTGGCAACAGGCCAAAGCGTTCAACGTATGGAGATCTCAACTTTTGAGTACATGGAAAATGAAAAACGGAGAAACCTTCGTTCAACGTTTCCGACTTCCAACAGAAGCTGAATGGGAGTATGCCGCAAGAGGAGGACTGGATAAGAATCCATACCCTTGGGGAGGACCATACATCAGAAACATCCTGGGTTGTCCATTGGCTAACTTCAAGCCTCAACGCGGAGATTATGTTGACGACGATGGTTGTACAACAGTAGATGTTAGATCCTACGAGCCAAATGGGTACGGTTTGTACTGCATGGCTGGTAATGTGGCTGAGTGGACAAGCACGGCCTACGACGAATCGGTCTACGAATTTTCACACGATTTGAATCCCGAATACCAATATGATGCTCTAGCGGATGATCCGCCGGCTTTGAAGAGAAAAGTTGTTCGTGGAGGATCTTGGAAAGACGTATTCTACTATTTGCAAAATGGTACAAGAGCATATGAGTACCAAGACACTGCGAAATGTTATATCGGTTTCCGTTCGGTGATGAGCTACCTCGGAAGGGGTAAGACTGGAAATCCCGAAGACTGGAATTAATCGACTTTATCAATAATTACCCATCTGCCTTCTTATTGAAACCAAGAAGAATCAAAAATCATTAGTAAAAGCAAGGAAAAATGAAACCAGGAAGTAAAAAATGGAAACAGTTTATGGCCAAGCTCTACGGAATTGGAGCTTCAGTCGTGATCATCGGTGCACTTTTCAAAATCCAGCACTGGCCTTTGGCATCTGAATTTTTGATCATTGGTCTTTCGACGGAGGCCGTCATTTTCTTCTTCTCTGCATTTGAGCCTGTTCACGAAGAGTTGGACTGGTCATTGGTTTACCCTGAATTACGTTCAGGAGAGCCCGCAAGAGAAGCCATCGAACACAGCGATGATACTTCTATTACCGAACAGCTTGATAATATGCTGGAAGAGGCCAAAATAGAACCTGACTTAATAGCCAGTTTGGGAGATGGATTGAGAAGTTTGAGTTCACAAGCTGAAAAACTTAATGAAATTTCTGACGCTTCGGTTGCGACCAATGAGTATACGGATTCGTTAAGAGGAGCTTCTGAAAAGGTAGGTCAACTTTCGAACACTTACGAGAAAGCATCTGAAGCTTTAACCGGTTTGACAGAAGGTCAGCAAGAAGGAGCAACAGCAGGTGAACACCTCAAAAGAATGAGCACAAATTTAGCTGAATTGAATACCATGTATGAGACTCAGCTTCAAGAACTACAGACTTCATCACAGCTATACAGTGGTATCACTGAGTTGATGAGGAACCTGACTGATTCTGTTGAAGACACCAAAAAGTACAAAGAGAACATCTCTGAGCTAGCTTCAAACTTGTCTAGATTGAATACAGTTTACGGTAATATGCTTTCAGCGATGAGTGCTCCTTCAGCTGATAGGGTATAATTCTTTTCATTAATCCATTTTAACGAAAGAAAGTAGTTATGGCAGGAGGAAAAGAAACCCCGCGGCAGAAGATGATCGGTATGATGTATCTCGTACTGACTGCTCTTCTCGCCCTTAACGTCTCGAAAGAGATTTTGGATGCATTCATCACAATTAACAATGGTCTTGAAACAACCAAAGTTACTTTCGATGGAAAACTGGCAGGCCAGTATGGCGCATTTAACGCTTCTTTTAATGAGAACCAAGAGAAATACGGAAAAGCATGGGGACAAGCTCAAGAGCTGAGATCCCAGGCGAACGAACTGGTTGCTCATATTGATAAGATCAAGGCCAAAACGATTGCCGATACCGAAGGCTTAGCTATGGAAGAGGTAATCGCTAAGAATCAATACGGAGTAGATACCGTTTTGAATCTGGAGTATGTAAGCAACAAGGACAACTATGATGTCAATACACTATTGATGATTGGTCCCGAACCGGCAAAACCGAGCGCTGAAGACAATAAAGAAGACGGTTATAACTATCGCGCAACGGTTTTAAAGCAACGCTTGATGGAATACGGTAACAACCTGAAAGCCATGGCTGAAGGAAATCAGACGCTGATTACCTCTTTGGATAGTCTGTTTTCTTTTCCCGAAGTATTGAGAGATGCTTCAGGAACGAAGACAAATTGGGAGGCTCTTAATTTTTACCACGTGCCTTTAGCAGCTACAACTACCTTGCTTAGTAAGTTGCAATCGGACGTTAGAAACGCAGAGTCTGATGTATTAGGTCACTTGTTTGCCGATGTGGAAGCAGCTTCTTATAAGTTTACCCAGTTGGCTCCCGTTGTAATCCCTGAGAAAACATACGTACTTGAGGGAGATTCTTTCAAAGCAAAGGTTTTCTTAGCGGCTTATGACAATACCAACCTGCCTTCTATCGACCTCGGTCCCGAAGGAATGGAATTAGATAGTGGATCTTTTGATTTTCCTGAAGGTTCCGTTAGCCAAGTTGAAGTAG
>CAZWQX010000009.1:8136-49378 GCA_964635965.1 uncultured Cryomorphaceae bacterium
CAATCCCTGCTCGTGGAGTAGGAGATAAGCACTGGGAAGGAATAATTAAATTCAGAAACCCGGCTACGAAGGCAGAAGAGCCATACAAGTTCATCGTAGATTACGAAGTTGCCAAGCCAAATTTGGTTGTTTCACCTACGAAGATGAACGTATTGTATCGAGGTATTGACAACCCGGTTGAGATTTCCGTTCCGGGTATCCCACAAGATGCCCTTGAAGCAAGAATCAGCACAGGATCATTGTCAAAGCAGCCTGACGGTTCATACATCGCCAGAGTTAAAACCGGATCTGAAGCAATTGTTTCCGTTTCGGCCAATATTCAAGGCGAAAGAAAGAATATGGGTCAGTTTAAATTCAGACTTAAGTCTGTACCTGATCCCGTTGCCAAGTTTGCCGGTAAAACCGCCGTTGACGGAACCGTGCAAAAAGCGCAGTTGACTGCGGCCCTTGGTGTTATTGCCGAATTGAAAGATTTCGTCTTTGATTTGAACTACCCAATTCGATCGTTTGATATTACGGTGGTAATGGGAGGAGATGTAAAAACGTTATCTTCAACAAATAACAGGCTGACTAGCCAACAAAAAGAATTACTGCGCGAGGTTCGTAGAAATCAAGTTGTAATCGTGGAGAATATCAAAGCGACTGCGCCTGATGGAACCATTAGAAAACTTGGTAGTATAAACCTTCGCGTGCTTTAATTTGATCAATATGAAAAAGACAATTCGTTTCATCGTTGCATCAATATTGGTTGTTTCTTTTTCAAGTATTGGAAATGAAGCCAGTGCTCAAACCGTTCTTGACGGTGCTTGGATCAAGGAGCACAACAAAACCAAGAAGGTGATTCAGTATCCATTCATTCGCGAGGCTGACGTAATGTTTGCCAAGAGAATTTGGCAGGATATTGACTTGAGAGAGAAGATGAATCTTCCTCTTTACTACCCTTTGGAAGAATCCAATGGAATGAAGAGTCTTTTCGATGTGATTAAAGACGCTCTTTTGGTAGAAGGTTCTATCACTGCTTACAGCACGGGAGTTACCGGTCGTGAAGACGACTTTAGAACACCATTGCTTCGTAGCGATGTGCAGAACATGCTTGAAAAACCTGATACAACTTATACCGAAGACCCTGACACAGGTGAATTGGTTGCGGTTACGCAGGTGATCAAGACGACTTCTCAAGACATTACACGTTACCGAATCAAAGAAGACTGGTTCTTTGACAAGCAGCGTTCTGAGCGTTACGTGCGTATCATCGGAATTGCTCCGTTGAAAGAACGACGTGACGAGAACGGAGAAGCAACGGGAGCATACGAAACGCTTTTCTGGTTGTATTTCCCTGAGTGTCGATACGTGTTTGCGAACTGGGATTCTTTCAATCGTTTCAACGACGCCGAGAGAAGATCATTCGACGATATGTTCCAGAAGCGTATGTTCAATTCTACCATTGTGAAAGAATCAAACGTGTACGATCGAAAGCTGGACGATGTCTACACCGGATTGGATAGACTGCTTAAAGCTGAAGAGATCAAAGAGAAACTCTTTGAATCAGAACACGATCTTTGGAGTTACTAAAAGCTCAATAGAATTCATTTAAAAGCACCACTTTTGTGGTGCTTTTTTGATTTATGTTCAGATTAGAAAACATTCGTTTGAATTTCGCCCAACGTCCCATCTTTGATGGGATTGACTTGTTTATAGGCGAATCGGATAAAATAGGTCTCGTCGGAAAAAACGGAGCGGGGAAAACCACGCTTTTCAAGGTCATCATTGGTGAGCAGGGAACGGATGAAGGCCAGTTGTCCAAACCCAAAGAATATGGCATCGGATACCTCCCGCAAGAACTCGCCTTCAATTCAGATCTTTCCATAAAAGAGGAAGTACTCAAAGCTTTTGAGGTTACTCAGCATCTGGAAAAGAAGATTGAGTCCATCTCCAAAGAACTGGCCGAACGCGAGGACTATGAAAGCGAGTCCTATTTAGACTTGGCCGAAGAATTAAACCGAATCTCGACCCAGCTCGGAATCCATGATGTGGGTTCGCAAGACCAACAGATTGAATTGGTCCTTTTGGGTCTTGGCTTCACCAAGGAAGAATTCTCGAAACCGCTTTCCTCTTTTAGCGGAGGATGGCAAATGAGGGTGGCCCTGGCTAAAATTCTCTTGCAAAAACCCGATCTACTCCTGCTTGATGAGCCAACCAACCATTTGGACATAGAATCCATCCAGTGGCTGGAAGACTATTTGAAGAATTATGCAGGAGCGGTGATGCTGATCTCTCACGACCGCCTTTTCTTGGATAATGTCACCAATAGGACAGCCGAGCTCTTAAACGGCTCCATATTCGACTACAATGCCCCTTATTCTCGTTTTGTCGAATTGCGTAAAGACGTGATCGAAAAACAGATTGAGGCCAAGAAGAACCAGGACAGGGAGATCAAGCAAACTGAAGACCTGATCAATAAATTTCGTGCGAAGGCTAACAAAGCCGCTTTCGCCCAGAGTTTGATCAAGAAATTGGACAAAATGGAGCGGATTGAAGTGGACGAAGAAGACGATTCTTCGATGGACTTTCGTTTCCAGCCTGCACCTCGTTCAGGAAAAGTGGTAGTGAAAGGGGAGGACCTGTCAAAGTCATACGGTCCGAAACAAGTGTTCAAAGGCCTCGACTTTGAAATTCTGCGAGGGCAAAAAGTAGCCTTGATTGGAAAAAACGGCGTGGGAAAGACCACCATGACCAGGGTAATTGCCGGTGAGGTGAACTACGAAGGCGAGTGTGAGTTAGGCTACAACGTGGATGTGGGTTATTACACCCAAAACCAAAGTGATGAATTGCCACCCAACCTAACGGCTCTTGAGGTGATTGAAAACGAAGCAACAGGCGAGTACCGAAAAAAGGTGCGTTCCCTCTTGGGAGCATTTATGTTCAGTGGCGATGATGTTTTCAAAAAGGTAAAAGTCCTGTCGGGAGGAGAGAAGGCTCGCTTGGCCTTGTGCAAATTGATGCTTCATCAGTATAACTTCTTGATTTTGGATGAACCGACGAACCACCTGGACATGAAGTCAAAAGATGTCCTAAAACAAGCTTTAATGGCTTATGACGGAACGCTTTTGGTGGTTTCTCACGATAGGGATTTCCTCCAGGGATTGGCTAGTCCAGTGATCGAGATGCACGATACATCCATCACCAATTTTCCAGGTAGCATATCGGAGTTTCTCGAAAGAAAGAAATCTGAGAGTATCAAGGCATACGAGTATGTCAAGAGCTCGGCCAAGCAAAAGGTCAAATCCACCAATGGTGTATCTGAAAAAGAGCGATGGCAGCTCAATAAGCGGCTAGCTTCTCTGGAGAAAGAAATCGATAAGGTCGAAAATCACATTTCTGAGCTCGAGGCTACCGAAATAGACCATACCGACTCCGAGAAAATTCAAAAACACCTTTTTGCTCTTACCCAAGCGCGCAACAAGCTCGACAAGAAAATGGCGGAATGGGAAGAGGTAACATTGAAACTTGAGGAGAAATAGGGGATTAAATAAAAAAAGCCGCTCATTTCTGAACGGCTTTCGTAGTAGCGGGGGCCAGACTCGAACTGACGACCGCCTGAGGCGGATATGAGCCCGTTTACATGCGCTATGTTGCCAATAAAAAAAGCCGCTCATTTCTGAACGGCTTTCGTAGTAGCGGGGGCCAGACTCGAACTGACGACCTTCGGGTTATGAGCCCGACGAGCTACCAACTGCTCCACCCCGCAATATATCTTTGGTAAATAACTTCAATTCAACGCCCATTCTTTTATGAGCATGCCCGCTAGCGGGGTGCAAATATAAATTTTGTTTCTTTGCTGGCAAAATTTATTTGATGTCTCACAAAGCGGGATTTGTAAACATCGTAGGCAGACCAAATGCCGGCAAATCGACGCTGATGAACAAACTGGTTGGCGAGCGAATCTCTATTATCAATAAAAAGGTTCAAACTACCCGACATCGAATTATCGGAATCGTCAATACGGACGAACTTCAAATCGTTTACAGCGATACTCCCGGGATTTTGGAGCCCAAATATGCGCTTCAGAGCAGCATGATGTCTTTTGTCAAAGAAGCCATTTCCGATGCTGATGTGCTGATTCTCTTGATTGGAATGGATGATTCTCGGACCGATTTTCACGGCTTGGATGAGGCATTGAAGAATACGGAAACGCCAATTATAGGCGTCCTAAACAAGATCGATTTATCCGATCAGCACAAAGTGGAGAGACGGGTTGATCAGGTGAAAGAAATCTTCGGATTGGAACATGTATATCCGATATCGGCGCTTCACGATTTTGGCGTGGAAGAACTGCAAAAGAAGATCGTGGAGCTTATTCCTGAATCGCCTCCATTTTACGACAAAGACGCCCTTACGGATAGACCCATGCGCTTTTTTGTCGAGGAAATTGTGCGTGAGCGGATACTTTCGAATTACGAGAAAGAAATTCCCTATTCCGTTGAGGTAAAAGTTGAGGAATATAAAGAGGACAAGAATTTGGTTAGGATTTCAGCGGTTATCTTTGTGGTCCGAAAAAGCCAAAAGGGAATTCTCATAGGGCATCAAGGGGAGCGCTTGAAAAAAGTAGGCACCCAAGCCAGAAAACAACTCGAGAAATTTATTGGAAAGAAAGTATTCCTCCAGCTCTATGTCAAGGTAGATGAGAACTGGCGCGACAAGGAAAACAAACTCAAAAACTTCGGATACAAGGGATAAGCATGGCAAACATTGTGGCTATAGTAGGACGTCCGAACGTCGGTAAATCAACTCTCTTTAATCGATTGACGGAAACCAGGGATGCCGTGGTTGACCCCACCAGCGGAGTTACGCGAGATCGTCATTACGGAAAAGCCGAATGGACGGGAGTGGAGTTTTCGGTGATAGATACCGGTGGATATACCGTGAATAGTGAAGACATATTTGAAGAAGAGATCAAAAAACAGGTGGAGTTGGCCATTGATGAGTCTACCACTATACTGTTTCTCAACGATGTAACCACGGGAATTACCGATCACGACGAAGCCATTGCAAATATTCTTCGAAGAACGGATAAGCCCATACTCACCGTTGCAAATAAGGTCGACACAAACGATCGAATTGTACAGGCCAGCGAATTTTACTCCTACGGTTTAGGGGAGGTGTATTGCGTCTCAGCTTCGAATGGTGGTGGAACAGGTGATCTTTTGGACGCCTTGGTTGAGACTTTTCCAACCAAAGAATCCGAAGAAGAATCTAACCTGCCTCGATTGGCTGTAGTCGGTAAACCAAACGTTGGTAAGTCTTCTTTTATCAATGCCCTACTAGGTGAGGAGCGAAACATTGTAACGGACTTGGCGGGAACAACCCGTGATGCCATTTACACCCGCTACAACGCTTACGGTTTTGAATTCGACCTGGTCGATACGGCTGGAATACGGAAGAGAAGCAAGGTTCATGAAGACATTGAGTTCTACTCGGTGTTGCGTTCGGTGAGGAGTATTGAGCAAAGTGATGTTTGCATCCTGATTATCGATGCCACGGAGGGAATTCAGAAGCAAGACCTGAACATTTTCCACATGGCCGAGAAAAACGGCAAAGGCATCGTGATTCTTGTCAATAAATGGGATTTAGTGGAGAAAGACACTGGGTCGACCAAGAAGTTTGAAGACAAAATTCGAGAGCGGATTGCTCCGTTCTCCGATGTGCCAATTGTGTTTATTTCGGCTTTAACCAAGCAGCGAATTCACCGCGCAATTGAGGAAGCGCTAAGTGTCTACGAAAGATTGAGCTCGAGAATTTCGACTTCTAAATTGAACGAAGTCTTCCAACCTATTCTCGAGTACAACCAACCTCCAACATATAAAGGTAAGCTCATTAAGATTAAGTACGTCATGCAGCTGCCCACCAAAAAAGTGGCGTTTGCATTCTACTGCAATCTTCCGCAATACATTAAAGATCCCTATAGAAGATTCCTGGAAAACATCTTCCGATCGAACTTCAACCTTCAGGGAATTCCAATCTTGATCTTCTTCAGGAAGAAGTAGTTTTTTAGCTACCGGCTACCCGCCTCGAGAAATAAACAACACGCAGGGCCTTATGTACTAAAGGCCAAAGTGGTAGAGACCATTGAAAAATCTTGGTCCGAAGTCCAAATAATCAGGATGCCAATTTTTTACATCTCAGAGAATAAAAGCATATTGATTTCACATGATTCTTTCGAGTCTTTACCCTCGATTTTATTTACTTCCTTCCTAAAAGGAACGGAATACATAATACGGTGAAATCCAAAATTTTACTCTTTGCTCTTTTCATCTCGGTTTTTGCCGGAGCTCAATGCCCGGTAGGTGATATTATCTTCAACAGCCAAATCGATGTAGATTCTTTTGTCGAGTTGTATCCAAATTGCACTGAAATCAGTGGAAATCTGACAATTGACAGTCAGTCCGAGGAAAATCCTATTGTAAACTTAACAGGTCTGAGCGAGTTGAATTCAGTTACAGGTCAACTTGAAATCCTACGCTTGGACTATTTCGACAGTGAAATAGATAGTTTGATTCCAGGTTCTTTGGAAGGCCTCGAAGGAATTACTCAAGTGGACAGATTGAAAATCGGCGAGGATTCAAACTTCATGACCTTTCATATTTCTGACTTGTCTCCATTAGGAAACCTAGCTGGATCTGTCAGCTCCATTGAACTTAGTTCCGTCCATTTTTACTCACCTCTCCCAAATTTTTCAAATATTCTTTTTCTTCTGGATTTTGAAATGAAAAAATGTAATGGAGTAGAACAGACTCCGTCATTTCCAAATCTACAGAACCTGCGAAGCTACAGTGTAATTGGTGCAACAAATCAAATTGACTCTTTACAAATTGTGAACGTACCGAATGTGAATGATATGGAAGGTGATGATGAGGCGTTTTATGGGGTTAAGGTAAGTGGGTGCCCTCAAGTGTCTGTTATTCAAGGTGGTGTCGGTTTGGAATCCATGAACAATGTGATCGTTGAGGACAATCAAAAATTGAATTCGATTTCTGCATTCGATGATTTGTCTCATGTCAACAATCGGTTTTCCTTGATCGCTTGTCAGCCTGGTGCATTCGATTCATTTAAGAACTTAAGCTTCTCAAGAGAATTGGAACTCGGGATAAACACGTTTTGTTCCGAAAGCTGGGAGGGTAATGAGGCTATTGTCCGAGTGGGAGAAAATGCCAGCGAGTTGCGTGTTATTGGACAGTATTTCACTATTAGAAGTAGTGCCGTTGAAGAGATTACCCTGACGGCTACGGTTGATAAAGTTACGGGGCTTGATCTGAGATTTGAAGGATTGGAATCTTTTAATGGATTTGACGAATTAGATAGTTTGGTGCAAGGGCCGGAATTTCAGGGGAATCTTCAAATTCATACTGCAGACCTTCAATCTTTTCCAAGTTTTCCGAGTTTGAAGTATATCCACAGGAGATTCACGATTTACATAGATGACATAGATTGCGGAGTTGTGGATATGACCGGATTTGAATCGCTCACCTACGTAGGTAGAGAGCTTTTTATCCAGGATTTAGTGGATAATGGGAATTTTCAGAGTTTGAATGGACTTAGTTCAATAACCTATTTAAGAGATTTGATAATGGATGAGCTAAATGGATTTACGGATCTCTCACAATTGTCGGACGTGGATTTTATATCAGATATTAAATTGTACGATCTTCCTAATATCAGCAGTGAAGTTTCATTCAATAACCTCAATTCCCTTGCCGTTTTAGAGCTCCATAATTTGGGAATCGCTGAGCCATTTGAATTTCCTGTTTTAACTTCTATTGGTGTAATGAGAATCGGTAATTGCCCGAATTTCACAACAATCACGAATATGCCCGAATTGGATTATGTGAGTTGGATAGAACTTACAAATAATCCTCTTTTTGAAGAGATAGATCTTTCAATGGAAATTGTTGTAGAAAATGTTGAATGGATAAACAATCCATCGCTGACTTCCTGCCCTGAAACCCCAATTATTTGCCATATACTTTCCCAGGTAGATCCAACCTTTAGTGAATTAAACAATAATGGGAGTAGCTGCAATGATATAGAAGAAATTCTCGAGCAATGTCTGCTCAGCTTAGATGATCAATTGCAAAACGATATTAATATGTGGTCTGATCATTCGGGTAATCTCTTCATTGAATCTTCGTTATCAGATCAAGTACAATTGAGAGCTTATGATCTGCATGGGAACGTCGTTTTTTCTAAAATCGTTTTGCTCAACACCTCTCAAACTCGCGTTGAATTTCCTTCTCTCTCTTCAAGCTTATACCTGGTTGAGCTATCGAACGAAAACTATAGAATCAACAAAAAGGTTTTCATTCAATAGATCGAGTATTGATCCCCACATCATAAGACTTCTTGATCAGAAGTAGTTTCGGCTAAAGGCTAAAGGCTAAAGGCTCCTTTAATATCCTCAACACGGTCTAACTTCTCCCACGTGAAGAGTTCAACCTCCACTTCTTTGGTGATGTTACCCGTTCCGTTAACGCGGTGAAATTTTTTGAGGACTGTTTTGGGAGATCTTCCCATGTGGCCATAAGCGGCAGATTCCTGATAAATAGGAGCTCTTAATTTCAAGCTTCTTTCAATCATACCCGGTCTGAGGTCGAATAGCTTACTTACTTTTTTGGCGATTTCACCATCGGTCATATCAACTTTTGCCGTTCCGTAAGTATCAATGAAAACTCCAGTTGGTTCAACTACTCCAATGGCATAGGAAACCTGAACAAGAACTTGATCAGCCACTCCGGCAGCTACCAAGTTTTTGGCAATATGTCTTGAGGCATAAGCGGCCGAACGATCAACTTTGCTTGGATCTTTCCCGCTAAAGGCACCGCCACCGTGAGCTCCTTTTCCACCGTAGGTATCAACGATGATTTTTCTTCCAGTCAAACCTGCGTCACCGTGAGGACCGCCAATTACAAACTTTCCCGTCGGGTTGATGTGGTAAAGGATATCATCGGTAAAAAGCTCTTGTATATGAGCAGGAAGCTGAGCTTTTACCCGTGGTATTAAGATTTCGATCAGATCTTTTCGGATCTGAGCGCACATCTCTGATTCGGCCTTCTTTTTCGATTCAGGATCATTGCCATCAGCTGTGACAAACTCATCGTGCTGAGTGGAAATGACGATAGTTTGGATTTTTTGAGGTTGATGATTGTCATCGTACTCAATAGTCACCTGAGATTTGGCATCAGGGCGCAAATATTTTATCTCATTTCCGCTTCTTCTCAAATCCGCCAACTCCTTCAATATTCTATGAGAAAGATCCAATGCCAATGGCATATAGTTCTCAGTTTCGTTGGTGGCGAATCCAAACATCATTCCTTGGTCACCCGCTCCTTGCTCTTCAGGATTACCTCGATCAACTCCTTGATGGATATCATCAGACTGCTCGTGCAGAGCGCTTAAAACACCACAGCTGTTTGCTTCGAACATGTACTCACTTTTGGTATATCCAATCCGTGAAATAACTTCTCGAGCAATGTTTTGAATATCCAGATAAGTCTCTGAACGAACCTCTCCCGCAATGACAACCTGCCCGGTAGTCACCAGTGTTTCACAAGCTACTTTTGAGCTTGGATCAAAAGCCAGGAAATTATCGAGGATTGCATCTGAAATCTGATCGGCAATTTTATCGGGGTGTCCTTCTGAAACGGATTCTGACGTGAATGAGTAGGGCATGAAATTGAATTAATGATTTTAAAAATGCCGGTGAAAAGAGGGCCTTTTTCGGAAACGCGTTTTTAGCATTTTTTACCGTGGTTGCAATAGGCCAAATCCTTCCACTAAAGCGCGACAAAAATAGAAAAAATGACTCGTCTAAGAACTAATTCGTCAAGCTTTTGAAAACATCTTCGAGACGCTTTTCTTCCTTGCGCAATTCTTGGATGGTCAGGTCCTCTTTGGAGGCTAGTTTCGACAATGAGCCGGCTATTCCTGAGTCTTTTTTCCCGCTAACCAAATATTGTCCCGGACCAACTCCCCGCACTTTTTCTACACCGTCCAGTTCTTTCAATAAATCTTGATTCAGCTTACCATCCACATGAAAGAAAAAGGTCTCCATATCAGCTTCTGCTTTAAGCTCAACCATCTCATCATCGGCTACGATCTCACCCTTCTTGATAATCACCACTCGGTTACAGATGGCTTCGACCTCTTGCATGATGTGGGTGCTGAGAAGTACGGATTTTTCCTTTCCGATTTTTCGGATCAGTTCTCGAATATCTTCTAATTGATTCGGATCCAAACCTGAAGTGGGTTCGTCCAAGATCAAAACCTCGGGATCGTGCAACATTGCCTGCGCCAATCCTACGCGCTGTTTGTATCCTTTTGATAGCTGACCGATCTTTTTGTGGCTTTCCGGAGTAAGCCCAACCAAGCGAATCATTTCTTCAACTCTTTCTTTTCGGTTCTTGATCTTATACATTCCCGCCACAAATCGCAGGTATTCGCGGATGTACATTTCGGGGTAAAGAGGATTACTTTCGGGTAGGTAGCCAACTCTTTTTCTTACTTCGAGAGCTTTCTCATTCACGTCGATTCCAGAGACATAAACATTTCCCTCGTCTGAAGGAATATAAGTGGTGATAATCTTCATCATGGTAGACTTTCCCGCACCGTTCGGCCCGAGAAAACCAACGACTTCACCTTTGTTGACTTCGAATGAAACTTCTTTTAGCGCTGCTTGATCTCCATAGTATTTGGAGACATTTTCGACTTTGATTGACATGAGTTCACGAAATTATGCATTATCCTCCTACATTCAGGTGGGTATGCTACTTTCGTGAGATAAATGCAGGAAGGGCGCGTCATAAAAAGTACCGGTAGTTGGTATATCGTCGAAACAAAGGACGGTGCCGAGATCAGCTGTAGGGTGAAGGGGAGGCTTAGGGTCAAAGGCATTCGCTCGACCAATCCCGTGGCGGTCGGAGACTTTGTCGATTTCGAGGAGGAAGGAGAAAATGGCGTGATCACGGGAATTCACGATCGGAAAAATTACATCGTGAGAAAGTCGGTGAACCTCTCCAAAGAGAGTCACATTATTGCATCCAACCTCGATCTGGCCATCATCGTGATGACCATGAAAGATCCAACGACCTTTCCCACCTTCATCGATCGATTCTGTGTGGCTGCTGAGGCATACCACATACCCATTGCGGTAGTGTTGAATAAATGCGATTTACTGGATGATGAAGAACGTCAAATAGCCAAGGACTTTTTAAGCGTGTATGGAGATTTAGGTTATCAAACCTTCGTGGTTTCTGCCTTGACTGGCGAAGGTATTGAGGAACTAATAGAAGAAATCTCAGATAAAACGGTACTGTTATCAGGTCATTCAGGCGTTGGAAAGTCCAAATTGGTGAAAATGATTGATCCCGAACTGGACGTAAAAGTTGGCGACATTTCGGATTATCACAAACTGGGAAAACACACCACCACCTTCCCTCAGATGCACAAGCTTTCTCAAGGCGGTTATTTAGTCGATACACCAGGTATCAGAGGTTTTGGTCTTATTCATTTTGAGAAAGAAGAATTGGCTGGATATTTTCCTGAAATGAGAAAACTACTTCCAGAGTGTAAGTTTTACAATTGTATTCACTTGAATGAACCGGGATGCGCCGTGAAAGCCGCATTGGAAACGGGTGAAGTGGCCGAGACAAGGTATAAGAGTTACCTCAATATGCTCGAAGAGAATAAAGATGAAATGTATCGAACATGAGGGTTGTTATTCAAAGAGTGCGGCAATCCAAAGTTGTGATTGAGGGCGAAACCAAAGGCGAAATAGGTCAGGGGTTGAATATTCTTTTGGGTGTTGAAAACGCAGATTCAGAGGAAGATGCCGATTGGCTGGCAGCAAAAATTTCCTCCTTGAGAATTTTCAACGATGAGAATGACGTGATGAATTTATCGATCAACGACGTTCATGGCGATGCCTTGGTGATAAGTCAGTTTACGCTGCACGCCCGAACGAAAAAAGGAGCAAGGCCATCCTATGTGAACGCCGCAAAACCCGATGTGGCCATTCCCCTCTATGAGTATTTTGTAGACCGATTAAAGAGTCTGATTAGTGGCAAAGTGAAGACGGGAGTATTCGGTGCAGACATGAAGGTATTGATCGATAACGACGGGCCGGTTACAATTCTGATCGACTCAAAAAACAAGGAATAATGGAAATTAGGGAGCTTCAACAAAAAGTCGACGACTGGATTAAAGAGTACGGTGTGAGGTACTTTAACGAGCTGACCAACATGGCCATACTTACGGAAGAAGTCGGCGAATTAGCGCGAATCATGGCTCGTAGATACGGCGAGCAGTCGGAAAAGGAGAGTGATAAAAATCGCGATTTAGGTGATGAGATGGCCGATGTTTTGTGGGTACTTACCTGCTTGGCCAATCAAACAGGCGTTGATTTAGAAAAAGCCGTCGAAAAGAACTTTGCCAAGAAGACGGGTCGAGATAGGACTCGACACAAGGATAATCCCAAGATAAATTGAACTTGCTACACTGTAACAATACGCTACCAAAACTCGTATTGTAGACACCTTAAACAAATGAATTTAATCCTCAGCAGCAGCGCCGGCTCATATTATTGAGTCGGCGCAATTTTTATTCCGTCAAAAAAAAGCCACTCCAAAATTCGGAGTGGCTTTTAGCTTTCATAGTAGTTAATTCTATTCTGCCAAAATGATGATTTTGTTCTCTTTCACTTCGGCAACACCACCTTCAATTTCAAATACAGTTTCCTTCCCCGAAGGATTAGTAACTTTTACTTTACCTTTTTTCAAAGCGGAAATTAGAGGAGCGTGTCTATCCAAAATTCCGAGACTACCATCTATTCCGGGAACGGTCACCGCTTTGGCTTCGCCCGTAAATAAACTCTCGTCTGGGGTTATAATATCAACAACCATTTCTTATTGGTTTTCGGCGATCATTTTTTCACCTGTCTCAATTACCTCGTCGATATTTCCTTTCAAGTTGAATGCAGCTTCAGGATATTTATCCAATTCTCCTTCGAGAATCATGTTAAATCCTTTGATGCAGTCTTCAATCGGAACCATCACACCGGGGATACCGGTAAATTGCTCAGCAACGTGGAAGGGTTGAGAAAGGAATCGTTGTACTCTTCGCGCTCGATGCACAACCAACTTGTCTTCTTCACTCAATTCATCCATACCGAGGATGGCAATAATATCTTGAAGCTCTTTGTAGCGCTGTAGCGTTTCTTTTACTCGCTGCGCACAGTCGTAGTGCTCGTTTCCAACGATCTCTCGGCTAAGGATTCTTGAAGTAGAATCAAGGGGATCCACTGCAGGGTAGATACCCAACTCAGCAATTTTCCTTGAAAGTACGGTCGTCGCATCCAAGTGAGAGAATGTGGTTGCA
Organism: uncultured Cryomorphaceae bacterium; assembly: GCA_964635965.1. GTDB lineage: Bacteria > Bacteroidota > Bacteroidia > Flavobacteriales_D > Cryomorphaceae > JAKVAV01. The sequence goes on from CAZWQX010000009.1 coordinate 21,562, forward strand.
GGTGCAGGGTCAGTCAAGTCATCCGCAGGTACGTAAACCGCTTGCACGGAAGTAATCGAACCTCTCTTTGTAGAAGTAATACGCTCCTGCATGGCACCCATTTCCGTAGCAAGCGTAGGCTGATAACCTACCGCTGAAGGCATACGCCCTAGAAGTGCAGATACTTCAGAACCAGCTTGGGTGAAACGGAAGATATTGTCAATAAAGAACAGGATATCACGTCCTTGACCTTCGCCTTCTCCATCTCTGAAGTATTCAGCCATTGTCAATCCCGAAAGAGCAACACGCGCTCTTGCACCTGGAGGCTCATTCATCTGACCGAAAACGAAGGATGCTTGAGAAGTTTTAAGTTTATCAGCGTCGATTTTCGTTAAATCCCATCCGCCTTGTTCCATACTTTCCATGAACTCATCTCCGTAAGAGATAATTCCTGATTCAAGCATTTCACGAAGAAGGTCATTTCCTTCACGCGTTCTTTCACCTACACCGGCGAACACTGATAGACCTGAATATCCTTTTGCAATATTGTTGATCAATTCCTGAATCAATACGGTCTTACCTACTCCGGCACCACCGAACAAACCGATCTTTCCACCTTTCGAATAAGGCTCAATCAAGTCGATAACTTTGATTCCTGTGTATAGGATTTCGTTTGCCGTAGCAAGGTTTTCGAATTTTGGTGCCTCGCGGTGAATCGGATAACCGTTTTCCTTTGAAACTTCTCCGATACCATCGATAGCATCTCCCGTAACGTTGAATAATCTACCTTTTACGGCATCACCCGTAGGCATTACAATCGGATTACCCGTGTTGATTACTTCTGTACCTCTTGCGATTCCATCAGTAGCATCCATCGCGATAGTCCTTACGGTATCTTCACCAACGTGCTGCTGACATTCCAATACTAGGTCGGAACCGTCAGTTCTTTTAATGATTAGAGAATCGTAGATGTTAGGTAGGTTTTGCTCATCAGCAAAACTAACGTCGATTACCGGTCCAATGACCTGAACAACTTTCCCGGTATTTTGCGCCATTTTCTTTGAGTTAAAATTAGTCGTAAAAGGGTGGCAAAAATGCGGTGCAAAGCTAATCTTTAACTTCGGTATAACCAACGAAGGTTCATCATTTTATTTTCATAATTTTGGATGGCGTTAAAATCCTTTTTTTCCTTTAAGCAAAGGACTTCTGAGTGGAAGTATATCGTCATGTTTCCGAATTCAATCCCAAGGGGGGCTCAATCGTAACAGTTGGCACCTTCGATGGGGTCCATATTGGTCACCGAACTATCTTAGATCGAATAAACGATTTGGCCAAAAAAGAGGGCTCGGAATCGGTTCTGCTTACTTTTTGGCCTCACCCTCGACTAATCTTATTTCCTGATGACAATGAACTCAAGCTTCTTTCGACCTTGGAGGAAAGGATTGAACTCTTGCGGCAATCGGGAATTGGTCATTTAATCATTCACCCTTTTTCTTTGGATTTTAGTCGGATAACGGCAGTAGAGTATGTTAGAGATATCCTGGTGCGAGAGTTGAACGTTTCAAAATTGGTGATTGGATACGATCATCACTTCGGCAGAAATAGGGAAGGTAACCTCGAGCAGCTCAGAGATTTTGCTCCCACTTATGATTTCACCGTAGAAGAGATTTCGGCTCAGGAAATAGACGATGTCAATGTGAGTTCTACAAAAATTAGAAATGCGTTGCGCGAAGGAAATATCGCTCTGGCGAATGATTTTTTGGGTTACCGATATTCTGTCACCGGAACAATTGTTCAAGGACAGCGAGTAGGGAGATCAATAGGTTTTCCGACGGCCAACGTTAACCCTTCCAAACCCTTTAAACTCATTCCCGGAGTAGGAGTATATACCGTCAAAGCAGAAGTAGGTAGTCGAGAGTTTCGAGGAATGGCCAATTTAGGGTATCGCCCAACAGTCGATGAATCTGAAGAGAGACAATTAGAGGTACACCTATTTGACTTCGACGGAGATTTATACGGAAAAGAAATCACGGTTACTTTCGTAGATCGAATTCGCGATGAAATCAAATTTGAAAGTCTCGACAAACTACGTGAACAGCTGGCAGAAGATGCGACCGTTGCTAATCGTTATTTTGACGATATGGTCGATGGTGACTTTGTCGACTAGCCAAATTGCTGAAGAGCAAAATCAATGCCCCGAGAGAATTAAGAAAGGCAAGCTCAGGTTGACTGAATCTGAAATTGCAACTCTTCCTGATTTCTGTGATTGTGAGGTTGATCGTCTCCATTTGAAGAAGGGAAAGCTTGACTCAATTCCATCCTGTTACCGACTTAAGGAATTGAAACTGGAAGCTGTGGCATTTTCTGAATTTCCTTTGGGAATACTGGAACAATCTGAGTTGAAAGCCCTCTCCTTGCAAAATTCAGAAATTGAATATTTACCGAATGGATTGAAAAATCTCACTGCTTTGGAAAGACTTGATCTGCGTAACACTGGATTAGCTGAACTGCCCGATGGGCTCGATCATATTGAAGTTTTGGATTTACGGATGAACTCTTTTAACAAGGAGACACAAGAAGCCCTGAGGAGGAAATATCCAAACGCAAAAATCTTTTTTTCATCCCCATGTAATTGCCCATAAATGCAAGCAACGCTAGAAATATCCATGTACCCCTTAAGGTCGGATTATGAAAATCAAATTCTCCAATTTTTAGAATATCTGCACTTGGATAAAGAAATTCAGATAATGGTTAATGCTCTGAGCACACAAGTCACTGGAGAGTTCGACCATGTATTTTCGACCGTTCAAGCGGCAATTAAAAAGGTGTATGAGTCCGATGTCAAAGCGACGTTTGTGATCAAGGTTTTAAAAGATTCTCACGATTTGAATTACGCATACAATGCCTGAGTGGCTTGAATATGTCGCCGTTGGATTTAATATTCTTTACGTCGTCTTAGCTACTCGTGAGAATGTTTGGTGCTGGCCGTTTGGCATACTTGGCTCAGGGTTGAGTATTTGGCTTTTTATTGATTCAAAAATTTACGCGGAATCAATTCTCTTCACGTATTACGTCGCAGTTGGATTTTACGGCTGGTGGCAGTGGATTAAAGGAAGGACAAAAAGAGGTGATTTGGAGATTACCGATTTGAGCCCTGCTTATCACATCGGTATATTGGTTATTGGATATATCCTCACTGGAGGATTATTCTTGATTTTAAAGGAGTTCACAGATGCAGAAATGCCCCTTTTGGACTCATTCACGACCATTTTCAGTTTTATAGCCACATGGATGGTTGCGAGGAGAATCCTTGAGAATTGGATTTACTGGATATGTATTAATGCCCTAACCATCTACCTTTATTACTCAAGAGGCTTGAATGTTTACGCGGCATTATCTTTCGTCTATGTCTTTATGTCCATTTATGGTTTTTTCAATTGGAAGAAGGATTTGATCAAGAGCAAAGCAGGTTGATACGGATTTCGATAACCGGCCCTGAGAGTTCAGGTAAGACTGAGCTAACCAAAAGTTTGGCACTCCATTTCAATACTTCCTTTGCCTGTGAATATGCAAGAGAATACCTCGAAATAAATGGACCCTCATACACCGTCGATGAGCTTGATATAATTTGTGAAGGTCAAATAAGAAATGAAGAAAATGCCCTTTCGAAGGCGGAGAGATTGGTCTTCTTCGACACGGACATGCTGGTTTTAAAAATTTGGTCGGAGTTCCGTTTTGGGAAGTCTTCAGATTACATCGCTAGTCAATATGAAAGTCGATCATATGATCTTTCATTGCTTTGTTACCCCGACCTCGAGTGGGAGGATGATCCGTTGAGAGAGAGCAGAGGTAAAGAAGAAAGGGATCACCTCTTCGAATTATATAAAGATTCCCTCGAAGAAAAGAACGCTCCTTATGTGATTATTCGTGGTCACGGAGAACTACGTTTAGAACTCGCAATCGAGGCAATTGAGAACTTCCTTCAAAGCTTAAACTGATTTCTTTTTAACTTCGCGCCATCTCTCAGGGGTGCCGAAATTCTCGAGTCGAACGAGACCATAGAAAAAGGCTGAGATTATACCCTATGTTTTCGATCTAGAAGACAAAAACCTGATCCGGATAATGCCGGCGTAGGGAGTATATGTGATTTGGCAATCAACTTTCCCTGAGTTGATTCCACCACTAATAAATAGAATTATGTTTTTACGAAATCTGGTGACCTCCTTGGTCTTGGGATTAACTATTTCCGCTAACGGACAAAACACTTTAACAGGAACCGTTAAAAATGTGGCAGGAGAACCGCTCATTGGCGCTGCTGTTCAATTGGTAGAATTGAAATTCGGTATCACAACCGATGTAAACGGTGACTACGAAATCCAAAATATCGAAACCGGAACTTATCAAGTTAAAGTCTCTTACTTGGGATATAAAACGATTAAAAGAACTCTAGAAATTTCGGGCAATGTTCAATTCGACTGTTCTCTTGAACCATCGGTCTTTATTTCTGAAGGGGTAACTATAAGCGCTGTAAGGGCTGCTCAAGATGAACCTGTAGCCCAAGTCACGAAAGGTTTGCGAGAGATTGAACGCGAATTTCAAGGTCAGGATGCGAGCTTTCTTTTGGAAGAGTTGTCTCCTTCTATAGTGACCTATTCCGAAAGTGGGACCAATTTCTCCAACTACTCAGGATTTCGTTTGCGAGGAATGGATCAAACTCGGGTTAATATGACCTTAAATGGCGTGCCTCTCAACGATATGATCGACCAAGGTGTTTTCTTTTCCAATTTCACTGATTTCGGGAACAGTATTCAATCCGTTCAGGTCCAAAGAGGGGTGGGGACAAGTTCTAACGGGACATCATCATATGCGGGATCAATAAATTTTGAGTCGATCAACGTTTTTGATTCTGTTCCTTCGGCTCAGATTCAACTTACTGCTGGTTCTTTCAATACGTTGAGGTCTAGTGCTGAAGTACGAACCGGAAAAATGAAGAATAATTTGGCCTTTTACGCCAGATATGCGGGAATAATGTCTGACGGATACCGCAGAAATACAGGAACGGATTCGCGGTCTTTTTTCTTTTCAGGTGCCTGGTTTGCTGAAAAACACTTGTTAAAATTCACTGGATTTATCGGAAGAACCCAAAATGAATTGGCTTATGCTCCCGTTGCCATTGAAGACATTCGGGTTGACCCAAGGACGAATTACATTTCTCCCAATGATGTAGACGATTTTGGTCAGTGGATGGCCCAATTACAACACAATTATCAAATCAATCAGAGACTTTCTTTAGTGAGCACGGTCTATTATGGTGGAGCCGGAGGTGATTTTCCTTTTGGATTCACCGATGACTTTGGAAATTTCAATCAGATTAATTACCCATTGTATAATGATCACCTCGGCGCGATGTCTCAATTGAATTATGTTTCAACAGACTCAAAGACTGAAATCAACGGAGGAGTTCATGCCTATTCATTCTTAAGAACAAATATCGAGCAAGTTGTACCTGATTTCGACAACCCTTATTACGAGGATGAGTCACGTAAAGATGAATTTGCTGCATTTGCCAAAGCTCGACGAACGTTTGGCTCACTCACCCTTTTCGGCGATCTTCAAGTAAGAGCGGTAAGGCTTTCTCTGGAGCCTGACACAGAGTTTTTGGGCGTGGAAGCCACCATACCTGAAAGGGATTGGGTTTTCTTCAATCCTAAAATTGGGGCTTCTTACACCTTATCTAACAAGAACAGTGCAAATGAATACAGTGTGTATACCTCTTTGGGTAGAACAGATCGTGAACCTACACGTTTCGACATTTTGGGTTCAACACAAATCAATTCGGGAAATATTTCGATTGCACAAGATGTGAACTCAGTTGATGCTGAATATGTCAATGATGTTGAATTTGGAGTAAAAACCAGAGGACGTGATTTTGCGGCGAATGTGAACTTTTTCTTCATGCAATTCGAAAACGAAATCGCACCGATTGGAGAGTTTATACCTGAAGGATTCGTACAGGTGTACAAGAATCAAGAAGCGAGTTACCGAACGGGTGTTGAAGCCGACTTCTCGTGGCGAGTAATCCGAAGAGTTAGAATATATGGAAATGCTACTTGGATGCAGTCTCGTATTTCGGAATTCGCTCCTGAAAATGAAGATATTGTATATAAAGATGTAACCCCGATTTTAAGCCCCGATTGGAATGTAAACACGAGTGTGGAAGTTGAAATCATCGACAACCTTTTTGGGTATGTTTCGGGTCGGTATTTGAGCGAAAGCTTTCTTGAGCTTACCAATGATCCAAGCCTCATTGTACCAGAGTCATTTATTGTTGATTTGGGAGTGCGCTATACCATTTTAGAGAATTTTGAGATAAAGGTTGATCTCAATAATGTCTTTGATGAATTGTACTACACAAACGGGGCTCCGATTGCCACTGCTGAAGGATTTACTCCGGGGTATTTTGTTCAGCCGCCGAGAAACGTGTTCGCTACCTTAACGATGAAATTCTAAACGAGAACACTTATCCGGTTAGATGGTACCTGCCTTTTCGAAAGCTGAGAGAAATACCTCGTGCGGTGCTTTTTCGCTGTTCCAAACAGATCCAAGAAGTACGGCACCCTCAAACCCTAATTCTTTAACATCTTCAAGTCGATCGGCATTCACACCTCCCATAGCGTAAATGGGTTGCTTGGCCTGTGGAATCATAATCAATAACGCCCGTTTGCTAAATCCACCTGATAGGGTGTTATGGGTGATGCTGTCAAAAACAGGGCTCAGGAAAGCATAGGTGTATTTTCTTTTGTCATTTGTCAATGCTGTAAGCTTGTGAAAAGTACGTGTAACGACCAAGTCTTTCTGAGTCTTCCTTCTTAGAAGCAGCTTGATTTTGTATACCCAGCCGCGTTTTCGATGTCTGCGACTTAGATGAATTCCACCTAGCTTAAATTGTCGGGCTAATGCATGATAGGAATGGATGACGAGCTGTTTTCGGTACTTCGGAGGAAAGGTTTTGATGTATTCCTGGAGTTTTCTTTTGCTTAGCCGGGGTTTACGAATATGGAAATAATCAAGACCCGCTTCAAACATGCGAATCACCTCGACTATTTCGTTAGGCTCTTCCTTGGGGCTTGACATGACTACTACTTTCATCCCGCCCATTTCTTTGCGTAATCCAACTCCTCAACAAAATCTGGATTTTCCTCAAAAGCGGTTCCAACGACAACCAAATCTGCGCCTGAAGAAAAGGCGTTGATCAAGTCTGAAGTTTTCCTTATTCCACCCCCTACAATAAGCGGTACAGTGATATTTTCTGATACCGCTTTGATCATTTCTTCACTTATGGGTCTTTCTGCCCCACTTCCTCCATCGAGATAAATCAATTTAAGCCCTAAATACTCTCCCGCAAGAGCTGTCGTTGCCGCAATCTCAGGCTTCTCGTAGGGAATCGGAGGTGTGCCACTGATGTATTCTGCAGTCGTCGGTTTACCACATCCAACCAGTAAATAACCCGTGGGCAATACTTCTAATCCCGAGTTTTTTAGTAGTGGAGCAGCAACAACATGATGGCCAATCAAGTATTCGGGATTTCTTCCACTCAACAAAGAGAGAAAAAGAATACCATCGGCTTCTCTTCTTATTTGGGCGGGTGATGAGGGAAATAACAATACAGGAATCTCCACGGATTTTTTAAGAATGGCAAGAGGATCAATATCTTCAGGGGCCGTGATTAAACTTCCTCCAAAAAGCAAAAAATCAATTTTTGACTTATTGACCTTGTTGGCGATATCCAACACTTGATCGTGACTTTTCAAAGAATCAGGATCGATTAGCAATGCAATTTGCTTACCCCCTTCTTCTTTCGTCTTTTTTATGTTGGATATGATCTCCACCTCAAGTCAAAAATATCTATTCAAGTATATATGCCAAGCTTAATTCATCAATAAAATCAGCGAGAAGGGTGTGATAGGAGAGTTTACCTTTTCGCAATACCTCAACTTTCGCAATATTCTCTACGGAATCATGGCTTAATAATCGAATGGATTTGAAAGGTAAGTCTGTTTCGTAATATTTGAAAACCGCCTCTTTGATGGACCAAAGCAAAGAAAGTGCGGCAAGATTTGAGGGGGCATTTACAATGGCGGATTCATTGCCTTCCGTGAACTTGCTTCGAATTCGAATAAGCTTCTCATTAAACACCTGAATGTCCAGCCCGGCAGGATGATTGGACAACATTAATCCGACCATATTTTCAGAATGTGAAAAAGAAACATTGGGCCCATTGTAAAGAATGGGCTTTGGCTTTTTCTGTAATGGAATTGCCATCGGGAAGACTGTCTGTAGCAAATACCTCGAGGCAAACCACTGAATTGCCTTTTCTTCATTCTTGATTGAGTTTCCGTCTTCGACAGGGAAATTCTCCTTTAATAAGGCCTCTTTAAAAAAGCCTATGGGTTCGTCAATTCGCCACAAAGTAACCTCACAAGAAGGGTGTGATCTGAAATAGGCGAGTGGCATATTGGTTTATTCTAAATCAGTCAAAATGACTTGGTTGTTATTCGTATCTTTGCGCCTCGAAAATTTAAAGAAACATTTTAGGATGAGCAGTTCAGCCGAAACACAAAGATTGCCCTACAAAGTTAAAGACATTAACATGGCTGAGTGGGGAAGAAAAGAAATTGAACTTGCCGAAGCAGAAATGCCCGGTTTGATGTCCCTTCGTGCGGAATACGGAAACGAGAAGCCTTTAAAGGGAGCAAGAATTGCCGGTTGCCTTCACATGACGGTTCAGACGGCAGTTTTGATTGAGACCTTGATTAAACTGGGTGCTGAAGTTACCTGGTCTAGTTGTAACATATTCTCTACTCAAGATCACGCAGCTGCAGCAATCGCTGAAGCCGGAATTCCGGTATATGCATGGAAGGGTATGACAGAGGAAGAATTTGACTGGTGTATCGAACAGACGCTATTCTTTTCGGATGGACAGCCGCTTAACATGATTCTTGATGATGGTGGAGACTTGACTAACATGGTTTTAGATAACTATCCTGAATTGGTGGAAGGTATTCGAGGTCTTTCGGAAGAAACAACTACAGGGGTTCATCGCCTTTACGAAAGAATGCGTAATGGCACATTGACGATGCCTGCGATTAACGTGAACGATTCTGTAACCAAGTCGAAATTCGATAACAAATACGGATGTAAGGAATCTTTGGTCGATGCGATTCGAAGAGCTACTGACGTAATGATGGCTGGGAAAGTAGCCGTTGTTGCGGGTTATGGTGACGTTGGAAAGGGTTCTGCCGCTTCTCTTAGAGGTGCTGGTGCTCGAGTCATTGTCACTGAAATTGATCCGATCTGTGCGCTTCAAGCTGCAATGGATGGTTTTGAAGTGAAAAAGATGGTTAATGCAGCTCCCGAAGCTGATATCGTCGTTACTGCAACAGGTAACAAAGACATCATCAGAGATGAACACTTTAAGGTGATGAAAGACAAAACCATTGTCTGCAATATTGGTCACTTCGACAATGAGATTGACGTTGCTTGGTTAAAAGCAAATTGTGAGCATATGAACATCAAGCCTCAGGTTGATCTATTCAAAGTAGGAGGAAACGATATCATCTTGCTGGCAGAAGGCCGCTTGGTTAACTTGGGCTGTGCCACGGGACACCCGTCATTCGTTATGTCAAATTCATTCACGAATCAGACTTTGGCCCAAATGGAATTGTGGAATAACACAGACCAATACGAGAACAAAGTTTACACTTTGCCCAAACATTTGGATGAAAAAGTGGCCATGTTGCACCTGAGTAAAATCGGGGTTGAATTAGAGTCTCTATCTCAAGATCAGGCAGATTATATTGGTGTTCCTGTTGATGGTCCTTACAAAACGGACGAATACAGATACTAATACGCAATTGATTCAAGTTTAAAAGCCTCGCATATGCGGGGCTTTTTAGCTTGTTATTCTCAACATGTTAGTGTTTGAATTAAACTGAGTATTGAACCTCAAAAGAGGAAACTGTGCAGGTCCTTCCACAACATTCCCCGTGATTATCTCGAATTGAGATCCGCAGCATTCATTATCGACTGCTAATAATCCGGAATCTTCATCCACACTTACCCTGCAGCGGTCAGGAACATTATATGGACAATGTCTGTCAAACGCAGCGAATTCATCATTATTTATCCTATATATGATGATTCCTCTGGATCCACCTGGAATTTCCAAATACCCTCCGGGATTGAGCAATATATTGTATTGAGGAAGGTTTAGATTAATGGTGATATCAGTAGCGATCCTCGGAACTCTTTCATCTTCGTCGTCTTGACGACAATTTGAAACAATTGTTATCAAGGCTAGAAAGAGTGAAATTCGAACGAGGAGTGAACTTCTAAAGCGATACTTTTGTCTCATCAATGACACAGCGCAAAAATACATTCAGGATTTTAATTGCCATTTTATTTGCCTTTGGAATGTCTCTGGGAGCAAGTGCTCAGAATGAAAAACCGAAGTCGGCTAAAAAGCAATACAAAGAGTTTCAAAAACTGCAAGAAGACAGAAAGGACCAGCAGGAGAGGGCGATGGACCAGAAACGTGCTAAGCATGAACGTCTTCAATCAAAGGAGACTAAAAAGCGCATGAAAAAAAACGAGCGCAAAATGAAACGCTTACAGAAGAATAAACATGGCGAAACATTCTTTCAGCGTCTCTTCAAGAAAAAACCTCGATAGACAAGATATTTGCTTGGATATGTAAAGATTTGCTAATTGGTTTCCAAAATTCGCTTGGTGGATTGGGAAAACAGATAGTATATTTATCGCGTCGATTAAGCCCGACTGCTCTCTGCTTAGGTTCTTTTTGAACCTTTACTTGCTCATCATCAGAAGATTGGTTGTAGAAGATTTGGAAGTCCCCGAATGGTGCGATTTACCGTTGTTCGAGTGATTCAAAAATCTATATATTTACGGCCTTGTTGCGAAAAAGTTAAAATTTGTAAACTGAGATTTATGGTGCGTAACCTCTACTTACCGGGATTTTTTGTCCTTGTATTTTCCACCTCCCTCTTTGCCCAAGTCGGTTCGGGAACCCTTAAGGGAAAGTTAACCGATGCAGAAACGGGTGAAGCATTACCCTTCGTTAATATCGTTTTACAGGAAGCCGATCGACAGGTTACCGGTAGCGCAACTGATTTTGACGGAAAGTATACAATTAAACCGATTCCCCCTGGAACGTATGATGTTTTGGTTTCTTATGTTGGTTATAACGCCAAGAAAATTGAAAACGTACGGATCAATAACGAAAAGATCACTTTCCTGGACATTCAGCTTGAATCAGGAATCAAACTCGATGAGTTTGAAGTCATTGAATACACGGTTCCTCTGATTGATAAAGACGGTGGTTCTTCAGGTGGTACGGTAACCAGAGAAGACATTACCAAGATGCCTGGTCGGAGTGCCACTTCCATCGCTGCGACGGTTGGAGGAGTTCAGCAAACCGGTGCCGGTACTTCCATTAGAGGAGCACGTGAAGGCAATACATTCTTCTACATTGATGGTATTAAAGTACGAGGATCTACTAACCTTCCTAAGGCTGCGATTGAAGAGGTTCAGGTATTAACCGGGGGGATTCCTGCTAGTTATGGTGATGCAACAGGAGGTATTGTAGCAATTACAACAAGAGGAGCGAGTACCAGATTTTTCGGAGGAATTGATGTAATTACATCGGGTTTTGCCAATGAAGATGGGGATGGTATAGGTCTTGATCGCTATTCACAGACGCAGGTTGAGGCAGTTCTTTCGGGTCCACTTCTTTGGAAGAAAGACGCTGAAGGCAACAAAGAACGTCCACTTCTGGGATTCTTCCTTTCTGCTAACTACAGGAATTTTATGGATAATCGCCCATTGGCGACAGGATCCTTCAGAATCAAAGAGGATGTCAGAAACGATTTGATCGCTGATCCACTTCGTTTTGTTGTACAAGGTATTAACATTGATAATGCCGGTGGAGGAGTATACATTGATGAGAATGGTAACTCAGTACCTGTGTTCTCCATCGATCCACAAATTCAGGCAAACAATAATGCTGAGTTTTTACGCTCTTCCGATTGGGAGGAAGTTCCTGCAAGAAACAATGACAGACAAGAGGGTATCTCTCTTACCGCTAAATTGGATGTAGCAACTACTCCGAATATCGATCTTTCTTTTGGAGGTACTTATGACTTCATTACAGATCGAAGCTGGAACTACAGCAATAGTTTATTTAATTCTGTGAACAACGGAGAAACGAGAGATCAGACATTCAGAATATTTGGTCGATTCACTCAGCGATTTGCCAATTCTGAGGATGGAGAAGGTCTTATCAAAAACGCCTTCTACTCCTTAATGGTGGATTATAGCCAGAGAAATTTCCGGCAGTGGGATCCACGCCATCAGGATAACGTATTTAACTACGGATATGTAGGTAGATTCGAAACGGTGGAGGTTCCATTTTATCAGTTTCTTTCTGCAAATGACACGATTACCACTGCAGGATTCTATCAGCAGGACTTCAGACAATTGGAAGTATTATTTACTCCAAGTGATGTAAACTCTGATTTAGCATCATATACTTCTGACCTGTACGAGTTTTATGAAGAGAATGGTTTCACTGTAAGAACAGGTGAGCAAATTGATGCTTCAGGAGGTTTGAGAAATGGTCGCCTTCCTGCTGATATATTTAACCTTTACCGACCGATAGGACGTCCGTTTAACAGCTATTCGTTCTTCGATAATAATCAGTTTAGGATCACGGGATCAGGTTCTGCAGATATTGGAAATCATGCTGTTACCATCGGTTTTGAATTTGAGCAATACACAGAACGGAGCTTTTCAGCTGCGCCTGTGGGATTGTGGAACTTAGCTCGTCAGTATACGAACTTCCACTTACAGGAATTGGATTTTGGAGCAGCTCCTGATGTTACTTTCATTGATGGGCAGCCATATTTCACATATGACCGCTTGATCAACTTGGATCAGCAAACAACCTTTGACAGAAATTTGAGATCCACTTTAGGATTGAATCCAAATGGAAGCGACATTATCTACGTTGATGCGCTAGATCCTGAGATTTTTGAACTCGATATGTTTAGCGCCGACGAGCTGCTGAATCAGGGAAATAACCTGGTGAATTATTACGGATATGATTTCAAGGGCGATCGTTTGACCGGTGGAAGACCAACAATTGATGACTTCTTCACTGAAAGGGATGAAAACGGAAACCTTACCCGTCCTGTTGCCGCCTTTGAACCGATTTATGTGGCTGGTTACATAATGGATAAGTTCACTTTCGACGACATTATCTTTAATGTTGGATTGAGAGTTGACCGCTTCGATGCGAATCAGGCAGTACTTAAAGATCAATTCGTTATTGGTGAGGCACTCTCTGTTGCAGATACTCGTGGTGGAAGTGAATCAAATATACCCGATGCATTGCGCGTGCACCCATCAGTTGCTGGAGACGACTGGGTAGTTTACGTAAACGACCGTCAGAACCCTACTGCAATCAACGGTTACCGTGATGGTAATACTTGGTACAATGCTCAAGGGGTTGAGATTCCTGATCCGAGAGCAATTTCTACACCAGCGGGTATCGCACCGTTGTTGGCAGATCCTGATGCTGTTGGTGAAAACTTGAACTCGGGTGCATTTGAAGACTATGATCCACAATGGAACGTAATGCCTCGAATTGCTTTCTCTTTCCCTATTTCGGATGAGGCAGTGTTCTTCGCTCACTACGATATCTTAACTCAAAGACCTACAGGGCAGAATATTATGAATCCAATTGATTATCTCTTCATTCAGAACAGAGGTAATACAGCAATTGCGAATCCAAATCTTCGTCCAACGAGAACAATCGATTATGAACTTGGATTCCAACAAGTTCTTTCAAGAACTTCATCTTTAAAAATTGCAGCTTTCTACAGAGAAACACGTGATGAAATCCAAGCGAGACGTCTGTTGGAAGCTTTCCCGGTTACTTACACCTCATTTGACAACTTTGACTTTGGTACGGTAAAGGGTTTAACCTTGACGTATGATTTAAGACGAACTGGAAATGTTACCCTTCGAGTGGCTTATACCCTTCAGTTTGCTGCTGCAACGGGCTCGAATGCCGGTTCGGCTATTAACCTTGTAAACTCAGGTGAACCTAATCTTCGCGTTATTTTCCCTACATCACGAGATCAGAGACACTTGTTAATTACCACTTTTGATTATCGATACGGATCTGGTGCTGACTACAATGGACCTACCATTGGAGGCAAACAAATCTTGGCCAATACCGGTTTGAATATCGTGTCGACTCTTGGATCAGGTACTCCTTATTCACAACAAAGACAAGCCACGGGAACTCAGCTGATAAATGGTGGAGGATCTCCACAACTTGAAGGTTCTCCTAATGGATCTCGTCTTCCATGGCAGTTTAATGTTGATGCCCAGTTGGATAAATCTTGGGAGTTGAAATTTGGAAAAGGTGAAGAGAAGAAAACGGCTTTCTTAAATGCCTACCTCCTAGTGAACAACTTGTTTAATACTATGAATATCATCAATGTTTACCGTTTCACCGGTAATCCTGATGACGACGGATATTTGACTTCGCCAATTTTTGAGCCGGCTATTGAGGCCCAAATCGACCCTGAAGCATTCCGTCAGATGTATGCTTTGAAAATGAATAACCCATTCAATTTCTCCGTGCCTAGAACGATACAGTTGGGATTGAGATTAGATTTTTAACGAAGAATGATTACAAAAACAAATAGGATGAGAGTATCTGGAATCGCTTTGATTTTTACTGCTCTGCTCGCAGGAATTTCTTTTGATTCAATAGCTCGAGAATACGTTGGCCCAAAATCAAATTCCACAAGGGATCGACTAAAGGCTAAAGCTGTAAACTGTGCACCTGCGCAGACTCAGAATCAATTTTTTGTAAACAATGTGCGTACTTCCGCTGAAACAGGGGGTAATACCTGGTACGATCGCGGGAATGGTTTGCCCTTCTATGAAATTCCAGAAGGAGGAGGGAACCATGCGGTTTTTGCAGGAGCGCTTTGGATGGGGGGTACAGACCCTGCAGGTAACTTGAAATTAGCTGCCGTGCGCTTTCGTCAGAATGGAAATGACTTCTGGCCCGGGCCATTGACGAATGATGGAGCGGCATCCATTGAACCTGAAACGTGTATCCAATTTGATCGATTCTTTAATATGTCTCGACAAATGGTTGAGATTCACAGGTTCTATTTCACCCTTATTAATCAAGGTATAGACCCTGCTACGGATCCTTTATTCGAGGATGGATATCAAATCCCTACAGAGATTCTCGAATGGCCTGCACATGGAAACACCGCATTGGGTCAAAGCTTCGAGTTAGCTCCTTTTGCGGATTTGAGAGATCCAGAGACAGGAGATATCTTAACTACTCCGGGACTTTATGAGCCTGAGCAAGGAGATTATCCGCTGTATGACCTTGAGTCTGACATTGATTGTCGTACCAGGCTCGTTACTGACCCTGTCCCTCTTTTTGGTGACTTTACCATGTACTGGATTTTCAATGATAAAGGGAATATCCACACTGAATCACAAGGAGAACCAATTGGTATGGAGATCCAAGGTCAAATGTTTGGTTTCAACACCAATGATGAGATCAACAACATGACCTTCTGCAACTACGTGCTTATTAACCGAGGTTCATTGACATTGGAAGAGACATTCTTCGCACAATGGGTAGATACGGATTTGGGTAACTACCTCGATGACTACATCGGTTGTGACGTAGGTCGTGGTTTAGGATACTCATACAACGGAGATAACTTTGATGATGGCTCAAGCAGTGGACCAGGGTATGGAACTCAACCACCTGCAATCGGGGTTGACTTCTTTGAAGGTCCTTATCAAGATCCTGACGGAATCAATAACAACTTCGGAATTGGTGATGGAGAAGCCCTTAATGGTTTGGGTTATTTCAACATAGCAGATACGGCTACGGCTTTCGGTCCTGACTCGATCATTGATAATGAGCGTTTTGGAATGCGACGATTCCTCTACCACAACAACGCTTCAGGACCAGCGGCTACTCAAGATCCACAAATTGCCGTTCACTATTACAATATGATGCGCGGAATTTGGAGAGATGGTACACCTATGACGCATGGAGGACAAGGATATAATCCTGGAAACCCTTCAGCTCTGGACGCTGACTTCATGTTCCCAGGAGAATCAGACCCGCTTAATTGGGGTACTGAAGGGGTTGATCCTAACTATTCGACTGCTGGTGGATGGACAGAAGAGAATGAAGGTAACGAAGCGGGTGACCGTAGATTTGTGCAATCAGCAGGACCATTTACACTTGACCCTGGAGAGTTTAACAATATTACGGTAGGAGTTGTGTATGCCAGAGCTAACACCGGAGGCCCTTTTGCTTCTGTGAATAGCCTTTTCTTAGCTGATGATAAAGCGCAGGCATTATTCGAAAACTGTTTTAGATTGTTGAGTGGGCCGGATGCACCTGAACTTACCATCCAAGAGTTGGATAGAGAGCTAATTCTTTATCTAAGAAATACTAACCCATTAAGTAACAACTTGGGTGAGCAATACGAAGAGATCGATCCTACGATTCCTGAAACTGACGAGGAAGGAAATTCATACGATCAAACGTACAACTTCCAGGGATATCAAGTTTACCAGTTGAGAGATTCAGAAGTGTCAGTTGCTGATTTAGAAGATCCGGAACTAGCCCGTCTGATATTCCAGGTAGACGTGGAAGATTTCAAAGAAAACGGCGATCCAATTGGTCAGCTCGTCAACTACGAATTTGACGATAATATCGGTTTGTCAGTGCCCGTTGAAAAAGTAAATGGGTCAAATGAGGGAATCCTTCATTCATTCCAAATTACTACAGATCAATTTGCCCAGGGAGATAATAAACTCATCAACTTCAAGAAGTATTACTTCGTTGCGGTTGCTTATGGTTTTAATGAGTTTGAGCCTTACTTCCCGGATCCTGATAACCCCAGAGGTCAGGCGGCTCCGTACCTTGTAGGACGATCTTCTGCAACCGGCGCGATTAGTCCTGTTGTAGCTATTCCTTCGAAACCAACTCCAAGAGCTGGTGGAACAACTGCAATTGCGAGTTATGGAGATGGGTTGCCAATTACCAGAATAGAGGGTACGGGTAACGGAGGAAACGATTTGCTTCTAACCCAAGAAACGATTGACGCCATTATGAGCGGTCCTCCTTACAAAGCAGATACTTTGGTTTATGAAGTAGGTTTTGGACCGTTGAATGCAAAAATTGTTGATCCTCTTAATGTAAAATCGGCAGATTTCATTCTTAAGTTCTATAACGATACTGACGAGAATGGTAATTATGTTGGCGATTTCAATGAAGCGCGCTGGTTCTTAGTAGAAAAGGACAATCCTGAAGACACCATTTTCAGTGAGAATACGATCAGAGTTGCCAATGAGCAAATTATTCCCGAATATGGAATAAGCGTTGAAATTGGTCAATACAGCTTTGAAGAGTCTAACCCGGGATCATCTTCTCCCAAGCTTTACCCTGACTTATTGGGGTCTAGCGTGGAATATGAATTTGATGAAGCGCCTTGGATTTCGGGTGTTGCTGATCAGGAAGGATTTACATATTTGAACTGGATTCGATCTGGGACGGTATTAACTGAGGAAGATCCGAATGATCCTCCTTGCTACTTGCCAGAACCTACACCAGAAAACCCAAGTCCCCTCCCTTCTGATGCATTCTGGGATGACAAAGAAGGTGTTGATGACAGACAAGTTTTCGAGAATGTAATAGATGGAACGTTAAGTCCTGCGCATCTTGTGTATGGAAACAATTGTGGACTTGGACCTCTTAATTCGATTGCAGAGTCACAAGCCAGAACAAATACCAGCAACCGGGACTTGACAGACCTGAGCTCGGTTGACATCTTTATCACTCCTGATAAGAGCAGATGGACAAGGTGTCCAGTCTTTGAAATGCAGCATGAACCCGCTTTTGCTCAACTCGGAGCAGAAAAAATGCAATTGAGAGGAGCCCTTTCAGTTGATAAGAACGGAAGAAACCAATCTGAAGCTGGTGTAAACGTCGATGAAGCAACTTTCAATGGTGAGCAGGTATTCAATCAAGAATGGTTAGATGACCTCGATAGTGATGAACGTGCTGATGTGCTTGCAGCTTACCAAGCTGAATATCCATCTCTAGGGCTTACCACAATTGAGGATATGTTAGGTCTTTCTGTTGGAATGGGTTGGTTCCCGGGATATGCCATCAATGTTGAAACCGGTGAGCGTCTTAATATGGCGTTTGGAGAGAATTCATTCTTTGCCGCGGATAATGGTCGAGACATGCTCTGGAATCCATCATCGAGAATTTCATCTTCTCTTGGAGAACAGCTATTCATGGCAGGTGAGCACTATTATTACGTGTTCGATAACAATGCCCTTTACCAAGATGATGAAGATGAATTCCCGATGTACGATGCAGGAACTTATGCCTACAACGCATTTACAACGGGAAGCTCAGGAGATCAGAGAGATACATATGCAGGTTTGGAATGGGTAGGATTCCCAATCTTCACTTCGATTCCAGGTTTTGAATACCTAAGTCCTGAGGATGGATTGGTTCCAACTGAGGTGAAAGCTACAGCACGAGTAGCTCGTCCTTACGAGCCTTATGCGACCGCGGCTTCAGCTCTGGGAGACGCCTCACTTCCATTTGTGCCTGTTGATGAGTCTCTTGAATTGAGTCAGAATCAGTGGTATCCGATGTATGAGTTTAGCACCAAAGGGTCAGAAACGTTGACCAATCAATTTGCCGTGGCTGAAAGCGCCCTTGATCTGATTGATATCGTTCCTAATCCTTATTATGCCTACAGTGCCTACGAACAGAGCCGGGTTGATAACAGAGTGAAGTTTATTAACCTCCCTCAAGAGTGTAAGATTCAAATCTTCACGATGAATGGGACATTGATAAGAGTCTTGGAAAAAGACAATCCGAATACATTCCTAGAATGGGATCTTCAGAATGAAGCTTTCATCCCAATTGCGGGTGGTATGTATCTGATTCATGTTTCAGTGCCAGGGGTTGGTGAAAGAGTGTTGAAGTTCTTCGCAGCCATGAGACCAACCGACTTACGTAACCTGTAATTCAATAAGCCACCTGATTAACCTTTTCATGATAATGAGAAATCGATATAAGCAAACAATTCAGCTCTTCGCAGTAACTGCGATGATACTGACAACCTCGTCAATGTATGGGGGAAATCCTGACCGCGCCGGTTCAGCGGGAGGATTGCAATTGCTGGTGAATCCATGGGCGAAAAGTGCCGCATTTTCCGGTGCTAACATGGCCGACGGAGCCCCTGTGGAATCTATGTTTTTGAATGTAGCCGGTATGGCTTTCGTGGAACAAACGGAAGTATCTTTTACCCATACCAATTACCTATCAGGCGCTGATGTTGGGATCAATTCAGTCGGAATCGCTCAACGAGTTGGTGAGACGAGTGTTCTGGGACTCTCAGTATCGGCCTATGATTTTGGTGATATACGTCGTACGACGACGGAAACTCCTGATGGGGACGGCACATTCTTTAATGTCAGCATGGTTAATATAGGATTGTCTTATGCCAAGGCTTTTTCCAATAGTATATATGGAGGATTCACGGTAAAAGTGATTACTGAAAGTGTAGCTGACCTGAGAGCGTCTGGTGTTGCTTTTGATGCCGGAATTAAATACGTTACCGGTGAGCGAGACAACGTAAAGTTCGGTATTACTTTGAAAAACGTAGGTCCTCCAATTAGTTTTGAGGGAGACGGTTTAAGTTTTGAAACCGAGGCACCTCAAGGACTTTATGCTTTTACGTCGGAGCTGAGAAGTGCAAATTATGAGCTTCCATCTTTGGTTTCTATTGGATTTAGCTATGATTTCCTTCTTCCTGAAGACCATTACTTAACCGCTCACGGTACTTTTATCGCGAATTCTTTCAGCAATGACAATTACCTTGTAGGTGCAGAATATAGCTTCAAGCGAATGTTCTTCCTGAGGGCAGGTTATCATTACGAAGAGAATATTTTTGATGATGCCGAACGTCGATTCGTATACACCGGACTTTCCGCCGGAGCGGGAGTTGAATTTGAGTTTGGAGATCGCGGCTCGCGAATCAGTGTAGATTACGCCTACAGAGCCACTATGCCTTTCGATGGAACCCACGCTATTGGTGCACGAATCCACCTAGGCCGGCCCTAAAAGAATTATTCTTATTATCTTTGTATCAACGAGAAAGCCCTGTTACGGGGTTTTCTCTTTTTTGATATATACCCAACGCCATGTCACAATTAAGTTACTATACCAAAGAAGGTCTTCAGAAGATTAAAGACGAGCTGCATCAGCTTAAATCGGTTGAACGTCCTTCTATTTCACGGCAGATTGCTGAGGCAAGAGATAAAGGAGATCTTTCGGAAAATGCCGAGTATGATGCGGCAAAAGAAGCCCAGGGATTATTGGAAGCCAAGATTGCTAAGATGGAAGAGGTATTGGCAAACGCTCGTATCGTGGATGAATCACAAATGGATGATTCGAAAGCATACATCTTGAGCACGGTGAAAATCAAAAACCTGGCTAATGGTGCTGAGATGGCTTATACTCTTGTTGCCGAGAACGAGGCTAATCTGAAAGAAAAGAAGATCTCGGTTGAATCCCCAATCGGAAAAGGTCTCCTGGGCAAAGCAGTTGGTGATGTTGCTGAAATAATGATACCGTCAGGCCTGGCCAAATTCGAGATACTCCACATTTCACGATCATGAGTTCGATTTTCACTCGAATAATTAATCGAGAGATCCCGGCACACATCGTCCATGAGGACGATAATTTTCTTGCGTTTCTAGACATAAACCCCCTTTCACAGGGGCATACTTTGGTAATCCCCAAGGAAGAGATCGATTACATATTTGACCTTCCTGAATCAACCTTGAGCAAAATTTTAAACTTCTCGAAGGAAGTTGCCCGAAAGATAGAAGCAGTCGTTGATTGCGAAAGGATTGGAATTTCGGTAATCGGTCTTGAGGTTCCTCATGCCCACGTTCATCTTATTCCGATGAACTCTGTTTCGGACATGAACTTCGCCAAGCCTAAACTTGATGTTTCAGCAGAAGCAATGTCTTCATTAGCTGAAAAAATCAGAAATGCCTGATTAGCTTCTTAGTCTTTTTGGATTTGATGAAATGAAAGATTTCCAGGAAGAATAAGACCCCGACACTTTATTGTTTCCTTGAAACCCGTGGCAAACGGCTGCAGCAAGAGCATCAGATGCATCGAGGCTCTCGGGGACTTCTTTAAGATTGAGAACGTTTACCAGCATTCCCGCAACTTGTTCCTTAGAGGCATTTCCGTTTCCTGTTATTGATTGTTTTATTCTCCTTGGAGCGTATTCAACATAGGGAATATCCCTGCTAATAGCAGCTGCTATTGCTACCCCTTGGGCCCGTCCCAGTTTGAGCATGGATTGCACATTCTTTCCATAGAACGGCGCTTCAATAGATAATTCATCAGGATGAAACTCGTCTATTAAACTCCCCACGCGATCAAAGATTTTCCGCAATCGAACCGCATGATCAGGGTATTTACCAAGAGAAATAATTCCGCATGTGATCATTACAAAGCGCTTTCCTTCAATTTTGATTATTCCGTAACCCATTGTGCTGGTTCCCGGATCCATTCCTAAAATGATGCGCTCCTTCTTCAAAACACTACCTTTAGCTCATAAATGTATAAAAGACTTTCCACAGCGATTCATAAGCCTCAAATGGCTTGGCTCTTGCGAGGACTCTCTTTGTCATTTTTGGTATTTATCGCTTGGGAAAAGCTAGAACAAGTAGAATACTCGTTTTCAGTCTTAGTTTCTACTTCTTTTCCACTAATTCTGCTTGTAGGTTTTTTGGCAGTATTAAATCTATCTACAGAAGCGATGAAATTCAACAAGCTATCGGGGATTACTGAACTTGATTTTTACGGATCGTTCAGAAGTGTTCTGGCTGGAATGAGCATCGGAATTTTCACGCCGAATAGAATTGGAGAGGTATTTGGTCGGATAAAACTATTTCCCAAAGGCACTCGAAAACGGGCCGCTGCAGCTTCAATTACGGGATCCTTTATTCAAGGTTTGGTCACAATGATTTTCGGTTTTTTTGGACTATATCTTTTTCCTCTGGGGATAGGTATTCCAAGTTTAGGAGATTATTATTTCTTGCTGATTACAGGAATTATTGGTTTCGCAATTCTCTTTGTTTTTTTCAATCAAAATCGTTGGTTGACGAGTTTCAGTAAGTTTTTTTCTATTGAAAAGAGAATGTGGCTTTCCGGAGCTATGTGGGCGATTCTCAGGTATTTCATTTTTTCATCACAGTTCGTGATTCTTCTCTTTAGTTTCGGTTTTCAAGGCTCAATTATTGAAGCTTATTCAGGAGTCTTCCTATTGTATTTCATTCAAACTTTTATTCCGGGATCTTTCCTTTCAGAACTGGGTGTTAGAGAAGTTTTGTCGGTACTGCTGTTTGCGAAATATTTTGATCAAGCATTTGCGGCACCCCTTGCAGCCTTCATTTTGTGGTGCTTGAATATAGGTTTGCCAATTTTATTGTGGAATTTGTTTCCTCAGCAATCAATAAAGGCATAGCAATATGTCCATCCTCTTAGTCCTGATTATCGCGTATGCTTTTTTATTGGTGGTAGGAATCATGTTTCCTAAGCGAACTCTCAGCCAGGATCATACAGAGAAAATTCCTTCCTTAACTATCCTTATACCTCTTAAGGATGAGGCTAATAGAATCCCCCGATTAATCGAGAATCTGGCCAAGTTAAATTTTAAAGGTCTCGATGTCGAGGTATTATTTATAAACGATCATTCTTCGGATGATTCTTTAGACTTATTGCGTAATTCAGGCTATTTCGTGCATTCTTTGAGTGTTGGCCATTCAGGGAAGAAAATGGCTTTGCTTGAAGGCGTAAAACTGGCGAAGGGAGAATGGATTCTTTCTTGGGATGCCGATGTTGAAGTTCACGATGATTTTAGTACGATATTGGAGGCACTCGATACTCGCAAAACAAAGATGTTCATCTTCGCTTTGAGACCTGAATTAGGTTTTGGTTTTACCAAGGCTTTTTTTGATTTGGAATTTATTGCACTTCAAAGTGTTGGGTCGACGCTTGCTCGGCTAAATAATCCTACTCTGAGTTCAGGAGCATGTCTTCTATATGAACGAGAGGCCTTTTTGAGATCTCAGGGGATCAGAGAAGATTTTCACCTTCTCTCCGGAGATGATATCTTCAATATGATGTCCATAGCGAAAATCCATGGCAAAGAATCGATTAAACTCGGATATCCAACTCCCGTTGCTTCGGTTTCGTTTCCCGATGAGTTTAGTCATCTTTTCTTCCAACGAGCGCGTTGGATAAGCAAGACCATGGATGTCAATAGTTTTTTCTACCGACTAGCTGCATTTCTTTTTGCGCTGGTTCACATTACTCCAATACTTCTTCTATTATTTTGGTTTATTGGACTTCCGACATTTCTATTGAGTGTCATTTTTGCCATAAAGATTCTAGCTGAATTAATCTTCTTTGTTTCCGCATGCAAGGAGTACCGAAGAGAAGACTTGATTAAGTTTGTTCCTTTCACTCAATTGCTTTACCCTTTATACATTTTAGCCTTGATCCCCTCGGGAATCGTAAAAAGGATCCGGTTTAACAAAACAAATTGGCATGCGGCGAGGTAAGAGCGAATCACCACTCAGCCGTGCCTGGCAAAGCTTCAAAAAGAGCAAGTCAGCCCTTTTTGGGTTACTCGTAATTATCTTATCGGTCTTTGTTTCAATAATGGGTGGTGTTATTCGACCTGACTCCTCTCCAAATGCGAATGCTCAGGAGCTATCCATTGCAAAGAAGGGGATAGGCTTCAAAGTACCCACCATCCAAATAAAGAATGTATCTGCAAATGGAGAAGATTCATGGTGGAACATGCTCTTTTTTGGTGGGGTAAGTGAAGATTACATAGCTATTCCGTACCACGATTATGAAATCGATGGAGATTCTATTAGTGGCCATTTGTATGGCGGGGAGACCGGTATTGCAGGTCGTCCATTCCGCTATCATTTAGTAGAGGTGGTTTATGGTGCTCGAGGAGCCATAAAATCCGATGGCGATAACTATCAGTTTAGATCTCTAGACGGTCAACCATTATCAGTCAAGAAAGGTGTGGTTATGATACAAGTTATTGGTTTGATAGGGGAGAAAACTTTTTGGTTAGGCACTGATAAATTCGGTCGGGATATGCTAAGTCGTCTGATGGCCGGTACGATCGTTTCACTCTCAGTTGGCTTCATTTCGGTTTTGATTTCGCTTTTATTGGGTATTTCACTTGGCGCAACTGCTGGTTACTTCGGTGGGCGTACTGATGATTTAATCACTTGGATAATTAACGTGGTATGGTCAATTCCCACGCTGTTATTGGTTATTGCAATAACCTTTGCGCTAGGTAAGGGCTTTGTGCAAGTTTTTATTGCCGTGGGTCTAACTATGTGGGTAGAAGTAGCCAGAGTGGTGAGAGGCCAAGTTATGGTGGTAAAGAATCTGGAATACGTTGCAGCTGCAAAAGTTTTAGGATACTCCAAACCGAGAATCATTTTCAGGCATATCGTTCCAAATGTAATGGGACCGGTGATTGTTATTTCTGCGGCCAATTTTGCTTCGGCAATTCTGCTGGAGGCAGGTCTGAGCTTTTTGGGAATTGGTGCTCAAATCCCCATGGCATCATGGGGAAGAATGATCAAAGATCATTATCCATATATCACAACCGACTTGGCCTATCTGGCGATTCTTCCAGGTCTCTGTATCGTTCTCTTGGTACTTGCCTTTACCCTTGTTGGGAATGGTTTGCGTCAGAGCTTCGACAAAAGAGCAGCCTAATAAATCATCAAGGCGGCTACGTACACAATCGTGGCAATCACCATGAAGTATAAGGTAAAGGGCAATATATCTCGCGCTCTCAGTCCCGTTATCGAAAGCAATGGAAGAGCCCAAAATGGCTGTAGCATATTGGTGATTTGATCCCCATAGGCAAGAGACATTATGCTCTTTCCTAAATCAATTCCCATTTGTTGACTTGCTTCAACAATAATTGGTCCTTGAACCATCCATTGGCCTCCACCGCTTGGCACTAAAATATTTACCAATCCTGCAGATAGAAAGGTGAACAGTGGAAAAGTCGTTGAATTTGAGATTGAAACAAAAAAGGCAGAAATTTCGGTAACCATTCCCGTGCCCTTCATCATTCCCAAAATCCCAAAATAAAGAGGGAATTGAATCAATATTCCCGAGGCACCGGAGATTGCTTCGTCCAATGCTTCCGCAAAACGGCTTAGGTTTCCGTGGGCAATAAGTCCAAATCCCAGAAAGGCGGTATTGATAAAATTGGGGTTGATGAAGTTTCCGTTTCCAGAGTTTATGGAATTGGTTGCAATAACCGCAGCGGTAATAAGGGCAGATGCCCCCATTATAAGCGATAGTGCAGGGTGAAAGTCAAGTTTTTCAGCAATACCTTGTGCTGTTTTATTTGATTCATTCTTTTTAAAATGCCTGAGAATGTAATGAGAAGGCAAGCTGTTTTTCGCAATGGCATAAGCTCCGAATGGCAGAACCAGCAGTAGTGCCAGCGAAACAGAGAGATTCATGCTGGAAAATACGGTATCTCCAAATCCAACCACTGAAGGTAAAGTGGATAAATCAATAGAGCTCCCACTCATTAGAGAAGCAAGGTGTCCTTCTTCGGCAACCTTTATGGTGGACGAACCTGAGATACCTCCATGCCATACCAGCATACCCGTGTAGCCACATGCACCAATTAAAGGGTAATTGATCTGCTTGCCTTTTTTGATTGCATATTCCCCGATTTTTCGAGCGAAGATTGCCCCGAAAACCAAAGCCAAGCCCCAGTTGATCAATCCAAGAATCACGCAGAAGACAGTAACAATCACTGCGGCCTTTGTAGTGGTGTCGCAATATTTGGTAACCCTTTGAATAAAGCGATCCACCGGATCAGCCAAAGCCAATACATGTCCTAGCACCAATATCAGCATCATTTGGAATGCGAATACCAAAAGCGGGGCATCCCAAATACCTTGATACCAGTAGGTAACTACATCAAGGCCATGGCTGGCAAAAGAACTGTCAACGGGTTTGAAAAAAAACCAGGCAGCGCCAAACACACCGAAGGTAAGAATGACCGCCAGTGTGAATGGAGAAGGCAGTAAGTTGTGAAAGACTCGCTCAAATCGCTGTGCGAAAGACATCTTTCAGTTCCCTAGAATGGCAAATCGTCGGTATCGTCAGCTTCTACATTAGCCGGCTCACTTTGAGGAAGAGGAGGAAGCTCAGTGCCGAGTGACTGTGCCTCTTCTTTTTCCAGACGCCATGCATCCAAAGAATTAAAGAATCGCGTCTCTCCCGTATTAGGATTTTGCCATCTCCTTCCTCGAAGGTTGAAATTCACCTTAACCATATCTCCCTCGTTAAAAGGATCCAGAAGATCTACCCTGTCTTGTGTTAATTGAAAAATAATCTCTTGTGGGTATTGGCTGCCTTCGTCAGTGATTACGAATTCTCGCTTTTTGAATTTATCCGTCACTTGTTCGGTGCCTTTTTTAACCACCAATTTTCCTGTAATTGCAAACATATTCTCTTTGTTAATTATTAAAACTCAATAGGGTCAACCAAGCTTCATTCACTTTTCCATCTAAAAGAAGGTCATGAGCTTTTCGATGAAGACTTTTCTCTAACTCGTGCGGTTCGTCTTCTAATTCTACAAATAAATCACCCAATTCAATTAGCCTGTAATCGTTGACATCAGTCTCATTTGGCATCTCTTCAACATTACCCAGTTGACCCAAATCATTCCCTGTTAAGATAGAACTATTTTTAATGTCTTCGGGAATATTATCTACCCCAATTCCCAATGTTCTCAGCGGTTTTGCCACCTCGAATAATGCTTGACCATTTGCTCGAACATAGTAATTGCCTCCCATTCTTCCTACCGTATCGATTTTGGTTTGATCGATCTTAAAATTCTCATCGATCAGCTCGTCATTTACGTGAATTCTTACCACCTCGCAAATAATTAAATTACCTGCCCCGCCTTCTTGACCCAGCTCAACTATTTCGTTGACTTTGCACTCATATTGAACAGGACTTTCTTTAACTCTGGGTGGTTTAACTACTTCAGATGGAATAGGTGTTAAGCCCGACTTTTTGAACTCATTCACTCCTTCGGGATATTCAGTGCTGGAAAGCGACATTTGCTGTACAATGTCATAGCTTACGATGTTTACCACTACCTCAGGATGAATTTTAGCATTCTCGAAAGTGTGCTTAGTGGTGTTATTTTTCGCCCTCCTGGCGGGAGAAAAGATCAAAATCGGTGGGTTAGCACTGAAAACATTGAAATAACTGAAGGGGGAAAGATTCGGGACACCTTCTTCATTTACCCCTGAAGCCAGTGCTATCGGTCGCGGATTTACCGATCCGAGGAGGATACCGTGAATCTCAGGAATAGTAAGCTTTTTAGGATCAAATGAGGGCATGCCGAGCTTTTTTTGCAAAAGTAAAAACTTTATATGCCCAACTCAGTCAAATTAAGGCTTTGTGAATAATTCATTTGGTTTATCTTTGCGGTCGCTTTATACGAAAGCGGATGTGGTGAAATTGGTAGACACGCTAGACTTAGGATCTAGTGCCGCGAGGCGTGGG
>CAZWQX010000010.1:0-46964 GCA_964635965.1 uncultured Cryomorphaceae bacterium
AAGACACTTGAATTGACCTTTGAGAAACCAGCGGATCTAGATTTTAAAAGCGAGCAATACGTAGTGTTCAGGCTTCCAAATACCAAGAATATGAAATTGGATTTGCCTTACCGTTGGTGGCCCGTAAAGTCTTCTTCGGAATCTGAAGTGAAATTTGAAGCTAAGCTTAAGGAGAATGCTTTCTCAGAAGAATGTAAGACTATGGAAATTGGCGAAGAAGCTCTGATTTTTGGACCGATGACCTGAGCCCAAGAACGCAAAATCATGGATAAGAAAATCAAAACATTAGCCATTTGCGGAAGTCCTCACAAAGGAAACACTTTTGAAGTGCTTCAAATGATGCAGAAAAACAAACCCGAAGTAGATTTCAAGATTTTGATGCTTTCTGAACTCAATTTGAAAAATTGCTTGGGGTGTTATTCATGCATCAATAACGGCGAGCACAGCTGTCCGCTCGATGATGATCGCGATATGATTATTGAAGAGATGAAAGAGGCCGATGCCATCATCTTCGCCTCTCCCACTTTTGCCAGAACGATTTCTTCATTAATGAAGAAGTTCGTGGAGCGGACCAGCTTTTTCGCTCATCGTCCCATTTTCTTTGGTAAGCATGCCATGGCACTGGCTACCTGCGCGGGTTTTGGTGCTGACTTGACCACTAACTACTTGAAGGAGAATTTCACCCAATGTGGGTTCAAATTTGTCCCCTCTGTCGAGCTTATGGTAGCTAGAAAGTCAGAAAAGGAAAACAGCCACAATCAAGCTTTAGCAAATGCGGGATATGAGAAATTGATTGAGGCAATTAAAAAGAATCCAAAACCAGAGCCCGACATAAACCAGTTAGTTTACTTCAATATTTTTAAATCAATCTCCGAAATGAATAAACTTAAAGGATGGGCAGACTTTGAGTTCTACCGTGGAAAGGAAAACTTCTATTACGACGTGAAAATTCCATTCTGGAAAAATAAACTGGCCAAATGGATCGCGGGAAAAGAGGTCAAAAAAATGAAGGCAAATAAATAGCTCAAAACACGATCTTGGGAGAAATCTATGCTTATAAAAACTAACGAATACGAACTATATGAAAACAAACACCTTCTTGACCTTTGTGGGTGACAACTGCGGCAAAGCAGAAGAAGCCGTGCACATTTATACTTCCCTTTTTCCCAATTCGACTATCGGTAGAGTCATCAAATACGCGGAAGGAGAAGCGGGAGGGACACCTGAGCTGATCAAATTCGCTGAATTCACGCTCAATGGCCAAGTCTATATGATTTCCGAAAGCAATTTCAACCACCCTTGGTCATTTAGTCCCGGAGTATCCATTTTTATTGAGGATGATTCGGAAGACTTACTCAAAAGCCTATTCGAACAACTCACAGCCAATGGTGGTCAGGTGATGGTTCCCTTCGATAGCTATGAAGAGGGTGATTACGGTTTCGGGAAAAAGTACGGTTGGTGTCAAGACAAGTACGGGGTTAACTGGCAGTTTCTGCTGTCAGAATAAATTTTAATCTTTTTACAAATGATTAGCTTAGAGGCAGTTATCTCCAATGCATTTAAATGCCTCATAATTTCCTCTTAGCACTTTTCATCCTCCTAATTTCTTGCTCAAAGAATATGCAAGATCAAAAAAGTGGACTGTCCATTGAAAACGGGATGTATCGCGGGGCACTGTTCACTGACTCCTTGAACGTCGTTTACAACATCAGGTATATGCCTGTCACAGTTAGGAATGATAGTTCCATTTCCCTATCTCTCCATTTAGGATTTTCCAAAGAATACTCATTTCCCTCACCGAACGAAGAACATCAATTCTTCCTGGTCCCATTACCTGCGGAGTGGGCCAAAGACGGAAAACCAATCACGGATAAAATGCAGGAAGAATTACCTCTCGCAATAAATAAACCTGTATCGGTCGTTAGGCTCGAACCCAAAGAGGAAGTTTTGTTTGCCATCGGTGCTTTATACGAACGAGGTGAGACAGGAGGCTTGCTACCGAAGGAATTATTCACTTATAAAGATGAAATCCTTTCTCAGGGATGTGATCAGTACCAGGATGAAAAATTTGTTTCATCTTCCCCCTTCAAGCTTGGAATCCGAGCAAGTTATGGAGCCAACTGCTTGATCATTCCCTGTGGCTACCTTTCATATTCGGATTGATGATTTTAACTTCATCTGAGAACTCAAACTACCCATGAAACACGAATGGAGAAAAAAGGAGAAATCGGTTTATCTGCCAAAGAATAAACCCGAACTGATTGATGTGCCCGAATTTCAATACATCGTTCTCAGCGGTCAGGGAAATCCAAATAGCGCTTTCTTTTCTGAATGTATTCAAGCTCTTTACAGCATTGCTTATGCTATTAAAATGAATCTCAAGAAAGTCGCAAATCCTCCAAAGCATTATCAAGACTGGTCGGTATACCCCTTGGAAGGAAAATGGGACATTTCGGACAAAGGAAAATCCGAATACGACGGCACATTGAACAAAGACGAACTGGTCTTCGATTTAATGATCCGACAGCCCGACTTCGTAAGCGAAGTGTTTTTCAATGAAATGCTCGAATTGACAAAAAAGAAGAAACCTCATCCCCTTTTGAATGAGATCAGACTTCAGAAAATTAGAGATGGACAATGCGTTCAGATGTTACACATTGGAAGTTATGACGATGAACCGGCAAGCTTTGAGCAAATGGAAGCGTTCGCCGAAGGACAAGGTCTAAACAGATCATCGAAAAATCACAGAGAAATCTACTTATCCGATTTCAGAAAGGTGCCAAAAGAAAAACTGAAAACTACGCTGAGATTTCAGGTGCACTAATTCCAATCAAGGCCATGAAAAGCGAAAACGTAAAAATCCCGTTCATCCTTCTTCTCTTGTTATGCGCCACTTCTTTTGTTCCATTGGTTCAAATAAGTGCGATGCAAGTCCATGGGAACTTGATGAACCGTTTCTTTGAGATTACCGCTCATTCAAATATAGAGGCATATGTTCTTGCGAATTTGATGTCAGGATCACTCGCTCTTCTCGCTTATTTTTTAGCTCAAAAAATCGCATTCAAATTTCTCAGGGCGGGCATCTCTGTTTTCTTCCTACAGTTCTTCTTTTTCGTCGAGCTCAATGAGGTGGATTTATCCGATTACGGCTATTTTATGCCATTTCTTTTCTTTGGATTTCTGGGAACTTTACCCTTGATTGTGGTGGGTTTTATGAAGGAGAAATGGGAGATCAAAAATCAATCAAGTTGAAGCGATATTCTTACAGGAATTGGCATTGATTTAGTACTTTTCACCTTCCCAATTTCAACTGTCAAACCTCAAGGTTTACTACAATGAAACTCCTTAATCACTATCTAATCGGACTCTTTATTGTCGCACTGATTTCTTCTTGTGCAACCCCTCAAACCGGGGAGGCTGAGACTTCGGCTGATGAAGCGACTACAGAAGAGTCATCCGCCATAATCGTCACGCAGGACAATTTCCCACAAGCCTATACCAATTTGCGAATGTCAATGATCGCTGAGAAGGCCGGGGGAATCAACAAGTTCTTGGAATTCCCAACTCCAAGCAGTGATCCAGCCGAACAACCCGTAGTACGTATGAACAGGGATACGCATTATTCCAGCGCCATTATAGACATGACGGGAGACGTATTTATTACTATTCCTGAAACAGATCGCTATGTTACCATCCAAATAGTGGATGAGAATCACGAAACTCAACCAATGATTTACGGTTCAGGCAGACATCAAATAACCGCAAAAACAGGTCATGCTTTCGTGATCGTTAGAGCTTTGGAAGATGACGCGAGGAGAAATTTGTTGATAGAAGCACCGGAAAGTGATCCATTAGAGACAATAGGATGGGACATGGAGAGCTTCAAAAAAATGGAAGAAGCAGGAAATCTCGAATTTAGCAAGGGCTATGACCAATCCAAAGCATTTGGAAACACCGAAAGCGGACAGACTCCTTACATGAACTATGTGGGATCTGCCGGCGGCTGGGGCGGTGCCATGGTAGTTGACAATATTTACCAAACCAGCGGTTACATGGATGCCGAAGGGTGTTACGAAATGACCTTCCCCGACCCCGAAAACGAGTTTTTCTGGTCGGCAACGGTTTACGATGGGAATGGATATATGTTTAATGATGTTGCCAATATTTCCAGTGAGATGAATCCTGAAATAAACGAAGATGGAACGATTACTGTGAGATTTGGCTGCGACGGGATGCCCAATAACATCCCTATCAAGGAGGGAAACACTACAGGCAAATTCAACGTGCTTATGAGGCATTACGGTCCTAGCGACAATGTTCGTAACGGAGCAGAAGGATACAACGCCACCACCTTGATTACAAAAGTTGAATAGGCAGTTGAGAACAGACTTTCTGATCAGTAGTCTTTCTAGTTAATGGAAAGTCGAATACACTTCTTGTTCTCTTACGGCACTTTGCAAATGCAGAAGGTGCAGCTAGATAATTACGGTCGGATCTTAGATGGTAAACCCGACGTTTTATCCGAGTACAAATTGAAAGACCTGAGAATCACAGACTCGGATGTCCTTCGAAAGAGCGGCAAGGATGTTCATCCAATTGCCGTAAAAACAGGAAGACCTGAAGACTCAATAACAGGAACCATCTTTGAAATTACCGAAGCTGAACTTGCCGAAACAGATAAATATGAAGTAAAGGACTACCACAGGGTTTTAGAGACTTTTAATTCAGGAAAGAAAGCATGGATCTACATCGGTAGAACAAATAATCAAGGAGAATGAGTCAAGGACAAAAGATCATTATCGGTTGCATGTCTTGGGGAGCCTGGGGAAAGAAACTCAACACAAGCGAGCAAGCGGAACTCATTGAATTTTGTGTGGGTGAAGGAAACACCACTTTCGATCACGCGGACATCTACGGAGACTATACCACTGAAGACGAATTCGGGAAGGCATTAATTGGTTCCGGTATCGCCAGAGATAAAATTGAACTCATAACGAAATGCGGAATCCAGTACAAGGGCCAGACTAGAGATAATCGAATTAAGCACTATGACTTGTCCAAAGACTACGTCATCCGGAGTGCTGAACAATCAATGAAAAAGCTCCAGACGGATTACCTGGATACATTTCTCATCCACCGTCCGAGCCCTTTGATGCATCCCGATGAATTGGGAGAAGCAGCAGAACATCTCTTACAATCAGGAAAAATTCGGGCATTCGGCGTTTCCAACTTCACTCCTTCCCAACTATCAATGATTTCAAGTAGGATAACCGTTTCAACGAATCAGATTGAATTCTCGCTTACGGAACATTCGGCCATGTATAATGGAACATTCGATCTCATGATTAAAAAAGGAATAAAAGCGATGAGTTGGAGTCCTTTGGGCAGCTTTTTCAAAGAAGAAAATGAACTAAGAAGTCGCATAAAAGAATGCTTGGCCTCCCTTTGTGAAAAATACCATCAACCCGAAGAAGTACTTCTACTCGCCTGGATTCTAAAACATCCGGCAAAAGTCTCTCCTGTAATCGGGACTACCAATCCCAATCGAATAAAAAATGCAAATGGGGCTCTTGAAATAAATCTTGACTTGGAAGATTGGTTCTTCTTATTGGAGGCAAGCCAGGGACACAAAGTACCATAAAGTCTTCCCCACGAAAAGAACAATTTAAAGCGCATGACCTTTTAAAAGTGTGAACAAGTTCTATTCTCTTCCGAAGATTCTCCAATGGTTTGTGGCCATTGTATTTATGGCAATCAGTCTTGGTTTTTTTATCATCTGGATGAACCTGTTTGAAGTGAACTTCTTAGCAATCCTCCTACTCTTTTTGATGACTCCCGCTATGCAGTTTTTGGTGAGTCCATTGATGACCTTACTCGGGGTTTACAAATACTTGTCACCGATGCTTTTGGTATATGCAGCGCGACCGGAACTCTACGATTTACATAACGGGACTTCATTCGATTATCTGTTTCATTACAGAAAGACCAGGTCGGGTAATCAATGGCAGAACAGACTCTTGTTATACTACATACAGGGGCTTCTGGAAGTGATTCGACAAATTGAGTCAGAGCAATTACCCGCGACGATAGAGGTCAGAGGAAGCACCTACTTTCTCGCTGATTCTACGATAGAGAGATTAGGTTTCGAAGCTCATCCTACAGTATGGTATGAAAAGGCAAATCTGGTAATCAATTACCTCGACCTCATTTGGATGTATTCCTTGAGCAAAGGAAAACTCAGTTTGCCCAAAATGTCGAACGTCAAAACTGCTACAACCACAGGTGAAAGACTCGTCGCCCAAAAATCAAAGCTGGAATCGCTAAAAGCTTTTCTGGAAAAGCGTTGACTAGTCTTCGTTCATTACGTGTTCTTGCTGGGTTATACTCTCCTCGTGAACAGCGCGTAAATAAGCTAGGATAAATGCTTCTGTTAACCCGTGGGAATCAGCGTATTCTTTCCCTTTGTTTAGGATTTCTTTCCAGCGTGATTTCTGAAGAATCGTGATATTATTGGCTTTTTTGAATGCGCCAATATCCCTGGCAACCTGCATCCTGTTGTTCAATTCAGGAGTTCATCATCGATATGATTGATTTTTTCTCGGAGCATATCTAACTCCTGATGATCAGCCCCTTCCTTGAACTGGGGTTCTCTGACTACAATTGATTTGATCAAATCATCCAAGGCCTCAGGAGTCACTTGCTGTGCTTTATCGCTCCATGCATTGTCAGGATCGATATGCGACTCAAGCATGAGCCCATCAAAGTCCAAATCCATCGCTTTTTGAGAAATATGAAGAAGCAAATCACGTCGACCACAAATATGGCTGGGATCGCAAATCAATGGAATTTCAGGCATAGCGTCGCGATAAGCAATAGCCAACTGCCATTGTGGGCGATTTCGGTATTTGCGTTCCCCCAAATTCGAAAACCCACGGTGAATTGACCCTACCCTTTTTAATCCCGCCTGGATCAACCGCTCCGTACTTCCAATCCATAGTGCCAAGTCGGCATTAATTGGGTTTTTGATCAATACGGGAATATCGACTCCTCTCAATGCCTCCGCAATTTCTTGCACCGCAAAAGGATTTACCGTAGTTCGGGCGCCAATCCACAACATATCGATATCGTGCTTAAGAGAAAGATCAACATGGTTTGCATTGGCCACTTCAATCGTAACCGGCAAGCCTGTTTCCTCTTTCACTCTTTGCATCCACGGCAAACCAACTGCCCCAACACCTTCAAAGGAACCTGGACGTGTTCTCGGTTTCCAAATACCCGCTCGGATGAAATCTACCAAACCCGTTTTTGCCAAACGTGTGGCGGTTTCGAGGGTTTGCATTTCGGATTCGGCACTACAGGGTCCGCTAATTAAAATAGGACCTCTACCCGTTGATATCCAAGTCTGCCTTTTTGATGTCTTTCTATTGTTTTCCATACAACTTCACTTTCTCTTGATTAACTCAATGCACTCTGCCGAATACGATTTTGTGATTCTTTGAATGTTTCAACCGAACTGCACAAAGAAATGCGCAAATATCGATCTCCATTTTTCCCAAACACCATTCCAGGGGTAATAAAAACGCGAGAACTCTGTAATATCTCTTCGGAATATTCCTCTGCAGAATTCATATAATCGGGAATTTTTGCCCACACAAACATTCCCGCCATTTCAGGTTCATAGGTACACTTAAGCGTATCCATTATTTCAAAAGCGTATTTCCTCCTGTCTCGATATTCTTGATTCAATGTTTCGAACCAATCCTCACCCTGTTCAAGCGCCACAATTGCTGCTTCCTGTATGCCTTTGAACATACCTGAATCCATATTGCTCTTAAACTTCAATACCTCGTCAACGTATTCCTTCCTTCCCGCCAAACAGCCTATGCGCCATCCTGCCATATTATAACACTTGCTGAGTGAAGTTAGTTCCAGGCAATGGTCTATGGCGCCATCAACTTTCAGGACGCTAATTGGCTCTTCATTTAGAATAAACGCATAGGGATTATCGTGACAAAGGAGTAAATCATGTCTTCCGGCAAATTCCACCAAATCGGAGAAGAGATTCATATCTCCTTTGGCACCTGTCGGCATATGTGGGTAACTAATCCACATCAGCTTAACCCGTGAAAGATCATTCTTCGCCAATTCCATGAGATCAGGTCTCCATTTATTTTCAGCATGCAGATCGTAAGTAACCACCTCCGCTCCTGCCAATTTAGCGGCGGCAGCATAAGCAGGATATCCCGGGTCCGGAACCAATACCTGATCACCTTCATTCAAAAAGGCCATTGAAATATGCATGATCCCCTCTTTCGACCCCATTAATGGGAGCAATTCCGTTTCGGGATCAGGTTTAAAGTCAAAATGGAGTGAATACCAATTCGAAAACGCCAATCGTAACTCGGGAAGCGAACGATAGGACTGGTATTTATGCACCCCTTCTTCACCCATCACCTCCTTCAATCGGTCAATAGCCTCTGGTGGAGGTGACAAATCCGGACTACCTATACCGAGATTAATAACCTCGGGGCCCTCTTCATTCATCTGCCTGATTTGGGCCAACTTATGAGCAAAATAATAGGTTCCTACGCCCTCGAGTCGTTTTGCCGTTTCAATCATCAATTGTCGCTTTTTTGTAGGTTCCTAAAACTT
This sequence comes from uncultured Cryomorphaceae bacterium, assembly GCA_964635965.1. Classification (GTDB taxonomy): domain Bacteria; phylum Bacteroidota; class Bacteroidia; order Flavobacteriales_D; family Cryomorphaceae; genus JAKVAV01. Next base: position 8,653 of record CAZWQX010000010.1, read on the forward strand.
CTAAAGATTCGGTACACACTACCAAGTCCTTCATGCTACCCTCGAATTGTGACATTTCATCAAATTCCAAATCCAAGTGAAAGTAATACCTCTTTAACTCTCCCAAAACGGGAAAAGATTGGAGTTTAGTCATGCTAATCTTGTAGTGATTCAACACTTCCAAAACCTTTAATAGCATTCCGTAACCATCAGGCACGCGCAGATAAATCGAAGCCTTATTAGCCTCGATTTTCTCTACAGATTCTTTCCCTCCTTGCACAATGAAAAATCGAGTATAGTTCACCAATGACGTTTCAATACCCTCCGCGAGAATATCGAGACCATATATTTTCGCCGCTCTGCTACTGGCAATTGCCGCTATTCCTTTCGATTGAGATTGGGCAATTCTCTTTGCGCTCAAGGCAGTATCCTCAGTCTCAATAAGGTTTACTTGTTTATCTCTCAAATAAGCAAGGCATTGGTTTAACGCCATAGGATGACTTCGAACCTCAACAATATCTTCGACACGTTGGCCTGGCAAGGCCATCAAATTGTGCTTGATCCTGAGGTATATTTCACCTACAACTCGAAACTTATGCTCACGAAGAATTCGATAATTCTGGAGAATGCTACCCGCAATCGAATTTTCAATTGCCATTATCGCCAAACGCTCCGAAGGATTTTCATCCAACTGGTTTGCAAGTTCCACGAAAGAGTTAGAGGGAATAAACTCCCTATCATTTTCACCAAAGAACTTAAAAGCAGCTTCATGGTGAAAACATCCTAACTCTCCTTGAATGATTATTTTCCTTTCCGACATCACAAAAAAAAAAGAGTCCCGATTTATCAGGACTCCGAATTTCAATTTTTTATACGCAGTCCTTTTCTATTCCGAAAAATAGAAGAAGAAAAATGCGCTAAATGGTAATCTTAATTTCAAAATGATAAGGGAGTTTATCAACTCCATGAACTAAATGTAGATCAATCCATTGTTATAACCAAATCGTGTAGGGTTAATGCCTGTTTAATACAAATCATTCAGCTATTCAACTGGATTGAACTAATGTTGTTAGTCGAATAATCAATCTAAGCGCGACTTTCTCATAAATCCGAATAAGTTGGATCGATTTCAATGCTTTAACTTGGCGATTTCATTTCAGCTCTTCAATCTTATGTTTCGAATCGCGGTTCTCTCATTCTTCATTTTACTGATTTCCTGCCAGACGTCTCCTCCTCAGCCAGAATCCGTACCAACTAAAAATACCAGAGCAGAATACTCTGATTTGCTGGAACTTTTTGAAGAGTGGAGATCATTTGAAACTCCACCAATGATAAATGGAGTGCCTGACTATTCAGAAGTAACATTCAAAGCAAGATGGTCTGAGTTCAAAAAACTTCAGGATAGACTTAAAGCAATGGACTATAGCAACTGGAAAATCGAAGAACAGGTCGATTGGACGATCGTTTGGGCAGAGATGAATGGTTATGATTTTAATCACCGCATCCTCCAGCCCTGGAAGAGGGATCCTGCATTCTATAAAAGCGTCTGGACCTATCGAAGTGACGTTCCTGCTCATGAGGGTCCCACGCATCATGCCACCACCGAACTTTGGACCTATGAGTTTCCGCTGAGCGAATCAGAAAGCGAAAGATTGATAAAGGACCTCAAGGTAATTCCTCCCTTAAATCAACAAGCTCAAACAAATTTGACGGGAAATGCCAAAGAACTTTGGGTTGCGGGAATTCGTGATATCAAGGCACAAAGTGGAGTCTTGAATGATATGTTGGAACTGCCTGGGGTTAAGAATAACCAAGAATTATTGGGGTCTATTTATGCGGCAATAAAGTCTACCGACGATCTGGCCTTTTGGCTTGAAGCCGAAGCTTCTGCCAAGACAGGGCCTTCGGGCATCGGCAAAGAGAACTATACTTGGTATCTTCAAAATGTCCATCTGGTACCAATGACTTGGGAAGACGAGGTAATGCTGCTGAAGCGAGAATTGGCAAGGGCATGGTCTTCCCTGAAGCTCGAAGAACACCGCAACAGGAAGCTTCCTCCGTTGCCTTCAGCCGAGAGCCCCCAAGAATATGATGCCTTAGCCGAAATGGCTGCAAAGAGTCTGATGAATTTTCTCGAGCAGCAGGATATGCTAACGGTAAAGGATTACTTCGATCCCGCTTTGAGAGAGCACTTGGGATCCTATGTACCCAAAGAAACAAGGAACTTCTTTTGGATAACTGCACACTACGACCCACGTCCTTTATACTCTCACTTTTATCACTGGTTCGAGCTAGCACTGCTAGATGAAGAATCTCATGAAAGTGAAATTCGTCGAGTCCCGTTGCTTTACAATATTTTCGATTCTCATAATGAAGGGATGGCAACTGCTGTCGAAGAAATGTTTATGCAGGCTGGCCTCTACGACGATAATCCACGCGTAAGGGAAATAGTTTACATCCTAATCGCGCAAAGAGCAGCCCGTGGACTAGGATCGCTGTATGCCCATGCAAACGAAATGACCATGGAAGAAGCCGGAGGCATCCATTCGGAATACACCCCAAGGGGATGGATGAAAACCGAAAAAGAATTACTCCTATTCGAACAGCACCTATACATGCGGCAACCTGGATATGGAACAAGCTATATCACCGGAAAATACCTCGTTGAAAATGCGATGACTGAGTTTGCCCGAATCAAAGAGTCCAAAGGTGAAGATTTCGAAATAAAAGAATTTCTAGATCGAGTTAATGAAATTGGAAATATTCCAATGGCCTTGGGAGAGTGGGAACTCACAGGAAATGATCAAGTTATATCCAAACTAATCAGCCCGGAAGGGGATTGATGTCATTCTTTGTATTTTAGAATATGGCTCGGTGCAGATTGATAACGCTTTTTAGCTTCCTACTTTTTCCGCATTTAATCATGTCCCAAAGCGACATCGATCATTGGGAAACCGCAGTCAACAACGATGATGTTTGGTCCTATCGCCTCGGCACATCAGCGCCTCCTGAAGATTGGATGATGCCCGATTTTGATGATAGCTTATGGGATGTTGGTCAAGGGGGTATTGGCTATGGAGATGGAGATGATAATACCGTTATCCAACCTGTACATTCACTCATTCTTCGAATAGATTTTGAACTCATTGACACCTCAGTTATCCGCATGGCATTGCTTCATGCCGACTATGATGATGCGTTCGTTGCGTACTTAAATGGTACGGAGATCGGTCGTGGTAATATTGGTGATCCCTTTGAAACATTAGACTGGAATCAGAATCCGCCAACTGATCAGGAAGCGGTGCTCTATCAGGGAGGGATTCCTGAAGCTTTCCCTATTTACCCAAATACCTTTGAGGAATTGGTTCAAGAAGGCCAGAACACGCTTGCCATTCAAGTGAACAACTTTCAGATTACCTCTTCCGATTTATCGAGTAATTTCTTTCTCTCTCTGGCGATCACGGATGAATCGATGAATTACGGGGTGGTTCCTGATTGGTTTATCGAACCCGTTGTTGGTACTCATCTTCCATTACTGCGAATTACCACATCGGGCGAACCCATCCCCGATGAGCCTCGCATAGTCGCAAACCTCCAAATAGTAGACAATGGGCCTGGTGAGATCAACTACCTAGGAGATCAATCAACAGATTACAATGGTTTTATCGCCGTAGAACAAAGAGGATCTTCTTCACTTTTTTACGAAAAGAAGAATTACGGTTTTGAGACCCAAGACCAAGATGGAGAAAACAACAATGTCTCTCTTTTGGGGATGCCACCCGAAAATGATTGGATTCTTCATGGGCCCTATTCCGATAAAAGCCTGCTTCGAAATGCGCTGACATTTGAAATCGGAAATGACGTAATGGAATATGCTCCGCGAACAAGATTTTGCGAGCTAATGATGAATGGCAATTATCGAGGGATATATCTTTTAATGGAAAAAATCAAGCGAGACAATTTCAGGGTGGATATCGCAAACGTTTTACCTGAAGATACAATTGGCGACGAATTGACAGGAGGTTATATCATTAAAATGGACCGCGACGATTTTAACGTAGAAGGAGATGGCTGGTACTCCTCTTTTGCCAATTATCCATTTTACGCTTATCACCATCCCGATTATGATCAATTAAACGAGACGCAGAAGACTTATATCCAAGAATGGATGAACTCTTTTGAATTAAGTATGGCTTTACCGTCCTACCAGTCCACCTATCAGGACTTCATAGATGTCGAATCATTCATAGATTATTTCCTAATCAATGAAGTCACCAAACATATCGATGCTTTCAAGTTGAGCTTCTACATGTACAAAGAGAAGAACAGTAATGGAGGAAAGCTTCACATGGGCCCTATCTGGGACTTCAATTTGGGTTATGGAAATTTCGATTTCGAGTGCTCCCCGGATCCCCAAGGTTGGATATTCCCCTGTACGTCGAATGCCTTCTGGCTGGAGAGACTTTTAGAGGTTGAAGATATCCAAGATCAAACTTACTGCAGATGGCAGCAACTCCGCGAGACCAGTTTATCGACTGAGTATTTAATGACGAGAATCGACTCAATGGTAGATCTCTTAGGACCGGCTATCGATCGAAACTTTCAAAAGTTTGATGTTTTAGGCAATTATGTCTGGCCAAATTCATTTATAGGGGATACCCATGAAGAAGAAATTGAATTCCTAAAGGATTGGTTAACCGATCGACTCGATTGGATGGATGAAAACATCGAAGCAAATGAGTCCGTGGACTGTGGTGTTATATTGAGTAATGAAAAAGTTGAGCTTAAAGCAGAAATAAAAGCATATCCTAACCCTTTCAAAGATCGAATTACCTTTTCCGCTTCTTCAGAACAATTCCTAAATGGTGAGGTGGTCATTTACGACGTTATGGGGAGCTTAATCCACCGATTTAGTTACTCAAATCAACAATCAATCAATCTTGAGAGTCTCCCTTCAGGGATTTTCATATTCGAATTTCGATCAGAAAATCAACTCATCCAGAGAGGGAAGCTTGTTAAAGAATAACTAATTCAGCAGTTACAATCCATTTTCTTAGGGGCATTAATTTAATTTGGTGGATTCATGATGCCAATACCAAAGCACACACTCCCCGTCATCGTCGTTTCACAATTCTTTTGTACTTCACTATGGTTTGCAGGGAATGGGGTAATGTCTGAATTGACTTCAGCTTTTGCACTCGATGCATCTGCTCTTGGTTACCTTACCTCTTCGGTCCAGTTCGGCTTTATCATAGGCACGCTGGTGTTTGCCGTTTTGTCTATCGCCGATCGTTACTCTCCGTCAAAGGTATTTGTCATCTGCGCTGTTCTGGGAGGACTCTTTAATCTCGGAGTGATATGGGATAAAAATTCCTTTTCGAGCATCCTCACCTTTCGCTTCTTTACCGGATTCTTCTTGGCTGGTATTTATCCCGTGGGGATGAAAATAGCCGCAGATTATTTCGAAAAGGGACTTGGAAAATCACTGGGATTTTTGGTGGGAGCCTTAGTTGTGGGTACCGCTCTACCTCATCTCTTAAGAGACTTGAAGGGAGATTTACCGTGGCAGTATGTTCTCATCGCCACTACTTCTTTGGCTGCGATAGGTGGGATACTGATGGTCGCTCTTGTGCCTGATGGACCTTATCGAAAAGCCAGCCAAAAGATTCGTTTATCGGCAATTCCCGACATTTTTCAAGAAGCCAATTTCCGGGCTGCTGCCTTTGGGTATTTCGGACACATGTGGGAACTCTATGCTTTCTGGGCATTTATTCCTGTTATTTTAAAGCTCTATTTAGAAAGTCAACCCAATGCTTCCCTCAATATTCCTTTGACTTCTTTCTTGATCATTGGTATTGGTGGATTGGCTTGTGTTTTGGGAGGTTATCTCGCTCAGCGTTTTACCGTGAAACGAATCGCATTTCTAGCGCTGCTTTCGTCCTGCATTTGTTGCCTGTTATCCCCTTTCGCTTTTACCCTTGATTCGGAATGGCTCTTTATTGTCTTTCTTCTCTTTTGGGGAATGGTAGTTATTGCCGACTCTCCCCTATTTTCGACGATGGTGGCAAATAATTGCCCCATTCAATTGAAGGGAACCGCTCTCACCATTGTCAATTCCTTAGGCTTCTTTATCACAATATTCAGCATTCAATTAATAAGTGAGGTTCGGCTTTTGACTAGCTCGCATTACGTCTTTGCAATTCTGGGATTGGGTCCGATTTTGGGTTTGCTGGCTTTGGTAAAAAGAAGAGATAAATTAGAACAATGAATCTTAAGGGTTCACCTTAGTGCTAAATTTATGGCCCAAAGTATCACGATGAATATCTATTCCAGAATCTTTTTTCCGGTTCTTCTTTTAACGTTCTCATTCAAATTAAAATCTCAGGATAAAGTTTGTGTGAATGAAGCAATACGCCACACCATTCACTCAACCTTTTTAGATCAGGAAAGAGATTATTGGGTGAGTCTGCCTTATGGCTACTCCGATTCTTTGAAATTCCCGGTTATCTATGTTTTTGACGCTGAATGGAGATTTGAATTGGTCAGAAATATTGTTTTTGAGCTTGGTGCTTATGAGACAATCCAAAATTCAATTGTCGTTGGAATTCCCCACATTGATATGGAGGATCAACGAGGTAGAGATCTGACATTTAGTCATTCACGTATAGAATATGATGGCGATTCTGTAGATTCTACATGGTATAACGAATCAAATTCCGGTGGAGGAATGAATTTTTACAATTACCTCATCCATGAGTTGATGGAAGATGTAAAGAAGAACTACGCAATCAACGATCACGAGACCTTAATCGGTCATTCTTACGGAGGATATTTCGGAGGATACATTTTGTCTTTCGATAACCCGTTTGAAGTGATTCACATTTATGATCCGTCTGCTTGGTTCGGAAATGGGGAAATAACCGAGCGATTTCAAAAATCCAATTCGGGTAAGGAAGTGAAAATCCACCTGACCTACCAGCCTGAGCCTGCTTTTCACAGAAAAAAGGTAGAGGAATTCATCGATGCACTGAAACGGGCAAAGAATGTAGATCTAACGACCAAATTCTATTCCGAGGAAAGTCACAATTCACTGTTCTTAGATAGTTTTTATCAGGGAATTCAGATTTCCAATTTGAGAGAATAAGAAGTCTTCCATATCTAGATTCTTATTAAGAGTTTTGATAGAACACCTATCCTGAATGAGAAATATCTTTTTTATAATTCCCCCTCGAGTTCATCTTTTGGATATAAATGGACCTGCGCACCTTTTTTATGAAGCAAAGGGATTGGGAGTTCCCCTAGAATGTCATTTTGCAAGTATTAATGGATGCAGCACTGTCCAAAGCAGCTCAGGATTAAGCTTTTCAAAACTTCAATCACTAGAATCCCTTAGTCCGCGTAAGGGTGATTTCATCTTCATACCGGGAAGTGAACAACAAAAAAAAGTAATTGATGAAAATCCTTTACTTCTTCAATTCTTGAGAGAATGGCATGACGCTAAACTGAATATTTGCTCGATTTGTGTTGGGGCTTATTGGTTAGCAGAGGCAGGGATTCTGAACAATAAGAAAAGTACGACTCATTGGAAATATTTAGATGAATTCAAGAATTTATACCCGATGGTAAATGTACTCGATGACCATTTATTTACTATCGAAAAAAACCTCTACATGAGCGCTGGAGTCTCATCAGGTATGGATCTGACTCTTCATATACTCGAAGAATTATACGGTTTCGATTTAGCACTTAAGGTTGCAAAAGAGGTGGTCTATTTCTTTCGTCGAGGTGGAAACGACCCACAAATCAGCACTTTCCTCAAGTACCGAAATCACATTGATCGACGAATTCATAACGTCCAAGATTTTATTGCAACAAATATCAATAAGCGCTTTACACTCGATGATATTGCAAATCATGTAAGTATGAGCAAGCGGAATATGGCGCGTAGTTTCAAAAAAGCTACCGGCAAGACACCCGGTGAGTATATTAAGATGGTAAGGATAGAAAGAGCGAAACACTTAATGGCTAATAACCTTAAACTCGATCAGGTGGCCCGTGAATGTGGATTCCGAAATGTGAGTCAACTTAGAAGGCTCTTAAAGAATCCTTCTCGGGTATAAATTGTCCTCTTTTGAGTCCTGTTTGTCCTTTTCAGAATCGAACGCTATGATTTCATTTAGTCACCCTTTTCTTTCTCGATTCTATGACACCTTCATCATTCTGCAGCTTATTTTTTCTATTCATAGGAATATCGGCATTCTCTCAAAGCTCTCTTCTGGACTCGATAAGACTTGAGGCGTCCGAAAAGCGAATTATGACAGACTTGAGTTATTTTTCAGACGTTTATGGCCCGCGTTTTTTTGGAACACCTAACTATCACAACGCCCTTTTGCATGCACAGACAAGGCTAAAGGAATCAAACGTTAAAACGAGACTCGAGTCATTTAACCGCGAATATCGAGGGTGGGCATTCACATCATACCATGTTGAAATGACTAAGCCACAGTATGCACCTGTTAATGCATTACCTCTTGCTTTTTCGCGATCTACTGAGGGTGAAGTAGAAGGGGATATTGTTTTAATTAATAATATTCAAGCGGCTTATGATAAAAAAGGTAGCCTGAATGGAAAAATTGTCCTCCTTACATCTTTGTACGAACCTGTAAAGAATTTCGAGGGCATCTTGACCGTTCGCCTAGCCGACGATCTATTAACGAAAGCCCAAAATAATCCCGATCCGAATGATGTAATCATAGGTTACCATAGTCGAATCTCAGTTCCCGGATTACTTAAATGGCGATTAACAAATAAGCTACGGCTCCAGAGGTTCTATAAATATCTCGAATCAGAAGGTACTCTAGCGGTAATTGAACCAAGCGACAGGCCCTATAATTTGCTTCACGTAGATGGTAACCGAGCCATGCCTTCATTTAGAAAAAAGACAGATTACAAGCCCATAGCATCATTCAGTATGGCAAATGAGCATTTCGGTCGTCTAGTCAGATTGAAAGCTTTAGGCTACTCTCCAAAGCTGAAACTAAGCCTGACATCCGAATTTTATGAGGACTCAACCTATCATAACAATCTTATCGCTGAGATCCCGGGATTGGATCCTGAATTAAAAGACGAAGTAGTCGTCGTCGGAGCACACTTGGATAGTTGGCATGGTGGCACCGGCGCGGTTGATAATGCCGCAAACTGCGCGGTATTGATGGAAGTAATGCGAATCATAAACGAACTTGATAAAAAGCCAAGAAGAACCATTCGCTTGATTCTTTGGGGAGGAGAAGAACAGATTTTTGCAGGGTCAGAGTATTATGTGGATGAACACATTGGTGATATGCAATCCGGAGAACCGCGAAAGGAGAAATTCAAGATTTCAGCTTACCTGAATATCGATAATGGGGCGGGGAAAATCAGAGGGCTCTACCTAATGGGTAATTCTCAAGTAAGGTCAATTTTTCGGGAATTTATTGAACCCTTTGAAGAAAGCCGAACGCTCACACTTCAAAATGCGAATCAAACGGATCATTGGATGTTTGATTACCATAATATTCCCGCCTTTCAATTCATCCAAGATCCACTTGACTATTTCCCGGCAATGCACCACACCAATTCAGACTTGTATGAATATGTTCCCTCGGAAGTGCAGAAATACAATGCTGAATTTGTGGCCTATTTATGTCTTCAAATTGCAAACTTCGACACGCTGATGCCACGAAAGAGGTTTAATTTTATCAAACCAAATGTGGATGGCAATACAACTTTCAATCTAAAGGGGTTTCACGACGCAAAAGAAGTTTCGGTCGTCGGCGATTTTAACAACTGGGACATGTTTAATTTGCCCATGTACAAAACGGAAGAAGGGTGGCAAATGAAGTTAGAGCTTGACAAGGGAAGATATCTGTATAAGTTTATTGTAGATGGATATTGGACAGCAAATCCCGAAACGCCTGAAAATTTACTACGTAAAGATGGAATAGGTCATTCGGGCCTAACCGAGCTTATTGTAAATTGACACTACAAGACTTTTACGAATACGCAATTCGGACTCCTTCTTGAGAAGACAAAAAATGAAGTTCAAACGCCTACATCCCATATTTGACGAAAGCTTCGCAAGTTCCACTTAGCTTCCCGCGGTTTGAGTGAGAATCCTTTGTTTGTGTTCCTGTTGGAATATACAAAATAGACTAGCAGTAAGAAGAAAACATGCACAATTCGTACCGGGCCCTACCCTAATTTTCCCAATCCAAGAAATAACAGCAAAACTCGCGATTCCCTCATTACAAATAGAATAACAGAGTGATCATGATCATCCGGAAATCAGCTCTGATAGCTTTAAAAATCAATTATCCGAAAACAACTCCATTCTAATTTTTTGAGACTTTCTTTCTTTATAAACTTTCTTTGAGTTGATTCGTGACTGATATCCTATCTGCCTTAATCTTTCTCACAAACTCGGCGGGAATATTTAAGTCGCTGTTGTGCTCAAAAGACCAAACCATGATCTCCAACAAGACAGGAATAAGAGCCTTTCCTTTATCGGTTAAGACATAAACTTTTTGAGTTTTTTTGAGCTCGTAAACAGAAGACTCAATAATTCCATTTTCTTCAAGCTTCTTCAGCCGATCAGAGAGGATGTTAGTCGCTATTCCCTCGCCAGAGTTGAGAAAGTCCTTATAAAAACGCTTTTGATCAAATACCATGTCTCGGATAATAAGTAAGGTCCACTTATCACCAAAAAATTCCAAACCATAACTTACAGGGCAATCCGATCTCATAAGGGCTTCATGATCTCTGTTAAAAGTAGGTATTCTTGTTTTTGAACTTTCCGCCTATCATCCAAAAGAGAAAGCGCATAGAACCATGAATGGGTTGAACCGCATCCCAATGTTCTACAATTTCGCCGTTTTCAACTTTCCAGATATCCATGATATTTAATCCCTTTTGTGGGTTTCCACGGTGTTTAATATTGTTTGTAGCATGCGAATGAAGCGTCACAAAAGGACCATCTACATACATGTGTTTTACATCGTAGGTATAGGCTGGGAATCGTTTGGCAAAGTTTGAAACGACTTCAAGGACTCCTTGAATGCCGTCGACCATACTTTGATTGTGCTGAATATATTTGTGACTTCCATATTTTTCTTTTAGGTAGTCAAAGTTGTGATCGTTCATTAAGTTTTGGACGAAGTCAACGACCGTTTCAGCATTTTGTAATTCCTCGGCTGTCCAGGTTTCTTTCTTCAGTTGTTCAAGATTAATTCGAATTCTTTCCATGACCAATAGTATAATTCCATTCACTTGCTTTTTGCAAGCATACAAATATATTCAATCTCACTTGTCTTTTGCAAGTGTTTTATTTGAAATGTTAAATGATAGAGATCCACAGGTTAAAAAATCTTAAAGACGCGTTAACACGATCTCCTGACAAACTAATTCTAAAAGGCTTATAATCAACGCCTCTTGTAACCTGTTGGCCCTATTCCTGCGTATTACTCTTAACAGCTGAAGACTTCATTGTGGAGAAACAAGTTGAAGCCGAATGCAAAACGGGCCAATTCAGCGTTAAATTAAGTGTGATGAAAAGCAAGCTCTTTAAACTATCTGAGTATTACTTGATCCTCTTGTTATTATTGGCGGGTTATACTCCTCCCTTTTCATTTAACCCCTTCCTTCTTGGAATGGCCATTATCGTCTTGTTGCAGGTTATTCTAAAATTCCGTGCAACCGGCCTTTTCATTGGCCTCATATTCTTTACCGCAAATCTCTTTTTCCTGGGAGCCGTGATTTCCGAACTTCTGGAATTCAACGAATACAGCTGGAATGCCGTTCAATTATTGGTCGGAGGATTGGCCATTTGGGTGCTTAATTTTCTGATGTCCTCCATGATGTTCTATAAACATGCCATTAAGGAGGAGAGCGCGAAAAACTCCTTTGAATTGGATGCGTAATGCACCTGCTGAAGTCTTGGGTAGTCTCTACTCGTAGCTCTTATAAGTGAAACCAAAGGTCAAAAATCGGTCAGCTTGCTTCTGATCTTCAACCACAATCCTTTCATACGTGTGGAGGTAGTTCGCATTGAATGCAAACTTCTTGGAAATGGGCAATTCTGCAGTTAAATCGGCCTCCCACCTGAAGTTGTTACTATCGCCTAATGAAGGTTGAAAGAAAGCGATATGTTTCAGAATGAGCTTTTTGTCAAATACGTGATACTCGCCCGATACCCATAAGGTACTGCGTACGGTATTGATATAAGTGCTTCCATTGTATTCATCAAAGTTGAACTGATCCTTATCAAAATGGGTATTCTCATACTCACTGGAAAGTGAAAATCTCAACTTCACATCTTCCGAATCGAAAAGCTTGTAGGTTACTCCTGCCCCTATTTTGTATCTGAGATCAATTTCACGTCTGAAGTTTGAAGTGACGATACCAATAACTAAAGGGAAAAATCGTCGATCGGGATCAAAACTCAAGAAATTCAAACTCTCAATATCCACATCGGCCTTTACCCTGCCGAATTCCTGATAGAGATAGGAGTTTCTACTCGTTAAAATCCACTTATCCCAGGGGCGATAGCTAAGGTTTGCTCTTGTCCGAAAAATGAAAGTTGTTACGTTTCCCGTTTGCCAAAAGCCATTCAAGGAAGCATCCGCCTTGAGCTTTAAAGTATCGCTGTCCGTCTTTTGCGCAAATAAGCAAAAAGGCAATAGAGCGAATAAGAGAAGTAGTTTTCTCATCATTAATTCAATTGAATGTATTCTTAGAATAATCTTACTGCACCAAATCTTGTTCACACCGATGGGTCTATCGGTCTTTTGCGGGTCTTTTTTGAAATCGGCGGCAAATATGAAAAACTCATCTGAAATATTGCAGAAACCTTGATTCATTTATGCAATAATCACATCAATCGATCCACTGCCGTTGAATTATTGCAGAGAATTGACAAAAAACACGACACAAAGAGGAATTGAAAATGCGATGTAACAATAAGCACCTAAGATCGTCATCAACATAGCTGAGAAACCTACATCAGCAGACAAGCCTACGTAGTATATTGCCAATTGATTGACCACCAAAGACGATGACTCGAATAATTTTCTTTTTCTTCTTATTGAGTGGGATTATTTCCAACGCTCAGGACAAAACAAAATTCACGTATGCGACTCCCGAATCCAAAGGATATTCAAGCGAGAAGCTGGACGAACTGAAAAATCACCTTCGCGAAAGTGGATCTTCTTCCATGATGATTTTAGTAGAGGGAGAGGTCATTTTTGAATGGGGAGAAACGGATAAAAAACACCTTATCCACTCTATCCGAAAGGCGATGTTGAACTCCCTGTACGGAATTGCTATCGAAAATGGAAAAATTGACACCTCAGCGACATTGAGGGATTTAAGTATCAACGACATCTCTCCTGAATTATCTGATTCAGAACTCAATGCCCGCGTTGCTGACTTGCTAAAATCAAGATCAGGAATTTATCACAATGCAGCTGCAGTACATTCAGGTATGCTCTCAGACAGACCTGAACGAGGAATCCATGAACCGGGAGAACATTACTACTACAACAATTGGGATTTCAACGTTTTAGGGGCCATTCTCGAAGATCAAATGGAAGAAAGTCTCTACACTATGTTTAAACGTGAAATTGCTGATCCCATTGGGATGATGGACTTTAACGGAGAATACGTGACGGTTGACGCTGAGAAAGAAGGTTTCGCCATTCCGGATACCGATGGTTTTTACAAACTAGAGAGCAGCCAATCAAAATACCCCGCTTATCATTTTAGGATGTCAACCAGGGACATGGCGCTCTATGGACTACTCTACCTGAATTATGGTGAATGGAATGGAAAGCAGATCATTCCAAAAAAATGGATAGACGAAAGCACCAAACCCATTTCCATTTATGACCCAAAGTATGGAAGCGCCTATGGTTTGCTGTGGCGAGTTCGGGTTCCGAAAGAAGGCACGAAACGAAATTCCTTTTATCACACAGGCGTGGGAATTCACATGTTAGGAGTATACCCCGATTCAAAATTGGTGATGGTTCATCGTGTTAACACTGAATCTGACTACACCTATAATGAAGGAGATTTTTACAAGATGTTAGGACTGTTGTTCCGCTCGAGAAATGAGAACTGAAACCAACCCTAGCCATCTCATTTTCTCAACCAAGAACGCGAATTTGATGGGTCATAAAACCCTGACATAGAGAACGATTTCCATCTCACAACCTCATTGCGTCAATTATTCCCGAAACTCAATCCTGAAAGTGACTAAAGTCATTATTTGAACCCTGTTTGTGGAGTAATTTTATTCTCGGAAACCCATTAAAATCAGGGTCATGGAAATCTTAGAAGATAAAAAGCTAAGTGTCTACAACTTCGGCAACAAAAGAGCAGACGGCTCGAAAGAACAAAAGAATTTACTTGGTGGAAAAGGGGCGAATCTAGCAGAGATGAGTCGCATTGGTATTCCGGTCCCGCCGGGCTTTACAATTACCACCGAGATCTGCACCCAATACAACGAAAAAGGCAAGAAAGCTATCGTTGATGAAATTCAGCCCGACGTGCGGGATTCCATTTCCATGATTGAGGATACGATGGGTGGCCTTTTCGGGGATTCCGAAAATCCCTTGCTTCTTTCCGTAAGATCAGGGGCCCGTGTTTCCATGCCCGGTATGATGGATACGGTTTTGAATCTCGGCCTTAATGATGAGTCGGTTAAAGGAATGATCGACAAAACGGGGAATGAACGCTTCGTTTGGGACTCTTACCGACGTTTTATCCAGATGTACAGCGGTGTTGTACTAGGTCTCAAGCCCGAAAACAAAGAAGATCTCGATCCATTTGAAGAAGTGATTGACCACTTGAAAATGAAGCGGGAGATTGAACTGGATACGGATTTCACAATTGCCGACTTGAAAGACCTCGTTTACGACTTCAAAGAAATTGTCAAAAAGAGAACGGGAAATCATTTCCCGTCAGATCCTTGGGAACAACTTTGGGGAGCCATTACCGCGGTATTTGATAGCTGGAATGGTGATCGAGCCAAGGTATATCGAAAAATAAATGGGTATCCCGAAGATTGGGGTACGGCGGTAAACGTCCAGGCAATGGTTTTTGGAAATATGGGAGAAGGCTCGGCCACAGGAGTATGCTTCACCAGAGATGCGGGAACAGGAGAGAATGTATTCAACGGCGAATACTTGGTCAACGCCCAAGGTGAAGATGTGGTAGCAGGAGTGCGAACTCCACAACAGATTACCAAACTCGGATCAGAAAGATGGGCTGAGCTGGCACAAATCACCGAAGAAGAAAGACGCCAAGACTACCCTTCTTTGGAAGAGATTATGCCCGAGATCTATCGCGAACTTTTTGAGTACCAGCACAAGCTCGAAGATCATTACCGGGATATGCAGGATATGGAGTTCACCATCCAAGAAGGTAAGCTTTGGATTCTTCAAACGCGAAACGGAAAACGAACGGGTGCCGCCATGGTTAAAATCGCCATTGATCAACTCGAAGAGGGACTGATTGATGAAGAAACCGCTCTTAACCGAATTGAACCACTAAAACTGGACGAGCTTCTGCATCCAATCTTTGATCCTGAGGCTTTGAAAACAGGGACTGTTATCGCTCAGGGATTGCCCGCCTCACCTGGCGCTGCCACGGGAAAAATCGTCTTTTTTGCTGATGAGGCCGACAAGTACAAATCATCCATTTTGGTGCGGACAGAAACCTCTCCCGACGATCTCGAAGGAATGAACATCGCCAAGGGAATCCTGACGGCAAGAGGGGGAATGACATCGCACGCTGCAGTTGTTGCCAGGGGAATGGGTAAGTGCTGTGTTTCCGGGGCAGGAGCACTCAAAATCAATTATAAAACACGCACCTTGACAGTTGGGGATCACGAATACCACGAGGGTGATTGGATCTCAATCAACGGTTCTACCGGAAATATTTTTGAAGGGAAAATCAAAACCAAAGAACCCGAGTTGAGTGGTGATTTCGCGAAAGTCATGGCGCTTACCGACAAGTTCACCAGCATGGAGGTTCGCGCCAATGCCGACACTCCAAAAGATGCCAAAATTGCCAGGAGCTTCGGTGCAACCGGAATTGGCCTTGCCAGAACCGAGCATATGTTCTTTGAAATGGATAGGATCAAAATCATGCGAGAAATGATCCTGGCGGATACGGTGAAAGGCCGTAAACAAGCATTGAGTGAATTGCTTCCGATTCAACGCGAAGACTTTGAAGAGATCTTCGAGGCCATGCACGGATTCCCGATCACCATAAGACTTCTCGACCCACCACTGCACGAGTTTGTACCTCACCAATTAGCCACGCAGAAAGAGCTAGCTGAAGATCTTCATATCTCACTTGGAGATGTAAAATCCAAGGTGGCGGACTTGCAAGAGTTCAACCCGATGATGGGACACCGAGGATGCCGACTTGGAAACACCTACCCTGAGATTACCGAAATGCAAACTCAGGCAATCCTTGAAGCCGCGCTGAATCTCAAGAGAAATAAGGGAATTGAGTCCAAACCTGAAATAATGGTTCCCCTCATTGGAACGGTTGAAGAGTTTGTGCAACAAAAAGAAGTGATTGAACGAACTGCGG
Organism: uncultured Cryomorphaceae bacterium; assembly: GCA_964635965.1. Classification (GTDB taxonomy): domain Bacteria; phylum Bacteroidota; class Bacteroidia; order Flavobacteriales_D; family Cryomorphaceae; genus JAKVAV01. Next base: position 25,267 of record CAZWQX010000010.1, read on the forward strand.
AAAAAGTTTTTGAACGCTATAATGACAGGGTTTCTTATTCAGTAGGTACCATGATGGAAATTCCTCGGGCAACACTTCTTGCAGATCAAGTGGCAGAACACGCAGATTTCTTTTCCTTCGGAACGAATGACCTGACACAGATGACCTTTGGCTATTCCAGAGATGATGCAGGAAAGTTCTTGTCCGTATACCTTCAAAAAGGAATACTCAAAAATGATCCATTCGAGGTTCTTGATGAAGAAGGAGTTGGACAGCTTGTCAGAACAGGAGTTCAGCGAGGAAGAAAAACTTCACCCGACCTCAAAATCGGGATTTGTGGAGAACATGGAGGTGAACCGCAATCCGTAGACTTCTTCCATCGGACCGGAATGAACTACGTAAGCTGCTCACCTTATAGAGTGCCAATTGCCAGAGTGGCTTCGGCTCAGGCGGCCATAGCCAAAACCTAATCAACCGGCATAAAGCCCCCGAATCGAGATTCGGGGGCTTTTCTTAGCCTTTCGCTTTAAGCAATTTCTTGATAAGTGATATCTGTCCTAAGTGGTAATGGGTGTGTTCGATTAATCCCTCAAGATTCCTAAACCAAGTTCCGTACTTCTCATCGGCACAGACTTCGGCCAAGAATGAATCCTCTCGCTGAGCGACCAAATCAGCATGCCTGTTGGCGGCATCAAGTGAATCGGCGACAAACTGTTGCCACTCCTCTTCCGTTTTAAACTTTGGGACATTAAAACTCAACTTATCCGAACCCTCCAATGGCCCACCTTCGAGGACGCGCAATTGAACGTTGACAAAATAGAAGATATGATAGGTCAGAACGGCAATGGTATTTAGATCGCCTACCTTCTCAAATGCCATTTCTCTCGTAACGTCCGACAATTGATCTTTCACATTGGAAAAAGTCCAGTTTGGGCCAAAAAATGATCCTCGAATATGCTTAGATAGTTCTGCTGTTGTCTTCATTATTTCCCGTAATCTGATTTGATCGTTTCCTTTAATCCTTCGACATAAGAAGCTGGTTCATAATTAAAGGTACGTTCGAATTTCTCCGAGTTAAACTCATAGTGTCGGTCGTATTGGTAAACCATCTCGTGCAGCTCTTTCATAATGGGGTTAAACCAACCGATGATTCCAACCAGAAACTTCGGAGCTACCTGAACTTTGGGTTCAACACCCAAAGAATCGGCTACCATGTTAACCCATTCTTTTCCCGAGGGAGGATTCTTTGCAGTAGGCAAATGCCAAACCTGTCCAAATGCACTTTCTGTATTTCCCAAAATTGCAGTCGCCTTGCCCGCATCACGGGTGTAGGTGAAAGAGTGTTTAAAGTTCAAAGAGCCAAGCCAATTCGCCTTCTTGCCGGAAGCCAGTGGTTTGATAACCGTTTCGTTTAAGATGGCATTCCGCTCAATATTTGGGCCGTAGTAATCGGCACAACGAGCGATCAAGGCTTTGATTTTTCCTTTTCGAGAAGCTTCCATTATTGTACCCGCAATCTCGGCACGTACCCTACCCTTTTTGCTGGATGGATTTATCGGTGTTTCCTCCGTCATTCCGTCGAGTCGATTGGGATCATACATGTAGATGTTGTCAAAAAAGACCAATTTCGCTTGGTACTCTTCGCAAGCTGCAATAACACTTCGAATGAACGGGGGCCAGAGTCTTTGCCAATCTTTTGCGCTGTAAGGAAACCCGATGGTTACAAATACTACTTCCGATCCTTTCAGGGCTTCGAATACCTCATCGGGATTGGTCAAATCAGCCTGAAAAAGTTCATCAGAATCGTTAACCTTCTTGGGGTTTCGACTTACCAATCTGATTTCGTTGGTGTAATCCTTGAGGTTTCGAGCAAGTTCGGTCGCAATGATACCTCCTGAGCCAAGTATGGTTTGCATGGTCGGTCTAGATTGGTTTAGTATTTCTAAAAGTAGAAAATGACAATGACTAGCCGAATGGTATCATCAAAATTACATTGAGTACCACAAGGCAAGTAGAAGGAGAGGTACATTGATTAAAATCAGAAACAACAACCCATTCCGAATTGGCCCGTTAGATAAGGTTCTTACTCTTCCAATGACGATGATAATCGCCAGAGAAACCATCACCCAGATAATGGCAGGCCAGATAGGAAAGTAGTTTGAATTATACATCTCTTGTCTTTCCAGATGAGTCAAATCAGGAGTGCTATACCAAAGTGCTATCCAACTCAAATGGACATAAAGCTGCAATACCGTCAGGACGACAGCCAACCATACCGCTATTTTGTGGATCGGCTTGATCTATCTAAGATAAGGAATTCAAGATGCAGAGGAATTGATACTTTCGCCTCACATGTCCGAGCACCGACATTTTCTACTTTACAAACCTGCAGGTTATCTATCCCAGTTTGTCAACAACCAAAACCGTAGAAGGAATAAGAAGCTCTTGGGAGAGTTCTTCGATTTTCCCGAGGGCACCATGGCCATTGGTCGATTGGATGAAAAATCGGAGGGATTATTGATGCTCACGACGAATGGTGCTGCCAGTGCTTTGGTAAGAGGCGGAAAAGTGGAAAAGGAGTACTACGCTCAACTCGACGGAGAAATAACGGAAGAGGCCATCCTCACTTTACAAAATGGAGTAGACATCTCCTATGACGGTAAAGTCTACGGCACGCTTCCCTGCTCAGCGACCAAACTTCATACTGCTCCTGACATCCCTGATAGCAACCTTTCAACCCGTGATGAGCGTCACGGCCCGACCAGTTGGATTAGCATCACACTGCGAGAGGGAAAGTTTCGACAAGTAAGAAAAATGACTGCGGCGGTTGGATTCCCCACGTTGCGATTGGTGCGTGTCAGAATTGGGAAGAATACGATTGAAGGGATGGTACTGGGAGAGGTTTTAGAGGTTGAGCAATTCTCTTTAGAATAGACAATAAACCGGTCCGGAATATTCAATAAAATGTGTGAAGCTTAGCGTTCATCTTTTTCACCACTTTTGATGGTTTGCGTTTCAAGAAAAAGATGGAATCAAAGGTTCTGACATAAGATGGAAAAGGATCATTCAACTGGATGAATTCATAACTCATGATGATTAAAGCGCCAAATCCAAGATCAGGCGAACTGGTATACGTCTTTTCTTGCTGTACTCCTGAGTCTCCTTTAACATACACATAATCACCGTCATATTTGGCCGTATCTGCCTGCACGTTGCCAAATTCTGCTATCAGGAAATTTCCTTTAGATAGATCCAGACCCACCGCTTTTCCTTCCGCATTAAAAATCGCCATCTGATCATACCTTCCTTCTTTGAATGATTTTGAGTCTTGGCTATTAAAAAAGTAAACAGGACTGAAATCATATTCATCTTGAAAAGCTTGAATGATTTCTTCATTTTTTGCTTTGATATCGGCCTCAATTTCGGCAGCTTTTTCCTCCATTCCCCGCTCGCGAATCATATCCAATGACTTCGACCTTGTTTGCAGTCTTACCAATAAAAAGCCATCATGTAGTTTCTTGATGTTCTCACGAGCATTGATCTGTTTTTCAGAGGGTTGTTTTTGTCCAATTACTTGCAGGGATAAGAACAATCCCACCGCAAAAGAAGTCGAAAAGCGTAAGGAAATCATTCGCTAATTTTTTGAATTTGTAATGGACTGAAGTAACGAAAAACCAATGAAACGCTTGTTTTGGCGAATCGCACATATTATCAAATTGTTTTCAGTTAGTTCTGATAGCGAGACAATCGAAGTCTGTTAGATATATTTGGAGGAACCAATTGATGATTTAGAGGTCATCCTAAAAAAGAAAGAATATGAAAAAAACACTACTCTTTATTGCATTGTTTTCTGCAACGGGAATGATAGCCCAACCAACTTTGACTTTTCCATTCAGTCAGGATTTTCTGAATGAAACTCCAACTTTTCACATTGGGAATTCGGTTGAACCCGGACCTGCAGGATCGAATCAAACATGGGATTTTTCGTCGGCCAATTTCCCGGCAACCCAGTCAGGATCCTTTGATGATCCCGCGAATACCAGTTTCGCTTCTTCTTATCCCAATGCTGATTTGGTCGGAATAACCGAAGAAGACGGAGCAACGACTTACATTTTCTACAACTTCGAATCTGATGGTGTCTACACCGCGGGTTTGGAAATTGATGGCTTTATCACTTTATCACAGCCCTACTCGGACCCTAGAAGGGATCTGTCTTCTCCAATGTCTTACCAAGATTCATACACCGATAATGCCGTATTTGAATCAACTGCCTTGGGATTTACAACAGAAGGTGAATCGGAATATGTGGTTGAGGTTGACGGATATGGAACGGTAATTACTCCCGGAGGAACCTTTCAGAATGTTTTGCGGATTCACGGAGTCGAGAACACTACCTTGACCTTCGACATTGGGATTGGAGAGCCGATAATCACCGAAACGGTCATTGACAGTTATGGTTGGGTGATTGATGGAAACCCAATACCCGTGTTTTTGACCTTTGAACAAACCACGGATGGAGAGCCCGATGGAGGAAATGCCAGGTATTTATCAGGTTTCTCCTTGTTCACTGAAGAGTACAACAATTTAAGCGGTGTAAGTTTATACCCGGTTCCTGCCGAGAATTTTGTAAACCTAGACATGGGATCGAACAAAACCGGTTTAGCAGTTGTGCGAATCTTTGATATCAGAGGAACCATAGTGAAAGAGTTTACTCAAGGCATCGACCAATTAACCCGATTTGACGTTTCTGATCTTCCTTCAGGTTTCTACTCGTTAAACGTTCAAACTGAAGAAGGAATGGCAACAAAGCATTTCACGAAATAAGAATTAGAACCTCTTCAAATGAAAAGCGCGGGGATTGATCTTCGCGCTTTTTCTATTATTCCTGAATAAGCCGTTGATAGATCTTTTGACACTGATCCAATAGTGGTTCCAATCTTTTAGGAAATTCAAGCTCTTTCTCTTTGTAAGGTTGAAATCCCGTTGATCTATGGACATTGGTATACCAGTATTTTGCCCAGATGCCGTCTTCAGGAATGGGTCCCGCATTCCACGACAACATCGATTCTTCGAAGGGTATGCCAACAGCTTCGCAAAACTCGGATAAGGCCTTTCGGGGATTCATCAAAATATCCTTTGAATCCAAGACAATTACCCTCTGTCCTTTTTGCTCAAGATGATCCAGAAGCTTGAGATGTGCTTCGTAACCCACATCCTGCATAGTCGGATTAGGAATCACTTTATCAAAAGAAACGATCATCGGTCGCGGATCCCTCGTGAGAATAACGTTAATACAATCCTGGAGGAACTCAAGGTCGAGATCGACAAGGTGATGGGTCATGTGTTTGAAAAAGACCACGTCCTCATCATGCGGACCGAGCATCATTTCCACCACCTTCTTTCCATCGTTTTCCATTGTAGCTAAAATGTCTTCAGCCCCCGGGTGGTACTCATCGGCATCAGTTTGGCGGAGGTAATGTGCGTATAGGGGCTCGTCGTAAACCTTTGTATCTGAGCGCTGAGCGAATGAGTACATCAAGGCCGTTGACACATTGCGCGGTCCCGACCAAAGGCAAATTCTCTTGGTAGTATCAGCCATGTATTACGGTTTCCTCAATCAGTTCTTGATAGAGATTGTTTAGCTTTTTGGTCATGGTGCCGTATTTCCCTTCTCCGATTATTCTCCCGTCCACCTTGGTCACGGGAGTCAAGCCCCCAAAGGTTCCCGTTACAAACGCTTCAGCGGCACCGTAGACATCAAAGAGCGAAAAGTCTTTCTGATGGCAGACGATTCCCTTGGTCTCGCATACCTCAATAACCTTTGCTCTGGTAATTCCATTCATGCAGTACTGCCCCGTTGAAGTCCAGACTTCATCACCTTTAATCATGAAAAAATTGGTGGCATTGCAAGTCGAGACGAATCCATGAATATCCAACATCAGGGCTTCATCAGCCCCTGCCTCAATGGCTTGGAGGAGGGCTTGCACTTCGTGGAGTTTGCTGTGGCAGTTTAAACGCGGGTCCAAATAGTCGGGACTGCCTCTTCGAATCGTAGAAGTGAAGAGTGTTATTCCTTTTTCTCTTGTCTTCTCAGAGGCTGTTTTGTGCTCTGCTATGATCACCAAGTTGGGCTCTGAAATGGTGAGTCGTGGATCTTGAGAAGGCGTCTTTTTGATCCCTCTAGTGACCATTACCCGAACATGGACTCCGTCTTCCATTTGATTGACCTCCAGGGTCTGATGGATTTTCTCCGTCAACTCTTCTCTTGAAAAAGGCAGCTTCATTCCAATCGTCGCCGCACCTTGCCAAAGTCGATCGAGGTGATCGTTGAGAAATACCAGTTTTCCGTGATGAAGCCTTATTCCTTCCCAGACTCCATCACCGACCAGATATCCGCTATCAAAAACGGAGATTTTCGCTTCATTTCGTGGGAGAAGTTCACCGCTGATATAAATCTTGACGACCTCGTTTCGTGGGTCATCGAGGGCGTTGTGGGTTCCGTGGGTCATAGTTCAAAAATGCATTGGATTAATCAATTAACCGAATCATTTATTCTACTTAGGCTCATGCCCAAGCCCTTCGTTTTTCATCAAGTCAATTCCATAATTTCTAATCGCATCGATTATTGGAATGGCCGTTTTACCCTTGTCCGTAATCGAATATTCAACTTTTGGAGGGACAACCGGATAAACCTCTCGATGGATAAAGCCTTCTGCTTCAAGTTGACGCAATTGGGTTGTCAGCATCTTATCGGTGATATGAGGAATATCCTTCTTGAGTTCACTGAAGCGAAATACACGGTCCTTTAAACGCCAAAGAATGGGCATTTTCCAGGTACCCCCAATTCGGTCCATCGCGAACTCGACCGGATTGTAGTACACCTTATTGTTGTAAATGAAATCTGGCATAATCCATTGATTTTAAATACACTTTCTAAAAAGTAAGTACCATACTTCATAGTTAGTATAACCACAAAGGTAAGTATCCCTATAACTTTGCCTCCATAAATTTTAGAAATATGAAATCAATATATCTATTCCTCGGAATGAGTCTTTTCGCCTTGAGCTCATGCATGTCACAAGGTCAAGAAAAACAAGAAAAAATGAGTACTCGATCTACTCAAATCACAGAACGTGAAGCTTACGTACATGCGCACGGTCAACCATACAAAGGAAAAATATTGATGGTGGCCAGTAGCCCTTCAGTTTCAAAGACAACGGGATGGCCCATTGGCTTCTGGGGAGCCGAACTCACCCATCCCTTACACGTATTTCAAGAAGCGGGCTATGAGGTAGAACTTGCCTCAACAGAGGGCGGAAAAATCCTGATGGATTCTTACTCAAACCCAACCGATGAAAGTGGATACTCAGCTCACGATGTGATCACACTTGGTTATATGCAGCTCGATTGGTTCAACGACATGTTGGAAAATACAATCAAGCTAAAGGAAGTGGATGCCACTTCATACGATGCCATATTTCTGGTTGGCGGCCAAGGGCCTATGTACACTTTTCGCGGAAATAAAGACTTAGAAAAGCTTTTCGCTAGTTTTTACGAAGCAGACAAACCAAGCGCAGCGGTTTGTCACTCAGTCACCTTGCTTCTAGAAGCCAAAAAATCAGATGGAAGTCTTATCGTAGATGGAAAGACTTGGACAGGATTTGCCAATGATGAAGAGGCTTATGCAGACAAGGCAGTGGGTATGAAAATCCAGCCTTACTGGATTGAGGAGGAAGCCAAAAAACTTCCCAATACCAATTTCAAGGTCGCGGCGCCATTTAGCTCCTACGCGATCGAGGACGGAAACCTCATTACGGGTCAACAACAAAACTCCGGCGCAGAAGCGGCGAGATTAGTCGTAGAAGCACTCTCCAACTAAGAATAGTGTCAATTCCAAAAACAATAGGAGCACTTTGCATCGGGCTGTGTTTTTTCGTCACTGCCCGATGCCAAAGTCTCGAGTTAATGCCGGGGACTGAACGTTTCTTTGCCGATATTCAATGGCTTGAGCCATTGAGCAAGAATTACAAGTTCAGTCTATTTGGCCGAACCCGAGCTACGGTTGATTACGAAAACAATACCGATCTTTTTTCGGGAGCGTACTTTAACTACACCACGAAATCAGGAATTGGCGGATCATTGGTTGGAACAATCGGAAATGGAGGAGCGGGCGCTGATGCGGGAATTCATTTTTTTAAACAGAGCGAATCGATAACCTTCTTCGGACTGGCATCGATAGCTTTGTCTGACGATTTTTCCTATTCGTGGTTTTCGATATTTCGCTACCGCCCTCAACTAAATGAAAAATGGAAACTCTTTACAGGAGTAGAACTGTATTCATTATTTAATGGTTATGGACATCTTATCAGCGTCCAGCGGTTGCGGGCAGGCTTAGATCGAAACACGTATCAATTCGGCCTTGCTCTGAACCTCAGTGGAAGTGGAACAGATTATTCCAACCGTTTCTCAAATCCGGGAATATTCATTCGAAAAGAGTTTAACTAACATGAAGATTGCAATCATAGGAACAGGAAATGTCGGTGGAGCGCTAGCGACAAAGTGGTCTGCCGCGGACACCGCATTTTTCTCGGTGTACATAATCAAGAAGAATTCAAAGGAAGGCACCTTCTCCAAAATGATAACACAGAAGTTCTGGGCATTTCAGAGGCTGTGCAATCATCCGATATCGTGTTACTGGCTACTCCCGCAATGGCGGCGATTGAAGTCACCAAAAGTTTGGGAGATACGACGGGCAAGATCATCATTGATGCCATGAATATTGTGAGAGGAAACGGACCAAAAGGATACACCACAACGACCTTAGCAGTCTTGGACAACACCGCAACTCAGGACGTGGTAAAATGCTTCAACACCACCGGATTTAATAATATGGAAAACACTCAATACGGTGAGACAGCCATCGATGCATTCATGGCGGGCGATAGTCTTTTGGGCAAAGATGTAGCGCGTCATCTTGCCAAGGATGCCGGATTTGCAGAGTGTTACGATGTGGGTGGAAACAGCAATTTCCAGCTAATGGAGCAGTTTGCTTTTTTCTGGATCAATTTAGCCATGATGCAAGGTCAGGGAAGGGAAATAGGATTTAAACTTTTAAAGAGATGACAGAAAAAAAGGTCGCCCTGGTAACCGGTGCATCCAAAGGAATGGGGCTAGAGTGGGTCAAACAATTGTCCATGCTCGGTTATAAAGTAGTTCTCACAGCAAGAAGTTTGGAAAGGGCTGAATCGGCTCAAAGGAGTCTCGGATCCAATCATAAGGAAATCGTCCCTATGAAATTGGAAATCACCGAAAGAACTGATCGTGAAAATTTGATTGAGCAAGTCGAATCGAGTTTTGGAAAACTAGATTTACTCATTAATAATGCGGGTATCAATTCGAGAACACGGGGCTCCATTAAAGAAGACCTGTTCAGGAAAAACGTTTTCATCGATGAACTAGATCCTCAGGAATTGATGAATATGGTGAACGTAAATGCAACTTCACCTATCCTACTCGCCAGTGCCTTGAAGAATGTCCTTTCGAAGGGAGAAAATCCGATGGTGATCAACATCAGTTCTTGGATGAGCAGTATTACCATTAAAAAGGAGGGCGGAAACTACAGCTACGCGGTGAGCAAAGCAGCGCTCAACATGATGAACCGCGCTTTCGCGAATGACGTCAAATCACTTGGAATCACTTCTCTAGTGGTCAATCCTGGCTGGGTTCAAACGGACATGGGTGGAGCAAAGGCGCCCTTGACGAGTCAGGATTCGATCGGCAGTATGATTAAAAACATAGTCGAAAAGATCGGACTAGATCATTCTGGTGAGTTTTTCAATTACGATGGCAAAGTACATCCGTGGTGATGTATAGCTTTTTCGAATCGAGTGACGAACCAATAGGATCATGCTGATCACATTTGGAATAATAAACATCAATAGTGAATTCAACACACCTCCAAAGTCGGTAATGACTCCCGCTTCGATTCCTGCGTAAAGATCCAAGACATCCATGATCAATCTTATGATCAGCGCCAAAAGGATAGAATGGAAGGTTCTAAAAACCCATATCCCGAGGACCATACCGACAGCAATTGCGAAGTATCGAGCAGCAGAATTTAAAAGAATAAAGGTACTCGCTCCTCCAGTGTCTGCACCAAAAGCTTCCATCATTCCCTGTCCATCTACCAGGCTCCAAACACTGAATCCAAGTGACCATAGAGTGAGGTAAGAGGGAATAATGTACCACCAACATTTAAGTTTGAGTTTCATAATTATCACTTTTTGAATCTGAAAAAAGAGCGCCCAGCTTTGAACCAGACGCTCGAGTAATTGTCAGTTCCCCCTTATCAAAGGAATCTGAAGTTGATGTGGTCTATTCTCCACCTTATCAAAAGGTGTTCCATCAACGTGCTTGGCTCCCATGAAGAGCATTCCATTTTTGAAATAAATCAAATCGTAATCCGAAACGATTTGTCCTTTCACAATATGAAAGAGAGGAAAAGCCTGTTTTAGGATGTCCTTTTTAACTCCCTCCTCAAAAGGCGTCATTCCCTCCGGCAATGCACCATTTAGCATTTGAGCCGCATTTTCATGCAAAGGAGTGACAGCAAATCCTTCATTGAGAACATAATCGATGTTCCAGGCACCTTTGGCGATGGGATGTTCACTTCCCCAAACGAGATCACCTTTAAACTCAAATTCCATAAGGGGCATTTGGCCGTAATTGTCAGCATACATGGTAATGGTTCCCACGAACTTGTCATCTTCCAAATAGCTAAACTTCCGGGTCAGATAAGTCGGTTGAATGTTTCCTGCTCCTGTTCTGTCTTCCGTAGGCCTGAGCTCTACCGAAATGCTCTCCCAGTTCCCCGAGGCGAAAGCTTTTACGTCTTCCAGTGAAATAGGATCTTGATTCATTTTTTTCGTTTTGTTTGATATTTGTGCGATTTTAAGTTGAGTGACGCCGAGGCAAAGAGCCAAGGCCATGATTTTCAGGTTTCTCATAGTCCGAGCTTTTTCGCCTGCTGTTCGGTTAAGACACCTTTCATTTCCGTCTCCCAGACACGCACCGCCTCGACAATTACTTCCTTCTTCCTGCCTTGATTGTAAGCATCTAAATGGCCTTGTGACCGTTTCATGTTTATGGCAAATACCTTTTCTTTTTGCTGCTCCGTCAGCTCAAGTTTCTTGGCCATCTTCTCCGTAATCTTTGTCACCTTTTCTTCCGGTGATTTCTGTGAATGAGCGAAAGCGGTTGCTCCAAAAATGACAGCACTTATTGCTATCACCCCGATTGCTATTTTCTTTTTCATTTGTTCTTGCTTTTATGATTAACTGATCCAAAATTCATATTTTTGTCTTAAAATAATTACTAGTCATGATTAATATTACTAGTACATTTTTATAGACTATTGAAGATGGCAAGGAAAACCAAAGACTTTAATCCCAATGGATGTCCCGTCACTCATACCATCAATAAGATTGGAGGAAAGTGGAAGCCCTTGGTTATCCATTTGATCAGGAAGGATTGTAATAGATTTTCCATGCTAAAAAGAGCCATACCTGATATAAGTAAGCAGATGCTGGTCAATCAGCTTCGCGAATTAGAGGCCGACAAGATTATTGATCGAGAAATATTCCCGGAAGTACCTCCCAGAGTTGAATACAGCCTATCCGCTTATGGTGAAACGCTTATTCCAGTCATTGATACGATGCAGGAATGGGGAATGAAGGATATGGGGAAGCTAAAACGCTAAGCCGATAAACTTAATTAAGAATGCCAGCTCCGCAGGGTATGCCACCCTGCGGCGCGATATTCCCGCAATTCGAATTAAAGACTGCTCTTTTCCTATATTGCCGGGATGAATCGCCTGCTCTTGCTATCCGTCATCCTAATTCTTCTTTTTTCCTGCACTTCACCAAAAGAAAGACCTGAAATATCTGCTGTCCAAGTCGAACCCGATCTAACCCAATTTGTGAATCCGTTTATTGGCACAGGCGGTCATGGCCATACTTTTCCAGGGGCTACCATGCCATTCGGAATGGTGCAGCTCAGTCCTGATACTCGTCTCGATGGTTGGGACGGTTGCGGAGGTTATCACTACAGCGATTCAGTGATTTACGGTTTCTCTCACACCCACCTCAGTGGCACCGGAGTTAGCGATTACGGAGACGTATTGCTCATGCCGACTAATAAAGAAATTCTGAAAAATGGCTCGAATGGTCGAGAAGGGTATTCTTCAAAATTCAATCACGAGAGCGAAGAAGCCTTTGCCGGATATTATCGAGTCAAATTAGAGGATACGGAAATCGAAGTAGAGCTCACGGTTACGCCCAGAGCGGGAATTCATCGCTACCATTTCCCAACACCTGAGAACCAGGTAATCGTTCTGGATTTGGAACATAGAGACAAACTGCTCAGTCATGAGATCAGACAAATCTCTCCCACAACTCTGGTCGGACACCGTCACTCAGAAGCTTGGGCAAGGGATCAACGCGTTTTTTATTACATCGAGCTATCTCATCCAATTAAAGCAGCGCTATACGGTTCTACTAATCCGTCAGTAGGTGCTTACACTTTAGATAATCCTAAAAATGAACCTGTCATTGTCAAAGTGGGAATATCGGCAGTAGATGAATCAGGAGCAGAGCTAAATATGAAATCAGAGATGGGTGATTTAAACTTCGATCAAGTCAAGCAAGAAGCCATTGATGCTTGGAACGCACAACTATCTAAGATTGCCATTCAAGAGGATGATCTAGACCGCAAAACGACCTTTTATACTTCCCTCTACCATTCCATGATCGCTCCAAACCTCTATCAGGACGTCGATGGTCGCTACCGAGGAATGGACTTGGAAATCCACCAAGCTGATAGTTTCGATTACTACACTGTCTTTTCTCTCTGGGATACGTATCGAGCTACCCATCCCCTCTTCACGATTATCGAACAGGAAAGAACCAATGATTTCATCAACACCATGTTGGCCAAGTATGATGAGGGCGGCATCATTCCCATTTGGGATTTGTCGGCTTGTTACACAGGTTGTATGATTGGATACCATGGCATTCCCGTGATTGTCGATGCCCACCTAAAAGGAATAAATGGTTTTGATGCTGAACTGGCTTTTGAAGCGATGAAGCATTCGGCAGACCAAAATCAATTGGGATTAAAGAGCTACAAAAATCTCGGTTTCATCCCTGTTGAAGAAGAAAGCGAATCGGTTTCAAAGACTTTAGAATATGCTTATGACGATTGGTGCATCGCTCAAATGGCTAAGTCCCTCGGAAAAGAAGACGATTACTTACGATTCACTGAAAGAGCTCAGCACTACAAGAATCTCTATGATCCGTCAACCCAATTTATGCGCGGTCGATTTCGCAATACTTGGTTCGGACCGTTTGACCCCTATGAAGTGAACTTCAATTACACGGAGGCAAATGCATGGCAATACAGCCTTTATGTCCCACAAGACATTGCAGGTCATATTGATCTCATGGGAGGTAAAGTAGTATATGAAGCCCACTTGGACAAATTGTTTTCAGCCCGCCATGAAACAGCAGGCAGGGATCAAGCCGATATCACAGGGCTCATCGGTCAGTATGCCCATGGTAACGAGCCAAGTCACCATATGGCCTATCTCTACAATTTTGTCAATCGCCCTGATAAAACTCAAGAGAGAGTACAGGAGATTTTGACCACCCTTTATTCCAATGAACCAGACGGAATTTCCGGAAATGAAGATTGCGGGCAAATGAGTGCTTGGTATGTGTTCTCCGCGATGGGATTTTATCCAGTCACTCCCGGGAGTAATCACTACATCCTAGGAACACCTTTACTGGAAAAGGCGACGATTAATCTTGAGAATGGGAATCAGTTTACTATCTCAGCTGAGGGTGCAAGCGAATTGACCTACATCAAGAATGTTTGGCTCAATGGAGTCGAACTGGAACGCAGTTATATCTCCCATGACGATATCATGAATGGTGGGGTGATGGAATACGAGCTTTCCTCTACTCCCACAAAATGGGCGACCGATGACTCCGCAGTTCCGACAACATCCATTATAGATCATCTCATCGTAACGCCACCACATATCGCTTCGGGGGATGTTGCCTTCAAGGAATCAACTACCATAACCCTCAAGCATATCGATTCAGATGCTGAAATCTTCTGCAGATGGAACGATGAAGATCCAAAGCTCTACGGAGAAGAGTTGCGCATTGATTCACCCGGAATATTGACGGTTTTCGCGGAAAAGAATGGAAGAAAAAGTGTCGCACTGAGCACTGAATTCTACAAGATCGACCCCAGCATTTCGATTGAGTTGGGAAGCACTTATGCGAATGAATACAACGCCGGGGGAAATGATGCCCTGATTGACGGTATTCGTGGAACAATTGATTTTCGCACCGGAGCTTGGCAAGGCTACCGAAATCAAGATGTGATTGCTACCCTTGATTTGGGCGAAGGTAAAATGGTGGAAACCGTTGAAACATCCTTCCTTCAAAACCAGCGAAGTTGGATCTTTCTGCCGACTAAAGTTATCGTTGAAGGCTCAGTTGATGGATCAGAATGGATGCCTATTGGAGAAAAGAAATTCGATACCGCGAAGCGAAATGATGAAGTGTATATTGAATCCGTTGTTATAACTACTTCCCCAAAAGTGTTCAAGAAAATTCGGGTCAGGGCTGAAACGCTCGGTCCCGTTCCTGAGTGGCACCTGGGTTACGAATACAATGGAACAGTCTGGATCTTTATCGACGAAATTGCAACTCACTAAGCTGAACTGAATTGAGTACCAAATCCTACCGAATTCCATTCGCCATTATCACCTCACTCTTCTTTTTGTGGGGCTTTATCACTGTATTGGTCGACAGTTTGATTCCACGACTGCGAGATGTTTTTGAGCTGAGTTATTTTCAAGCGGGATTGGTTCAATTCGCCTTTTTCTTGGCCTATCTGTTTCTCTCTATTCCTGCAGGAGCTTTACTTTCTCGCATCGGATACCAAAAAGGAATTGTGGCCGGACTGGCAACGATGGGACTGGCTTGTTTGCTGTTTTATCCTGCGGCAGGAGAGCGCATCTTTTTCCTTTTCATGTTGGGGTATTTCTTGCTTGCCGGAGGGATCACCATTCTTCAGGTAGCAGCAAATCCCTATGTCGCCGTATTGGGAGATGAACACGGGGCTTCAAGCCGACTCAATTTGGCCCAAGCCTTTAACAGCCTTGGAACGACACTTGCTCCCATTGCGGGAGCGGCATTACTTCTGAGTGATACGATAAAAAGCCAAGTGGAGATTGACGCTTTAAATGAAGTCGATCGACAGGCCTATTTTATTACCGAAGCTGAAACGGTTCAGGGTCCCTTTTTATGGCTGGCATTAGCGGTTGGCCTTTTAGCCGTCATGTTTCTTTTTGTGAAACTCCCGAAGATCATGTCGGAAAAACCTCATGCGGGATACGGAGAAGTATTGAAATCAAAAAAAGTTTTACTCGGAGCTCTGGGGATTTTCGTTTATGTCGGAGTTGAGGTTGCAATTGGTAGTTATTTGGTCAACTACTTCCTCGACATGGAGCTGATAGAAGTGATCAGAAAGAGCAAGGTCATGAACGCTATTGCTGATGTTTTTGTGGTGAACGATCTCAACGAAATCGATGGAAAGGCAGTGGTTGGAAGCTTTCTCTTCCTCTACTGGGGAGGAGCGATGTTCGGTCGGTTTATCGGAAGTTACCTCACCAATATTATCAGACCGGCCAAAGTTTTGGCCGGATTTGCGATTTCGGCGATTCTTTTGGTCTTGCTGACCATGAGCACTTCGGGTTTGGTTTCGATGTTCGCCGCTTTGGCCATCGGATTCTTCAACAGCATTATGTTCCCCACCATCTTCACCTTGACCTTGGAGGGCGAAGGAGAGCGAAAGCCTGAAATTTCCGGAGTTTTATGCACGGCGATTTTTGGTGGAGCCATCATCCCGCCTCTCTTTGGTGCCTTGACCGATGGACTCGGATTCAAGTTGGCCTTTATTTTGCCCGTTCTCTGTTATGGGTACATATGGTGGTTTGCCAGAAGGCACTAATCCACCTTGACAAACTTCTTCCTCAAGTTTTTACCCGAAGCGGTTTCAATAGCGATGATGTACTGTCCGACTTCGAGGCTGAAAATGTTTATTTCATTTTGACCATCAATGAGCGCCCCATCATATACTTTCCTTCCTAGTTGGTCATAGATTTCAAAACCTTTCAACCTCTCCAAGGAAAGATTTTGAATTAATAGGCTACTCGTAGCCGGATTCGGAAATAGGGAAATCTTTTTATTGAGATGTTCTACATCATCCGATAAAACACCCATACAATTGTTGTAACCACCTTCCCATTCCCAGATCACCTCACCTTGTTCTCTGTAACAAAAAGGAGATGTTCCAAATCCTATACCCGTGATTAGAGGAAACTGCAAACCATATAATCCTCCGAGACTTTCGATATAATAAAGTCCGGAATCCAAATAGAATATCTTCCTCGATTCACCATTCAAAAGAGTCACATTTCTAACACTATCAATCCTCTCCATTACACCTTGATAAGCGAACAATGTGTCCCCTTCGTCCAAAGAAAAATCATACAAGATTTCTTCAGGATAAAATTGATCTTTGATATAGACCTTTCTCTCTTCTAGGTCTTCTCTAAGAAAAAGGTGGACCATATATGACGTACTCATATCGATCAAGTATGGAGGACAAAAGAACACTTCATTATCCAATGAGATTACAGGGTAAGCTCTCATCAAGCTGTAGCTATTTCCATCAAGAAGAGTGTCCCCATTAAAAAAATAACCACCTCCCCAATCCCACCAACAAAGATTAAATGGATCACCGCCCCCAGACATTACACCCCAGCTAAAACCATCTCTGATCAGCGGATGATACTCATCGTCTTGAGCATTTGAAGACAAAGAAATAATAAGGAGTAGAGCGAGCAGAATTCGTTTCAAAGCGAGTGAGGTTAAGTTCAACTATCTGAAAATAATAAAAAAGCCAACCCCCTAGGTGTTGGCTCTCTCTTTATTAATCTCTTTTTGCCTACAATACGATTCCAAACTTGATCAAGAACATCGCTTTTGGTAGTTCCGATTCCGAGTTGATATTCTGGGTTTGGCCGTTTTGGGTGATGGCAGATTCAAACTCGTATTCAGGCTCACCAAGTGACAAAAATTGAAATCCAAACTTGAATTGATCGGCGAAGATCACTCCTCCTTCAATGCCTCCCGCGAACGAAACCGGTGAGTTACTTTCAATTTCGGCGTTGTAATTAAAATTCTGGCCTGAGCCCGATACCTCAACTTGGCTTGTGATATTCAATCCGATTCCAATATGGCCTGTTCCGTATATGAAAAGTCCATCTCCGACTTCGCCTTTATAAGAAGGACCCACGGTGATAGGAATCGTGAAATAATTTCCGCCATCTCCTTCGAAATTGGCTTGAATGTTTTGTGCTTGAGCTGATTGTTGAAGGGACTTTACCAACTCATCGGCGATGTCGCTTCCGTTGAAAATAAAGGATACCGAAGGATATATACCCAAACCTTCTACACCTGTCTCAATGAAATACCCTGCTGAAGCCCCGAATCCAAACTTGGCAAAACCATCGTCTTGTTGGCCTGCATCGTCGGAAAAGTCTCCGGTAGGCAGAGAGCCCAACACGTCAATATTAAGTTGAGCCGAAGCGAGATAAACAGTGAACATCAGGAGAGTTGAAAGACAAATCTTTTTCATGGATACTAGTTTTAATGATTGATTTTATCAGATGGAGGTAGGAATAATCGCCGTTGCGATTGGTTGTTCTCCATGTTTTTTGTCATATATCGAAGAAGTTTGAAAAGGTGAACGGTCGTGTAAACGAATAATGAAATTTAGTTTCACACCTCCGAGCTTTGTGCTTCTCCAAACCCAAAAGCCCACCGATCCGTTGGTAAAGCTTGTTCCTCCGCCAATGCTTCGGTGACACCCGGATGGCGTCGCCTGACTCCTCCCTTGGAGGAGGATAAGGATTTCCCTAATTGGAATCCTGCTTTTGTCCTCCTTCAAGGAGGACTTGTGCTGAGCCTGTCGAAGTAGGTGGATTCTCGTTACGGAGGAACGGGAAGACGGAGGTGGAGAAGATGAAACAGGTTATTTGTTTTCCAACCTCTGATCTATCTGCCTTTGAATTAGTGCCCTAACCTGATTCATATGATTAAGAATCTCCTCATCCCTGAACCGCAATACTGTATAGCCCAATGATTCAATCTCATGTTGTCTTGATTTATCTTTCACTTCATTTTCTTGGAGCTGGTGAGAATAGCCGTCGACTTCAATTATCAACTTCAGCCTCAGACAAATGAAATCGACAATATATTTCGACACCGGTCTTTGACGGCGAAAAGCATACCCCATCATCTGTCTTTTAGAAAGTGTATACTTCCACAAACAGGCTTCAGCTTTGGTCATACTACGTTTGTTCTCACGAGCATAAGGCTGCAAATACTTCCTGTAATGCTTTCGACTCACAGAAATGAATATAAGAATTGGTGATGAGATTTTGATTTTCCACCTCCGCCTCATGCGTCTGACGACGCTCTCGGCACCTCCTCCCTCGGAGGAGGATAAGGATTTTGCCTAATTGGAACTCCGATTTTGTCCTCCTCCAAGGGGAGAGGTAGAGAAGTAGAAACAGTTCACTCCAGCACAAAGTAGTACCTCGTTTCCTTGAACCAGCTGGTCATGTTGCCATTGGCATAACTATGCACCAAGACGACAACCGCATATGGCTCATTCTTTGCTTTGAGCACAAAGCAATCTTCGAATCGTTCGTTTGAATAATGCGAAATATTCATCGGATCTACCTTGATTGGAGGTCCCGAGAAACCAAACATTTCTTTGACATCCTTCCCTGTCATCAACGACATATCCTCCGAGTAAAAATATGCGGTTAAGTCTTCAGTCTCTTGATGAACAACTTGCTCCCACCCCAGTCTCTTGGCTAACATACAGCCCCATTGTCGCTCTTCCGCCAACTCAAAATTAACCTTGGCAATATCATTGAATTGATAGCTATCCAGCTCATCAATACGGTCCATGACCTTTAAAAGCCGTTTTTGATTGTCTATCTGATACAAATCTTCTTCCCATTCAAAGAAGGTTCCATCTTGGGCTGAGACAGAGATTCCACAAAAGAAAAAGAGAAAGAAAGAAAGCTTGTTCATATATCTAACCGAAATTAAAAAACCGAAGAATGACTTATGATTCAAAAAATTGAGAAAATGGTAGTTTTGAATTGGCCTCAAAATTCAACCATGAAAAAACTCGCTTCGCTACTTTCGTTTATTCTCATTTCAGTTGGTCAGCTTTCCGCGCAAGCCGGCTTCTTGGATTCGGATTTCGGATCAGACGGAACTGCCTCTTTTGAGTTTCCCGGCGGTTCATTCAGCGTCTTTGAAGTCAAACTCCAATCGGACGATAAAATACTCTGCTTCGGCAAGCTCTTTGACAACCAAGAAAATCAGAATTTCCCTGCAGTCGCCCGAGTAACTGCTGATGGATCCAGTCTCGATTTTAGTTTTGGTGAGAACGGCATTAGTGTATTAGAAACTCCTGCTTTCCTTCCTGATTTCAGATTTGACATGGCAGTTAACGATGCCGATGAGATTTTCTTGCTGTCTGATGTAGGCCCAAATGCCACAGTTACCAAACTCACCCCTAATGGTCAGATTGATACAGACTTTGCGGTTGATGGTGACAGGGAATTGACTTTTACTGATGAAACCATTCTTCCTGCTGATATAACATTGGATGAAAATGGAAACCTCTTCATTGCGGCGGAAACGAACAACAACTTTGGCGTCATCAAGTTGAACGCAAACGGCGACTACGATACCTCATTTGGTGACAATGGAAGAGCGGTGCATTCTTTGAATGGTCCTGATCAACCATACGGAATTACGGTTCAAGAAGATGGTAAAGTGTTAGTGTGCGGAACGACTGATGACGGGTTTGGTCTATGGATTGGAATGATTCGAATAGAAGCAAATGGGGAGCTGGATTCCGGTTTTGGAGATAATGGAGAGGTCATCAGAATCGTGAATGGAAGTGACTACCCCTATGCCGTGGAGGTCGATAGTCAAGGACGAATTGTACTAGGCGGACGAATAGGTGGAGGACAGTTATTCGCAACCGGTTTTATAGCGAGATACACCTCGGATGGATCTGAAGATCTAAGTTTCGGTGACGAAGGTTTTACCGAAATTGAAATACCTCTGACTGCCAGTTGGTTTTGGGACATAAAAATCCAGCCCGATGATAAAATCCTTGCCACCGGGAGGCATGGTCCGAACGGAGGCGAAACCAACTTTTTAGTTTCTCGCATTAATGAAGATGGTTCACCCGACGGTGATTGGGGTTTTGAAGGAACAGGTTCCGTTATTGTTTCCCTTGAAGGAACCGAACTTGAGGGATTGTCAATCAACTTAGATCAAAACGGCGATGCCATCATCGGAGGAAGTCCATTTGGTTTTGATTCTTTTCAACTCGCCAAGATTCGAACCGACTTAAATCTCGGAGCAGAAAACGAAACAGAAATTCAAAAACTCAAGGTTTTCCCTAATCCTGCTAAAGAAGAAGTGCGACTGGTACTTGGATCAGAACTGGATCAAGAAGGTTCCATGAGTGTCTTTGATTTACAAGGTCGACTGGTTTACCAGGAGAATATCCGTAATAGCGCGACTGAGCTCAGGCTCGATATATCACAATTGCCGAGTGGCTTGTATCAAGGATTGGTTCGCTCAGAAGATTCAGTCCGATCCTTTTCTTTCATGAAAGCAGAGTAAGGTTGAACTAATTACTTAGTAAGGCTATTCTTTCGTGCACTTCTGCTACAAAGTCGTGCAAATACTCAGGAACCTGGTCCACCGAATTATCGATTCTCCAGGTTTTTTCGGTTCCATTCTGAAAGTGACTGATTAATACTCCTCCTTGATCCAGACAATCAGGGCAGCCAAAAGTTTGATCAGGTTGACTCAATAATTCTTGGGGTAAGAATGTCATCAAATCTTGAACGAGTTCGAACTCTGCATTGCTCATTTCAACGAAATCATAGGATCCACCACCATAATTATCTTCCAAATCTTCGTAGAGATTCGAATCCGTTAGTTTGTATGTTTCAATGCACTGTTCTCCAAGACACTCGCCATAAAAGTGACCGAATAAAAGATATTTTTCTCCCGCCATTTCATCATTCTCCTTATCCTCATTGCAGGCAGATAAAAATATGAGACAGGAACAGAAGAAGAGCACGATAGAATTTTTCATAGTAATATAGATCAGCAGATGAAAACCAATTACTTAAAGATAATGCTCTCCGTTTAAACGGAATCCGTACGTGGGTTAAAAACTTCTAAATATCGGCTCACTTTGCAGGTATAACCCCGCTGTCAATAATCTGCTGAAATCCATCCCTCATGCTTTCACGCAGTGGGTGGTAGTTGATTTCCAGTTCTCTTTTGCTCTTTGAATTGTCCGCTTGCCAAGTGTGATTAACATTGTTTCTCACCCAATGTCGGGTAATCGCTTTGTTCACAATCGGACCAACTATCAACAATAACCATTTTGGCAGCGCTTTCTTTGGAATCGGATATTTGTCCCCAAAGTCTTTAGCCAACTCGGTTGCCAGTTCCAAAAACCCC
>CAZWQX010000011.1:0-12774 GCA_964635965.1 uncultured Cryomorphaceae bacterium
TTGAAGGGTCCTGGTAATAGATGTCATAGCTTTTTGCCAAGTGAAAAGTAATTTCGCTGCGTGCCGAAAAGTTAAGGGCCATCCGTAGGTTTTCAATTGCTTTTTCATGGTTACCCGATGATTGATTAATCAATCCCAATCGCTCATAATAGGCTCCAAGATTTGGAGATAAGGCCTTATTGATTGCCTGGCGGTACTGAACCTCTGCCAATTCATTCTGTCCCAGTTTTTCCATTGATAACGCCATGTAATAATGGGGATAGTCTAGTTCGGTAGCGCGGTTCGCCAAATTTCTTAATACGTCAATAGATTCTTGGTACTCTCTTAGGTGGTATTTGGAAATTCCCACAAACCGAAGGGTAGTAATTGAGGGATTACTTTCTAAAAGGGGTAAGGTCCATTCAACAACTTCCTCCCATTTCTTAGCATCAAAAGCTATTTTGGCTTTCATAAGTCTGAGAGCCTTATTATTGGGTTCTATTTTTAGTGCACGCGTAATCAAGGTATCGGCATCTGCAGTCTGACGTAAATCCAGAAATAATTTCGCGAATCCCGTTAAGGTAATTAGATCTAAGCTATCCAGTTCGTAAGCCATTCCGTAATAAGCAAATCCCTTTTGAACATCTTGAAATTCCATTGATGCTTCCGCTCCTTCTCGATAGAAAAGCGCGTTGGTGGGATTGAGAGCGATTAGTTTTTCGTAAAACAGAATAGGATTATCACCTTTCGCTTTAGCCAAATCGGCCGATGCAATTAGGGCTGGAATATAGGTTGAATCCATCTCTAAAGATTGCTCCAAGTACCTTCCTGCTTCGTCTTTTCTGCCCTTTTTTAAATAGGCTTTAGCGGTGCGAAAATAGGGTTCGGGATTCAGTTCATTTTTTTTGATCCACTCCTGACTTATCGAAATAGCTTCGTCTATTTGTCCGCTTTCCATGGCTTTGGCATATATCTCTTTGAACTCGTCAATTTGCGATTGAGCGTGTAACACAGAAATGGAAAGGATAAAAACAATACCTGAAAGAATTCTTTTCATGCAGCGAATATACTTCAAGAAAAGTAATAACTAATTATTTAGTTCATATTCGGTAAGATTCAGTAATCTCCGAAATTCTGAACCAGAAGGATTGGCCTACTTCCAGTCCCCTAATGGAAAATTGTGTTGATTTTGTTTTGCTCAAATACTGCCAGTCAGGATATGATTTAGAAGGAAAAGGAGCATATTCAATAACGTATTCAGAGTTTAATACTCTCGGGGTCCATTCTAATAGGATTGGCCCAACAGTATTTGCCGTGGCCACTTTGAGACTTAGCGGTTTTTGGTTGATGGAGAATTTGAATCGGCGCAGTTCAACTTGTAATAAGTCAAATTGATCTTTAATTTCTTGACTTAAATCTCTAGTTGAGAATAGCAGATCTTTAAATTTTACAAGCGCAAATTGAAGCTTTTGCCAGGCAAGGGAAGCGGTTGGTTTAAGGGCTTCGATTTCACGAATAAGCCGAAAGTATTCACCATCGCCTCCTAACGTTAGTGGTTCATTCTGTTTCATCGTCAATCCAAGATTTCTTCAAGAAGCCTAAACTCCTCGAAGATTCTTATCTAAGATAACGAAATACTGAAATAAAAAGTGTGCTACCAAATTAAGCCAAGACTCAATCTCGACTTATCTTCTAGTTCTTGCTGAAAGCGCCCTTGATGTGGGTCCACGCCTCAGACATCTCAGATTTGAAGTGATTCCAACCTTCGCCGGTTTGCTTGCCCGCTTCACTTATTTTGTTTTCAAGATCATGAATTGATTTGGCGAGTTCTTTTTTGACCTCGCCGTTTTTCTGGTCGAAGCGAATATCTTCGTCAGTTCTGTCGCTTCCCGCAACAACGGACCCACCTGTCGTTTCGTCAGCAGTTCGCAGTCACTCATCAGAAGCATCAGCTGCACCGAGCTTGAGTTGCAGTTGAAGCATTTCAAATTTGGCTTGCCAAGTATCCATTTGAGCATCTGCCTTTTCGGCAAAATCTTGAAACCCTTCCTTTGCATCACCTGCAAATTCATCCGCCTTATCACGAGCATCCCTGAGAGCCTTACTGATCTTTTTTTGTTGTTCTTCCAGCGCATCGCGACTTTCAGCTCTGCCCAACGCC
Organism: uncultured Cryomorphaceae bacterium; assembly: GCA_964635965.1. Lineage (GTDB taxonomy): Bacteria > Bacteroidota > Bacteroidia > Flavobacteriales_D > Cryomorphaceae > JAKVAV01. Next base: position 2,141 of record CAZWQX010000011.1, read on the forward strand.
GCTTGGAGTTCGAGTTCTTCTAGCTTTATTTTAAGCTGCTCCGCCTTTTCAGAAGATGATTCCTTCAGCTGTTCTTTTTTTTCCGCTGCCCAAGCGCTAATGTTTTTCTTATCCTCTTCGAACCGATCGGCCAAATCTTTTGAGCCTAAATGCAATTGAAGTTTCAATTCATCAGCTTTTCTTTTCCAACGATTTACTAAGCTTTCTTTTTCCATTGTTTCGAGGTTTGACTAGTTAAAATTAGTCAATGGACTTCAATGGAAGAAGACTTTTCTCTACTATAGTTTCTTACTGTCTGAGATATATAATAACCGGTCTTTGCTATTGGGTAGCAAGTTCAGCATCGATTTTTCCCCAACCGAATTGTCCATTCCGATTCGGGTAATAATTTGATGCCATTTTCATTAGTTCAAGCACATCCTCTCGAGATTGAGAAAGATCATTTGACCACACCAATGCTGCAATTCCCGCGGCGGTTGCCGTGGCTACTGAAGAACCTCCCGTGTAATTTGGATCATTGCCGGAATCAGCTAGTGTAAGCGGGGTTCGACTTGAGTTGTTTCGATCTTCCATCGTTACAACAAAATCTACTTGAGATCCGCTATGGCAAGAAGTACATTTCCGCATCGGAGACCCCGTTTTTATTCCGGTAACTGCAATGGTATTTGAAAGAGTTGCAGGAAAAATAACTCCGACAAATGTTGTAAATGAAAGAGAAGTTCCAGCGGCGGTAAAGATCATTTTACCCTGATTGTGCGCGAAGTTTATTGCGTCAGTAATCTGTCCGCTTGAGAATAAATCACCGAGAGACATCGAAATAATATTTACATCTGACCTGTTTCCAAGAAAAGTATATGCATCTGAAACCCCATCTTTTTCAGGGCTTGTATTATGTATAACGTCTGCCGTTGCTCTAATGCTGATTAAATTACTTTGAAACGCAACACCCGAAAAGGAGCCATCTGCGCTAAACGGTCCAACCGCCGTACCTGCCATATTGGTGCCATGTCCACACAAGTCATCCACCCCATCATTTTCGCAGAAAATAAACAGAAAGCATGGATCGTGAAAACCATACTTCTCCACATATCGACTTCCCGAAAATCCACCTGAAAATTCTCCGTTCAGTTTGGCCTGATCAGGTGATATTCCCGTGTCTATAACCCCAATGGTGATTCCATCTCCACGGCTTCCTGCTTGCCATGCTTTATGAATCTTCATGTCTACGAAATTCCAACTTAATCGTGCGCCTTGGGGAGCAGTAAAAAAGTCTGAACTATTCGGGTTTGCGATTCCCGAATTTCCTCCACATCCGCTGCTCGATCGAAGGGGACCCGTTTCTTCGAAACCAAATCCCATAGGTTCTGCATAGCGCACAACATTGAAGTTTCTCAGACTTGAAAGAATCTCATAGTCCCATATCCTGATGTTAAAATAGGGTAAGGGCTTATCTCCAAAGACCAACAAATCATTAGACTCAATATCCATGGAGGGATACTTTTTTCTTGTTTCGTCAACGACAAAATTGATCAACGCAGTTTTTACACTTTTCCACTCTGTTGATTCAACATCAATAGTGTGAATGGAGGTTTCTAGTCCGCTGTATCCTTCAGGCTGATAACCAACACTAATAACGCTATCAGATACTAAGGCAGCACTCCAGATAACATAGTCATCGTAATCACTCCAGTGTATGATTTCATTTCTTGAAAGTTCTGCTAAAAAAATCTCAGCTAATTCTCCATGAGTTAGTGGACTTCTACCGTTTAAAGGCTCAATTTCCTGTTGCAGGATTAACTCGACATCAGATGAAATAGCCGAATTGGAAGTGGTTTGCTCTTCTTCTTTTTGACAAGAAATAAGAAGTAGGCCCATTGCGATGGGCAGAAATGACCGAAGACGCATCGTGATTGTGATTGGTTTTTGCCAATTTCTGAAATTTCCACAACAATTAAAAACCGCAACCCATTTTGGGTTGCGTATCTTCGGGGTCAGAATCTAATCATCACTCACTTCAACACTGAACGATCCATGAGAACGGAATTTAAAAAACTACTGGTTTTCGTGAATTTTATTGAAGCTTCTAAAAAAGCTATCAAACAGGCTTTATTCCTTTCAGGTGAGAACACCAAACTCACTATTTGTCATGTAGTGAAAGAGGGAAAACCGAATGACTCTGAAAAAATTGATGAGATTAAAACATACTTTAAAGATGAGTTATCCGGAGCGATGAACATTGAGTTCATAGTTGAGAGCGGTTCCCTTTTTGATACGTTATCAAAGGTGGCGACCAAGGTTCAGCCTGATTTGGTCGTTGCAGGTACAAGAGGAGTTGAAGGCTTCGACATAGGCCTTCATGGTTCTGCTATATACAAGTTTGTTCGAGAAGTGAGATTCACCACCTTAGTTATACACCTTGATTCAGTACTGGTTGAAAATGGCTTCAGCAAGGTTATGTTACCCATATCCAATCACCCGAACTTCATGAAAAAAGTTCACGAAGCAGTCAGGTTGTTACACGACGAAGGTGAAGTGATCGTGCTTGTGGTCAATAAAGAAGGAGATGAGACGGATGAGAAAATTTCAATTAATCTCAAGGAAACAGAACAGTATCTGGACAACGCTAACTACAAGTGGTCATACCGCAATGTCACTACGAAGAGATACGACCATAATTACGCGCAGCATGCCATTAGAGAAATGAAAGAGAACGGAATTGATTTGATATCAATTGCTGCTGATGTTTCTCCTTATAGTCGCCACTTTGGCAAAATGCAAAAAGAAGATATTCTCTTAAATGATGCAGGTGTTCCTGTATTGTGCACGAATACGGACTTGGAAGAATAGCTTACCCATCATGACCGTTTGAACAATCAAAAAGAAGAAACGGCGTGAATCATATATTTAGGCCCTCAAATTTCAACCCATGAAGATTACTACTCGAATTCTATTTCCTGCATTCCTTTTTGGAATGATTTTCCTCTTTTCTTGCGAAAGCACTTCCACGGAAACTGCAACAAGTAATGAAGAGACCCAGCAAGAGGGAGCTGAAGAGTTCCAAACAATGACGGAACAATTTGCCGATCTCAAAATTCTTCGATACCAAATTCCCGCTTGGGAAAAACTCTCACTAGAGCAGAAAAAATTAACGTACTTCTTGACGCAGGCAGGTTTGGCAGGTCGCGACATGATGTACGATCAGAACTATCGTCACAATTTGACGATTCGCAGGACACTTGAGAACATTTATGAGAATTATTCGGGTGATAAATCAAGTTCCAATTGGGAAGCCTTCGAGATCTATCTAAAACGCATTTGGTTCTCGAACGGAATTCACCATCACTATTCTTATGACAAGTTTGAACCGGGTTTCGAACGGGTGTACTTAGACGAACTGCTTGAAGCTACCGGGAATTCACTTAGCGATGAAGTAAAGGATGTAATATTCGATCCATCAATTGATGCCAAAAAAGTGAGCAAAGATTCTGACAAGGATCTCGTTCTCGCGAGTGCTGTGAATTTTTATGATCCCGATCTTACTCAGGCTGAAGTAGAAGCCTTCTATGCGGAAAAGAAGAAAGACAAGGATCCTGAGCGACCGATTTCTTACGGTTTGAATTCGAAGTTGGTCAGAGACGGTGATCAATTGGTTGAGAAAACCTACATGGTTGGAGGAATGTATGGTCCCGCTTTAGAAAGAGTGACCTATTGGTTGGAAAAAGCAGCCGAAGTTGCGGAGTCGGAAAAGCAGAAAGAAGCAATTAATTATTTGATTGAATATTATCAAACTGGTGACTTACACAAGTGGGATGAGTACAATATTGCCTGGGTTCAGGATATCGGCGGAACGGTAGACTACATAAACGGTTTCGTTGAAGTGTACAATGATCCTCTTGGTTACCGAGGATCCTATGAAACCGTGGTTGAAATCCGCGATCTGGATGCCTCAGGGAAAATGAATGTTTTGGCAGACAACGCCCAATACTTTGAAGACAATTCTTCCATTTTAGATGAACACAAAAAGGAGAACGTAGTGGGCATTTCGTATAACTTCATCAATGTAGCAGGCGAAGCAGGTGATGCTTCACCTTCGACACCGATTGGGGTAAATCTCCCAAATGCCGATTGGATTCGGGCAGAGTACGGATCCAAATCCGTGAGTTTAGGTAATATCGTAGCAGCCTATAACGCTGCGGGTACTTCGGGATTTTTGGAAGAATTCAGCCACGATTCAACCGAAATGGCTTTTGCTAAACAGTATGGAAAACAGGCCGATAAACTACACACGGCACTTCATGAGGTTATTGGTCATGCCAGCGGTAAATTGAATCCCGGCATCGGAACACCCAAAGAAACCTTGAAGAATTACGCCAGTACTTTGGAAGAAGGGCGTGCTGACTTGGTAGCTCTTTACTATATGCTTGATCCTAAGCTTATTGAAATAGGTGTAATGGATAATCTGGATGTGGGATATCACGCCTACGACGATTACATTAAAAATGGTTTGATGCTTCAGCTTCGCCGATTAAAGCCGGGAGAAGTCATAGAAGAGGATCACATGCGTAACCGTCAGCTGGTTGCGGCTTGGGTTTTTGAGAAAGGTGCTGACGAAAACGTTATTTCCAGAGTTACCAGAGACGGAAACACCTACTTTGAAATAAATGATTACAACCGACTTCAAGAGCTATTCGGAGACCTCTTAAGGGAGATTCAGAGGATAAAATCCGAGGGTGATTATGAAGCGGGTAAGGCACTAGTTGAAACCTATGGGGTTCAAGTAGATCAAGAACTTCATGCAGAAGTGCTACGCCGCACCGAAAGATTCAACAGCGCTCCTTATGGAGGCTTCATAAATCCCGTCTTAGTCCCAACTGAAGAGAATGGAGAAATTACCGATGTAAAGGTGGAATATCCGGATGATTTTGCCACGCAAATGCTCGAATACGCCAAAGCGTATACAACGCTTCCCGACTACAATTAATCACTCGGCATTTGCATTTAAAGCCCCGTTTTTCGGGGCTTTTTCTTTTTACAAAAAAAACGATCCGCAAAAGTCAATTGATTTCACGTTGGTTAAAACTCGATGCTTAGTTTACCCATCTTCTTTTTCCAGGTAAAACAGTTTATCAACGGGCTGGTCCAATTCGCGCGAAAGCTTCAAGGCAAGTAGGGTTGACGGGATGTATTTTCCACTTTCTATAGCATGGACGGTTTGCCTACTCACTGAAATTTTATCCGCTAAATCGCCTTGTGCAATTCCTAATTCGAGACGAATAATTTTCACTCTGTTTTTCATTATTCTGTCTTTTTAAGTTTAGCAACTACCCATTCGAAACGAACGGCGAATAGGAGGTAGAGCAGAATGATATTGACAACCATCACCCAGTAGTAGTTAAGGCCATAAATGAAAACCATACCACAAATGAGAATGAAAGCATTGATTTTAGCAGCCCAAAGAATGCTTTCTAACCGCAGCTTCATGATTAATTCGTCTTCAACTTTTCTTTTTGAAAGTAAAAGAATCAGGCCTCCAATTATTACCGCTAAACCGGCTAATTCATTGAATATGTTCTCTTCTCGGATGTCTATGAGTTGAGATTTGGCATCACCAAATATTTCATCTTCAGCGAATATCATCAGGACCTTTACGTCCAACGCCTCAGGTTCATAATCCGAAATCGCAAAGATTCCTGCGATGAGCCCCAGTATAAAAAGCACTGCACCTAGCTTTCTGAATTTAGATTCAATCAAATATTTTGTTTCCATAATGTGTAAAGTTTGCTTTACAAATGTAAAGTATACTTTACATGCTGACCAAGCATTGATTTGTTAATTTTTGCTTCTCACATTGTGTGCTTGGTTCTTTGGCAAAAGCGGTTCCTTGATAAGTAGTTATCTGTTTCTTCCCTTTGCCTGTAGGGCTTTTATAAATTGCCTTTCTCTGTTAGAATCCTGATAATTAAACTTTTGAATTCATTGTATTTTTAAGGCATGGAGAAAGCGCAGGAAGCCATCGACGTTGCTATTATTGGAGCAGGATTATCGGGAATAGGAGCGGGCTATCATGTCCAAAAAAGCTGTCCCGAGTGGGACTACACAATTTTTGAAGGAAGGGCTGCCATGGGTGGCACCTGGGATTTATTTAAGTACCCAGGAATTCGTTCTGATTCCGATATGTACACTTTCGGATTCTCTTTCAATCCCTGGAAAAGTCCCAAAGCAATTGCCGATGGTCCGGCCATTTTAGAATACATCAATGAGACCGCTAAGGAGTTTGGAATTAGTGAACATATCCGATTTAACCATAGAGTAATTGAGGCCAACTGGTCTTCAGAACTCAAACGCTGGCACCTGATTGTTCAGGCCGGTGAAGAAACAAAACAGGTTGTATGTCGATTCGTGATCATGTGCACGGGCTATTACAATTACGACCATGGCTACGAACCTGAATTCCCGAACAGATCGGCATTTAAAGGGAAGGTGGTTCACCCACAAAAATGGCCGGAAGATTATGACTATTCGGATCAGAACATAGTCATAATTGGCAGTGGAGCTACTGCAGTTACACTGGTTCCTGAATTGGCCAAAAAGGCCAGGAAGGTGACAATGCTGCAGCGATCTCCGACGTTTATTCTCAACCTTCCAAGAGAAGATGCAATCGCCAACTTTTTTAAGAAAACCCTTCCTCCCAAAATGGCCTACGCCTTATCGAGATGGAAAAATATCCTTATTGGAATCGGCACCTACAATGCCTCTCGGAAATACCCCGATAAGGCGCGCGGCTTCTTGAAAAAGCAAATCAAAAAATCGCTGGGAGAAGGTTATAAAGAGGAGAACTGGGATCCACATTACAACCCTTGGGATCAGCGATTGTGTTTGGTACCCGATAATGATCTTTTTGAATCAATTAAAGAGGGTAAAAGTGAAGTAGTGACAGATACCATCGAAAAGTTTACCGAATCGGGAATTAAACTCACTTCAGGAAAGGAGTTGGAAGCAGATTTGATCGTCACCGCAACGGGACTTCAAATTCAGCTTTTTGGAGGGATGAATGTAACGGTGGACGGAGAGAAACTCGAAACGGCAAAAATCCATGCATATCGAGGGGTTATGTTCGAAGGAGTTCCCAATTTGGGTGTGGCAATTGGTTATACCAATGCCTCATGGACTTTAAAATGCGATTTGAGTTGTCGCTTTTTGGGTAAGGTCATGCGCTACATGATTGAAAATAATAAGGAAGTAGTGACTCCCAGGTTTGACTCTGAGAAGTACGACACGGAGAGGTTGTTAGATTTCGATGCAGGTTACATTTTGCGCGCGCAAGATGTACTCCCAAAACAAGGTTCCAAAGCTCCTTGGAAAGTGCATCAGAATTATGTCAAAGATTTAATCTCTTTGAAATATTCTCCCGTAAACGATGGGCATTTGAACTATGCGTGAGCTGAATTTTTTAAATTTCAAGGCATGATTCAAAACGATCGGGATTCACACCTTCTTAAGGCTGCATTCACGCATTACATTCACACAGGTTTGGAGGTTTATCGAGATGCTGCCTTAGAATATATGCGCACCTCAGACGAGCCTATTCCGGATGGATCAACGATTCGCCATGCCGACGATGCCCCCTTTACATTTATCGATCTGTTCGCGGGCATTGGTGGATTTCGGTTGGCCTTAGAAGGTTTGGGAGGCCATTGTGTTTTTACCAGCGAATGGGACAAGTATTCTCAAAAAACATACTTTGAGAATTTTGGCGATTTGCCTTTCGGCGATATTACTTCTGAAGGAGTGAAGTCACAAATTCCCGATGGTTTTGATATTCTGTGTGCTGGCTTTCCCTGTCAGGCTTTCTCCATTGCAGGCAAGAGAGGTGGTTTCAACGATACGCGAGGGACACTTTTCCACGATGTTGCTGAAATCATTCGGCGTAAACGCCCCAAAGCCATTTTTTTAGAGAATGTAAAAGGGTTGGTCAATCATGACCGAGGGAAAACGCTTCGAACTATTCTCCATGTACTTCGGAACGATCTCGGCTACACCGTGCCTGATCCTGAAATCATGAATGCCCGACATTTCGGAGTCCCTCAGAACAGGGAGCGAATTTTCATAGTTGGATTTCGGGAAAACGAGGATGCACAGGCCTTTCAATATCCCGAACCCGATAAGGAAACGACGGTATTTGAAGAGGTAAAAGAAGAAACACCTGTATCGGTTAAGTACTACCTCTCCACTCAATACCTTAATACCTTACGCGAGCATCGTCGCAGGCATGAGTCAAAGGGAAACGGTTTTGGTTACGAGATCATCCCAGACGATGGAATAGCAAATGCTATAGTGGTAGGAGGGATGGGAAGAGAACGAAATTTGGTGTACGACGATCGACTTGCGGATTTCACACCTGTAACCAGAATCAAAGGAGAAGTAAATCGCGAAGGAATTCGAAAAATGACCCCAAGGGAGTGGGCGCGATTGCAGGGTTTCCCCGAAACATTCAAGATTGTAGTAAGTGATGGACAGGCCTACAAACAGTTTGGGAATAGTGTTGCCATTCCCGCCATTCGGGCAACGGGAAAAGAGCTTGTTGAGGCACTGAATATTACCATTTCGAACCGAATCGAAACCAACTGATTTGGACTACGATTCCATTTACCACGAAAACGAAAACTATTTCGGAAATCCATTCCCGGAGGTCTTGGCATGGTTCGCATCTCGGGAAGTTCGCGGTCGGTTATTAGACGTGGGTTGTGGTCAGGGCCGAAACGCCATTCCTCTCGCCGAAATGGGATATACGGTACACGCCATTGATATTTCTCATGAAGGAATAAGTCAATTAAGAATTAAGAATGAGGAATTAGGAATTCGGATGGAGGTGGAGGAGAGGAATATTTGGGAAGTAACCAATTTGTCAAATTACAATATTATCCTCTTGGACGGATTTTTTCACTTTAATCCGCATGAATTAAAATCCGATCGTGAGATTCTCAATTATTTGATCACATCCGCGGCGGTGAATACGGAATTCGTCTTCTGCTTTGCTGATCATGCAGATTCCATCGACCAATTTCAATCGCTTACCCGTGGCCTTCTGACTTTAGAGTCAGAGTCAATATTCTATTCGTACAAGGACCCGATATCTGAATGGGTCTTTGAAACGGCCTATGCACTGTTTGTCCTGAAAAAGGTCAAATAATCTTTTCGCTGAACAATATTTTTAATACATCATAGTTCTATGTATTGTATTTTGATGTAATATTGTTCTATGTATTCGAAAGAACTTTTAAAAGGAACCATTCAACCCATTGTTTTGAGCTTGCTCACAGAGAGGGATAAAATGTATGGGTATGAGATTTTCACAAAGGTGAAAGAACTCTCAGATGGTAAGATTATCTTGAAAGACGGATCGCTATACCCCGTTTTACAGAAACTCCAAAAAGATGGATTGCTGAAGGTTGAACAAGTTTACATCGGGAAAAGAGTAAGAAAATACTATTCGCTAACCGCCCAAGGGGTAGAGGCCAAAAAAGACCATTTGGCAGAATTGCGCGACTTCATCAATACCTTAAATCAAATCGTCTTCAAACCCTATCAAACGGCATGAAACTCACTGATGATCAAATATCACTGATTGAAGACCGACTCGAAAAAGAAGGAGTCAAGCACGAATCTCTCTTTGAAGATTTACTCGATCATCTCTGTTGTGTGGTGGAAATTAAGCTCAAGAGGGGGCTGAATTTCCAAGAAGCCTTGGCTTCGGCAATTGATGAACTCGCGCCAAATGGGCTCGATGACCTCGAAAAACGAACACGCTTTTTATTAAACTCTAAACGCATAATTATCATGAAAAAACTCATGTATCTGGTAGGCTTTATCGGAGCCGCTACTTTCTCGGTAGGGACTTTGTTTAAAATAATGCATTGGCCCGGAGCCAACATGGCTTCACTGATTGGACTGATTCTTCTTCTTTTGATTTTCATTCCTCTTTGGGCATTGGATAGGTATAAATACGAGATTTCCAGGGCTCTCTCAGCACGGTTAAAATTCTTCTCGGGAATAGCCTCTTCGGTTATAATCGGGATGTCCATAATCTTCAAAATCTTTCACCTTCAAGGAGCCGATATTCTTCTCGTTTTAGGTGCGATGATTTTCGTGTTCGGTTACCTGCCCTTTCTTTTTTTCTCTATGTATAAGAAGTCAGTATCCTGATCTGAATTAAGAACCAATTGAAAAGGGCGCTCTTATCACGAGAGCGCCCTTTTCTTAAGACAAATAAACTCAGAATCCTGCCCGCAAACTCAGTACTACATTCCTCCCTGCTGCGGCAATTCCCGAGCTGTACGCGCGATACCTTTGGTCGCTCAGGTTTTGAACGCCACCGCTTACACTCCATGTATCGGTTAATTGGTACATCACATTGAGATTTAGGGTATACCAAGATGGAGAGAACGGATTTCCGTCTCCATCTTCGGCGTAGAGAAAGGGTTTGTTTTGCTCGCCGACATTCATGTCTTCAAAGGCTATTTCCCCATTGTATTGAGCATTGATCTCCAAGGTGAATTTGGGTTGGGAATAACTCAAGCGTGTAATTCCAAACCACGGAGCCACATGTCTGGAAGGGCTGGTACTCCCATCGTCCA